>NZ_LATD01000206.1 GCF_000981895.1 Streptomyces odonnellii | reverse complement strand
GCCCGCAACTGGTCCAGCCCCCAGTCCAGGTCCTCCTTGCTGATCACCAGCGGCGGAGCGATCCGGATCGTCGAGCCGTGCGTGTCCTTCACCAGCACCCCCCGGTCCATCAGCCGCTCCGAGATCTCCCGGCCCGTCCCCCGCGACGGCACGATGTCCACCCCGGCCCACAGCCCGCGTCCCCGTACCGCCTCCACGGCACCGCCGCCCACCAGCAGCCCCAGCTCATGGTGGAGATGGTCGCCCAGCTCCGCCGCGCGCTGCTGGAACTCACCGGTCCGCAGCATCGCGATCACCTCCAGCGCCACCGCGCAGGCCAGCGGATTGCCGCCGAAGGTCGAACCGTGCTCGCCCGGGCGGTACACCCCGAGCACCGCCGCCGAGGACACCACGGCCGACACCGGCACCACCCCGCCGCCCAGCGCCTTGCCGAGGATGTACATGTCCGGGACGACGCCCTCGTGCTCGCACGCGAAGGTCCTGCCGGTCCTGCCGAGGCCCGACTGGATCTCGTCCGCGATGAACAGCACGTCGCGCGCCCGGGTCATCTCCCGTACCCCCGCGAGATACCCGGCCGGCGGGACCAGTACCCCGGCCTCGCCCTGGATCGGCTCCAGCAGCACGGCCACGGTGTTCTCGGTCATCGCCGCGTCCAGCGCGGTGAGATCCCCGTACGGCACGATCTCGAAGCCGGGCGTGTACGGTCCGTAGTCGGCGCGTGCCTCGCTGTCCGTGGAGAAGCTGACGATCGTGGTCGTACGCCCGTGGAAGTTGTCGGCCGCGACGATGATCTTGGCCATCCCGTCCGGTACGCCCTTGACCCGGTACCCCCATTTCCTGGCGGTCTTCACGGCGGTCTCCACGGCCTCCGCCCCGGTGTTCATGGGCAGCACCATCTCCATGCCGCACAGCTCGGCGAGCCGCGTACAGAACTCCGCGAACCGGTCGTGGTGGAACGCCCGGGACGTCAGGGTCACCCGCTCCAACTGCGCCTTGGCAGCATCGATCAGCCTTCTGTTGCCGTGGCCGAAGTTGAGCGCCGAATAGCCGGCGAGCATGTCGAGGAAACGCCGCCCCTCGACATCCGTCATCCACGCGCCGTCCGCCGAGGCGACGACGACGGGCAGCGGGTGGTAGTTGTGCGCACTGTGGGCCTCCGCCGAGGCGATGGCGCTCTCCGTTGTCGACACGGACTCTCCGATCGGTCAGGACAAGTTGTCCGGCGTGGGCGGGGCGATGCCCCACTTTCTATCGTCGCTCACAGGGTGGATGAAGAAACCTTGCTCCCGGCGTGCCCCGGCTGAACAGGCCCTACGTCGAGATGTCCGCCCGCCGCCCGGAATCCCGGCGCCCCGGAGATCCGTTCCCGAGCTGTCGGTCACACCTGAGAGAATGGTGGACATGGCCTCAGAAAGCCCACCCGTCACCCACCACCGCCCTCAGACGCGGTGCTCCGCGCCGAGCCCTCATCTCCGAGCGCTCTCCGGAATCCAGCCCACCGCCGGCTCGTTCCATCTCGGGAACTACCTCGGTGCGGTGCGCCAGTATGTGGCGCTGCAGGACACTCACGACGCGTTCTACATGGTCGTGGACCTGCACGCGATCACGGTGCCCCAGGATCCCGCCGAGCTGCGTGCCAATACGCGTCTCGCCGCCGCCCAGCTTCTCGCCGCCGGCCTGGATCCGCGGCGCTGCACGCTCTTCATCCAGAGCCATGTCCCCGAACACGCCCAGCTCGCCTGGGTGATGAACTGCATCACCGGCTTCGGCGAGGCCTCCCGGATGACGCAGTTCAAGGACAAGTCGGCCAAGCAGGGCGCGGACCGTGCCACGGTCGGCCTCTTCACGTACCCGATCCTCCAGGTCGCGGACATCCTGCTCTACCAGGCCGACGCCGTGCCGGTCGGCGAGGACCAGCGCCAGCACGTCGAGCTGACCCGCGATCTCGCCGAGCGGTTCAACGCGCGCTTCGGACCGACGTTCACGGTCCCGGCGCCGTACATCGTCAAGGAGGTCGCCAAGATCTACGACCTCCAGGACCCGGCGATCAAGATGAGCAAGTCGGCGTCCACGCCCAAGGGCCTGGTCAATCTGCTGGACGAGCCGAAGACCACCGCGAAGAAGATCAAGAGCGCGGTCACCGACACCGGCACGGAGATCCGCTTCGACACCGAGGCCAAGCCGGGCGTCAGCAATCTGCTCACGATCTACTCCACCCTCACGGACACGTCCGTCGCGGAGCTGGAGGAGAAGTACGCCGGCAAGGGTTACGGCGCGCTGAAGACGGACCTGGCGGATGTCATGGTCGACTTCGTCACCCCGTTCAGGACCCGCACCCAGGAGTATCTGGACGATCCGGAGACGCTGGACTCGATCCTGGCCGAGGGCGCGGAGAAGGCCCGGGCCGTGGCCGCCGAGACCCTCGCGCAGGCGTACGACAGAGTCGGTTTCCTGCCCGCCAAGCACTGAGACGGCCTGCCCGGCGCCCGGTCCGGACGCCGGCGGGCGCCGGGTCCGGACCCCGGCGGCACCCCGCCTTCGCACGCTTCGCACGGACGGCGGCTCCGTCCGTCGGTCGGCGTAGGCGCGGGGGCGAGCGCTGGCCAGTCGGCCGGTGCGACCGTCACACTGGCGGACGGCGGCGGCCCCACCGGATCACCGCCCCGGCACCTCGCCGCCGGCCCCGCCCGAGCCATCCGCCACATCACCACCAGACCCGACTGACCCATCCGACACGGACGACACACGGATTGAGGAGAACGACGTGGGGACCGTAACGCTCGGCGTTTCGATCGCGGTCCCGGAGCCGTACGGCAGCCTGATCCAGGAGCGGCGTGCGGGCTTCGGTGATCCCGCCGCGCACGGCATCCCCACCCATGTCACCCTGCTGCCGCCCACCGAGGTCGACTCCTCGGCGCTCCCGGCGATCGAGGCGCATCTCGCCTCGGTCGCGTCGGCGGGCCGCCCCTTCCCGATGCGCCTGTCCGGTACGGGTACGTTCCGGCCGCTCTCCCCGGTCGTCTACATCCAGGTCGTGGAGGGCGCGGCGGCCTGCGCCTGGCTCCAGAAACGGGTCAGGGACAGCTCGGGCCCGCTCGTCCGCGAGCTCCAGTTCCCGTACCACCCGCATGTGACGGTGGCGCACGGCATCGCCGAGGAGGCGATGGACCGGGCGTACGAGGAGCTGTCGGAGTACGCGGCGGCCTGGAGCTGCACATCCTTCGCGCTGTACGAACAGGGCACGGACGGGGTGTGGCGGAAGCTGCACGAGTACATGTTCGGGGGCGACGACGACGGCTCGGACGTGCCCTGCCAGATCACCCCCGCCGACCGGCCCGCCTCGCTGAGCCCCTGAGCCTGCTTGACGCTTACGGACCTCGGAGTCCCACGGGCCCCGGAGCCCCCATGGGCCTCGCGGCCTTACCGACCTCAGACCGGCAGCCTGCGGAACACCGGGCGCGGAAGATGCCGCAGCGCCGACATCACCGGCCGCAGCGCCCCCGGCACCCACACCGTCTCCGAGCGCCGCCGCAGCCCCAGTTCGATCGCGGCCGCCACCGCCTCGGGGGTGGTGGCCAGCGGGGTTTCCGGCCGCCCGGCCGTCCTCGGTGACCGTACGAAGCCCGGCCGTACGATCATGACCTGCACACCCGTGCCCAGCATGGCGTCCCCCAGCCCCTGGGCGAAGGCGTCCAGGCCCGCCTTGCTCGACCCGTAGATGAAGTCCGTACGGCGGGCGCGCTCGCCGGCCACCGACGACAGCACCACCAGCGAGCCGTGCCCCTGGATCTGCAACGCGCCCGCGCACACCAGTCCGGCCGAGACCGCCCCGGTGTAATTGGTCTGCGCGACGCGCACCGCCGCGGGCGGATCCGCCTCGTCGTGCGCCTGGTCGCCCAGGATCCCGAAGGCGAGCAGCACCATGTCGATGTCGCCCTCCGTGAAGACCTTGCCGAGGACCTCGGCGTGCGAGCCGGGGTCCAGGGCGTCGAAGGGGACGGTACGGACCTCCGCGCCCAGGGTCCGCAGCCGGTCGGCGGCGGTGTCCAGGGCGGGGGAGGGGCGGCCGGCCAGCCAGACCGTACGGGTACGGCGGGCGATCAGCCGGCGCGCGGTGGCGAGCCCGATCTCCGAGGTGCCGCCGAGGATGAGCAGGGACTGCGGGATGCCGAAGGCGTCCTTCATGGTGATCGCTCCTTGGAAGGGTGGGGCAGTGGGCACGCGGGCGGGGCCTGGTTCGGACAGGGACGCGCGGGCGGGAACGTACGGACAGGGCCGCGCTACAGATCCAGCCGGCGCGACAGGTCCGAGGTGAACACGGCACCCGGGTCCAGCGCGGCCCGCAGCGCCCGGAACTCGGCCAGCTTCGGGTACATCGCTGCCAGCAGTTCCGGCCGCAGCCGCGCGTCCTTCGCGAGATTGACCCGCCCGCCGGCCGCCGCGACGTCCTCGTCCAGCTCGTCCAGGAACGACCCCGCACCGGTCAGCCCCGCGGGCAGATCCAGGGCCAGTGCCCAGCCGGCCGCCGGGAACGACAGCCACCCCGGGTCCGCCTCACCGAACCGTTTCAGTACGGCGAGGAAGGACGGGAAGCCGCGGCGCGCCACCCGCTCCACGATCCGGCGCAGCGCCTCCTCCTGCCCGTCGCCGACGACGAACTGGTACTGGACGAAGCCCTGCCGTCCGTAGACCCGGTTCCAGCGCGGCACCCCGTCCAGCGGATGGAAGAAGGCGGAGAGGCGTTGCAGTTCACCGGTCCGCCGCCGGGGAGCCCCGCGGTACCAGACCCCGTTGAGGAGCCCGACCGCCGCGCGGCCCAGCAGCCCCGACGGGAGGTGGGCGGGCGTGGCGGGGAGCCGGGCAGGGCGGAAGGCGAGCGGCCGGCGCCGGGCGCGCGCCGGGAGTGCTTCGAGCGCTTCCAGCGGCGCGTGTTCCGCGCGCATCAGGACCGAGCGCCCCAGCGCACTCCCGCGCGCCAGCAGATCGATCCGGGCGACGGCATAGCGGTACGGGCGGCCGGTCGCCGGGTTGGCCGCGGTCAGCCGGGCCAGCAGATCGTCCAGGTCCCCGGCCCGCTCGGTGTCCACGGTCATCAGCGAGGTCGCGACCGGGTGCAGCCGTACGGTCGCCGACAGGACCACCCCGGTCAGCCCGAGACCGCCCGCGGTCGCGTCGAACAGCGGGGTGCCGGGCAGGACCGTACGGATCTCGCCATCGGCGGTCAGCAGTTCCAGCGACAGCACATGGCGGGCGAAGGACCCCGACACCTGGTGGTTCCCGCCGTGGATGTCGCCGCCGATCGCCCCGCCGACCGTGACGTACCGGGTCCCGGGCGTCACCGGTACGAACCAGCCGAGCGGGACGAGCACCTCCATCAGCCGGTGCAGGCTCACCCCCGCGTCGCACGCGACCACACCGCCGTCCGCGTCGATCGCGTGGATCCGGTCCAGGGCGGTCATGTCGAGCACGGAGCCGCCCGCGTTCTGCGCCGCGTCGCCGTACGCCCGGCCGAGACCGCGGGCGATGGAACCGCGGGGCCCCGCACCCCGTACGGCCTCGGCGGTCTCCTCGTACGAACGGGGGCGCACCAGCAGGGCCGTCGTCGGCGCGGTCCGGCCCCAGCCGGTCAGCGAGACATAGGGGTCGTACGGGTCGTGCGGGTCGTACGGATCGCGCACCGCGTCGGCCGCGGTGCCGGTGTCGGCAGGCATGAGGGTGACCGTATCGCCCTGTACGCCATTCTTTGTCACCTTTCATCCCGTGCCCCTGTGAATGGGTGGCCCGTATGAATGGGTGGCCGCGGGCGCCCGGCGCTCCTTCACCGATCCCGGGGTAGGTGTCCACCATGGACTGGCTCAAGAAAATCCCGGTGATCGGTCCGCTGGCCGCCCCGCTGGTGGACCGGCTGGTACGGACGCATCTGTGGCGGTCGTACGAGACGCTCGACCGGGTCCGCTGGGCACGGCTGGCCGCGGCCATCACCTTCACCAGCTTTGTGGCGCTCTTCCCGCTGATCACGGTGGCCGCGGCGATCGGTGCCGCGCTGCTGAGCCGGAGTCAGCTCGACCGGCTCAGGGCGAGCCTGGAGGAGCAGGTCCCCGGGATCTCCGGCCAGCTCGACATCAGCGGTCTGGTGGCCAACGCCGGGACGGTCGGGGTGGTCGCCGCCGCGCTGCTGCTCCTCACCGGGATCGGCTGGATCGGTTCGATGCGGGAGTGCCTGCGGGCCGTCTGGGAGCTGGACAAGGCCGACGAGGGCAATCCGGTCGTCCTCAAGGCCAAGGACGCGGTGGTGCTGCTCGGTCTCGGCGCCGTCGGCCTCGGCTCGCTCGGCGCCTCCACCTTCGGCTCCACGGCCATCGGCTGGACCGCCGCCAGGCTGGGCATCCCCGAGGGCGGCGCGGGCGGAGTGGTGCTCCAGACCGCCGCGCTGCTGGTGGCGGTCGCGGCCGACTTCCTGATCCTGCTGTACGTCCTGACGCTGCTGCCCCAGGTGCAGCCGCCCCGCCACCGGCTCCTCGTCGCCGCGCTCATCGGCGCCGTCGGCTTCGAACTGCTCAAGCTGCTGATCGGCGGCTATATCCGAGGGGTGGCGGCGAAGAGCGTGTACGGCGCGTTCGGGGTGCCGGTGGCGCTGCTGCTGTGGATCAACTTCACGGCGAAACTGCTGCTGTTCTGCGCCGCCTGGACGGCGACCCCGGACCGGGAGCCACTGGCCCGCGAACCGGCCGGAGACGGCGGCGACGGTGGTACGGGAGGCCTGGGCGCCTCGGCCGGCGACCGCTGCGCCGGTGCTACTCGCGCGGACGCCGCCGTGCGAGATCGGGGAGCGGCCAGCGCCGGTTGACCACGTACACTCCGCCCGCCAGCAGGACCAGCGCCCCGCCGGAGACCGCGAGCGCGGTTCCTATGCCTCCCGAACTCCCGCTGTTGGCGGCGGCGAGCGGGGTGGGTCCCGTCTTGCCGCCCTTGCCTACGCCGACCGCGGTCGGGCTCGGCGAGGCGTTCGTCGCGGCCGACTTCGGCGGCACCAGCACACCGACCGGCTTCACCTTGCCGACCGCCGCGAAGCCCCAGTCCAGCAGCCGGGTCGTCTCCTGGTAGACCGCCTGGCCCTCGTGCGAGGACGGGTTCATGACCGTCACCAGCAGTACCTTGCCGTTCCGCTCGGCGACACCGGTGAAGGTCGCGCCCGCGTGGGTGGTGTTGCCGTTCTTCACGCCCGCGATGCCCTTGTACGGGGCGATGCCGGGGGCGCCGGTCAGCAGCCGGTTGGTGTTCTGGATCTCGAAGAACTCCCGCTTGGGCAGGCCCTTCTGGGGCTTCACGGCCTTCTTCGGCTTCTCACCCTTCTCCGGCTCGGGCGGCTTGATCGGCTCGCCGGGGAACTTGGCCGTCGCGGTCGCCGCGTACTCGCGGAAGTCCTTCTTCTGGAGCCCGGAGCGGGCGATCAGGGTGAGGTCGTACGCGCTGGAGACCTGGCCCGGCTCGTCGTAGCCGTCCGGTGAGACGACATGTGTGTCGAGTGCCTGGAGCTCGTCGGCGTGCGCCTGCATGTCCTTGACGGTCTTCTTGACCCCGTCGTTCATGGCCGCGAGCACATGGACCGCGTCGTTCCCGGAGCGCAGGAACACCCCCAGCCACAGATCGTGGACGGTGTAGCTGAGATTCTCCTTGACCCCGACCAGGCTGCTGCCCTCGCCGACCGGCTCCAGCTCGGCCGGTTTCACCTTGTGCGATTCGTTCTTGGGGAGCTTGGGCAGCAGGGTGTCCGCGAAGAGCATCTTGAGGGTCGAGGCCGGAGCCAGCCGCCAGTGGGCGTTGTGCGAGGCCAGTACGTCGCCGGTCTCCGCGTCCGCGACGATCCAGGACCGGCCGCTCAGCTTCTTGGGCAGCACCGGGGCCCCCTTGCCGAGATCCACCTGGGTGCCCGCCTTGCCGAGTCTGGCCCCGCCGACGGTGGACATCTTGGCGGGCGGCCGTGGCTCGGAGTCCGGCCCTTCGGCCTTTCTGGTCGCGGACGCCGGCGCGGCGGTCAGAAGCGGCAACAACGCGGCAGCGGTGACCGTCAGCGCGGTCTTTTTCAGAGCAGACACGTTCGAAAACGTACAGGGAGTCGACAATGCTTCCGACACCGGCGGGGTGAACCGCCGCCCCCTCCGCCGGACCGGCTCAACCTTTCGCGGCGCGCTGCGGTCCGACCGTATGTCCGGCGGACCATCGGAAGGTATGGGCGACAGGCGTTCGGATTTCGCGGTGGAATTCGCGGCGGCCTCAGTACCCCGCCGCCGCCCGCCGGCGGGCGGCGGCGATACTGAATCCATGAAGCTCAGCCGCCCCGTCTCCTGGTTCCTGCTCGCGTTCGGGGTGTGGAGCTGGTTCATCTGGATCACTTTCGTCAAGAACCTGTGGCAGGACGGGAGTGGACTGGCGTTCGATGACGCCGGTGATCCCACGGGGTATTTCTGGGTGCACTTGCTGCTCGCCATCGTGTCCTTCCTCCTGGGGACGGCCGTGGGCGCGATCGGGTTCCGTGGTGTACGCGCGCTGAGGCGCGAACCGGCCGAATGAACCGGCCGGACAAGCCGGCCGGCTGAACCGGCCGTACGAGCCGGCCCGGCTACGAGGCCGGACAACCGGGTCGGACAGACCGCACAACAGATACAGACAGGGATAGGGGGACCGTTCGTGGTCGTCGTGGTCGTTCTGGGGGTGCTCGCCGCCGTCGCGCTGGTCGTCGCGGCGCACTGGTACGTGTGGCGGCGCCTGGTGCGCGACACGACGGAGGGGCGCGGTACGGCTCGCGTACTCGGCACCGCGGCCATTGTCGTACTGCCGTTGCTGTCCTTCGCCGCGGTGGCCGTGGGACGGTCCGGGACTCCGTTCCGCCTTCAGCAGATCGTGGCATGGCCCGGCTACTTGTGGCTCGCGCTGCTGCTCTATCTGGTGCTGGCCCTGCTGGTGGGTGAGGCGGTACGGCCGCTGGTCCGCCGGCTGACGGACCGCGGGGACCGCGCGGCGGCCGAGCCCGGGACCGCCGCGACTTCCGAGACCGCCGAGTCGGCACAGCCGCTGGTCACCGCGGGCGCGGCGGCCCGTACGGCATCTCCCGCCACCACCGGCGGCTCCCTGGCCGAGGGCGGTACCGACGCGGACGGTCCGGCTCCCCGGCCCGCCGCCACCGCCCCCTCCCGCAGGCTCTTCGTCTCCCGGATCGTCGGCGGCGCCGCCGCGACCGCCGCCCTCGCCACGACCGGCTACGGCACCTATGGCGTCCTGCGCGGCCCCCGCCTCAAGCGGGTCACCGTACCGCTCGCGAAACTGCCGCGGTCCGCGCACGGTTTCCGTGTCGCCGTCGTCAGCGACATCCATCTCGGCCCGATCCTGGGCCGCGCCCACACCCAGCGCATCGTCGACACGATCAACTCCGCCCGGCCCGATCTGATCGCCGTCGTCGGCGACCTGGTCGACGGCAGCGTCGAGGATCTCGGGCCCGCCGCCGAGCCGCTCGCCGGCCTGGAGGCACCGCACGGCGCGTTCTTCGTCACCGGCAACCACGAGTACTTCTCGGGCGCCGCCGCCTGGGTCGACCACGTACGCGAACTGGGGCTGCGGCCCCTGGAGAACGAGCGCGTGGAGATCCCCGGCTTCGATCTCGCCGGGGTCAACGATGTCGCCGGGGAGAGCGAGGGCTCGGGCCCCGACTTCGCCAAGGCGCTCGGCGACCGCGACCGGACGAGAACCTCCGTGCTCCTCGCGCACCAGCCCGTCGTCATCGACGACGCCGTACGCCAGGGTGTCGACCTCCAGCTCTCCGGACACACCCACGGCGGCCAGCTCTGGCCCGGCAACTACCTGGCGGAGCTGGCCAATCCGACCGTGGCGGGCCTGGAGCGGTACGGCGACACCCAGCTCTATGTCACGCGCGGCGCGGGCGCCTGGGGCCCGCCGGTCCGCGTCGGCGCCCCCTCCGACATCACCCTCGTACAGCTCGCCTCGCTCCAGGCGTAACGCACTCCAGCAGCACCGAACACCAGCACCCGTAGCACAGAAGGGGCATGGGAAGAGGCCGGTCATGGTCTCGTCCCATGCCCCTTTTTCCGGCTTACATGGCGGTAATCCGACTGTTGCCCGCGAGAGCCGGTATTTCCCTTCCACAGGTCTTTCGCTTGTGGTTGGGTGAGCGCCATCACGGTCAGGGGTGGGCGTGGCAGAGGGGCGCGGCATGCGGACTGTACGTCTGCGGATACTGGTCATTTGTCTGGTGCTGGCGGCTGCCGGGGTGGGCGGCTGGCAGCTGCTCCCGTCAGACCGGGCCGAGCGGATACCGATCACGGTCGGGACGACGGACGTCGTCACATCGCTCGATCCGGCGGGCGCCTACGACGCGGGCTCCTGGGCACTGTTCAGCAATGTCTACCAGTCCCTCCTCACGTTCAAACCCAGTTCCATCACGCCCGTTCCCGACGCCGCGCGCACCTGCGACTTCGTCGGTACGGAACTGCGCGCCTACCGCTGCGAGGTACGGGACGATCTCCGCTTCCCGAGCGGGCGCAAGGTCACCGGCGCGGATGTGAAGTTCTCCTTCGACCGGGTGCTGGCGATCAAGGCGGACGTCGGTCCGCAGTCCCTGTTCACCACCCTCAAGTCGGTGGTGGCGCAGGGCCAGACCGTCACCTTCAACCTCGGTTCGCGGGACGCGACCTTCCCGCTGAAGGTCGCCACCGGAGCCGGTTCCATCGTCGACCGCACCCGCTATCCGGCGACTTCGCTGCGCCAGGGCGACGAGGCCGACGGCTCGGGCCCGTACCTCCTCACGTCGTACACTCCCGGCGCGCGGGCGCATCTCGTGCCCAACCCCGCGTACCGGGGCGCGGTCGAGACCGGAGGGCCGGTCGATGTCCGCTACTTCAAGACCTCGGACGATCTGGCCGCGGCCTGGAAGGCGCGCAGCGTCGATGTGACACACCGTCAGCTCCCGCCGGAGCTGATCGCGGGACTGGACGCGGGCCAGGACGGCATCCGGGTCAACGAGGCCGAGAGCGCCGCGATCCGCAATCTCGTCTTCAATGTGCGCGACGGGTCGCCGATGGCCGGCACCGCGGTACGCAGGGCCGTCGCCGCGGTCGTCGACCGGGCCGGGATCGCCAGCGACGTCTACGAATCGACCGTCGATCCGCTCTACTCGCTGATCCCGCAGGGCATCACCTCGCACACCACTCCCTTCTTTGACTCCTACCCGCAGCCGGACCGCGAGCGGGCGAAGAAGCTCCTCTCGGACGCGGGGGTGGAGACGCCCGTACAGTTCACGCTCGCGTACGCGCAGGGCGGGTCGGCCGCGCAGGAGGCGGCGGAGCTGCGCAGACAGCTCGAAGCCACCGGGCTGTTCCGGGTGAGGACCGTCGAGCGCGAGTGGACGGCGTTCCAGAAGGGCTACTCCGCCGGGCAGTTCGACGCGTACTGCGTGAGCTGGCTGCCGGACTTCCCGGACCCCGACAACTTCGTGCAGCCGCTGGTCGGCCGCGACTCGACCCTGCACAACGGCTACTCCAGCGAGCGCGTCGACCAGTTGATCGAGTCCACGCAGCGGTACGACGAACGGGCCCGCGCCTCGGCGGACTTCAAGACGCTCCAGCGGGTGGTCGCGCAGGATGTGCCGATGCTGCCGCTGTGGCAGAAGAAGAACTACGTCCTCAGCACCGAGGACATCACGGGCTCGCAGTACCTCTCGGACGGTACGGGGCTGTGGCGGCTGTGGGCGCTGGGCCGGCTCTGACCCGGCGCTGCGGGGCCCGCACCGCACGGCGGTTACGACGGTTACGGTCGCGGTGACGAGCGCGGCAGCGGCAGCGTCACCGTGACCGCCAGGCCCGCGCCCGGTGCGGTCTCCACCGCGACCTCGCCACCGTGCGAGGCCACCACCGCCTGCACGATGGACATCCCGAGCCCGCTGCCTCCGGTACCGGCGGTGCCTTCTCCCGCACCGCCCGCGCCCGAACCGCCCTCGCCCGCCGCACGGCTTCCGCCCGCTCCGCTTCCGCCCGTCACACGGAAGAAGCGGTCGAAGATACGGTCCGCGTCGGCGCCCTCCATGCCGGGACCCCGGTCCGCGATCCGCAGCCGTACCTCACCGCCCTCCGAGCGGGTCAGCTCCACCGCCACCGGCGCCGCCACCGGAGTGTGCACCCGTACGTTCGTCAGCAGATTCCCAATGACCTGCCGCAGCCCGGACTCGTCGCCCCGGACCAGCATCGTGCCGTTCGCCGCCACCTCGACCGTACGGTCCGGCTGCTGCGCCCGCAGATCGTCCGCCGCGTCCCGCACCAGCCTGCTCAGGTCCACCGGCCGCAGCCGCAGTTCGGGCCGCTGGTCCAGCCGGGCCAGGGTCAGCAGTTCGTCGACGAGCCGCCCCATCCGGTCCGCCTCCGCGTTCATCCGGGCCATGGCACGCTCGCGCTCCGCCGCCCCGCGCAGCATCCCCCGGTCGTAGAGGTGGAGATAGCCCCGGATCGCGGCCAGCGGGGTGCGCAGCTCGTGCGAGGCGTCCGCGACGAACCGGCGCAGCTGGGCCGCGCTGCGCTCCCGCGTCATATGCGCCGATTCGACCTGCTGGAGCATGGAGTTGAGCGCGAGGCGGAGCTGTTCGGTCTCCGCGACACTGTCGTGGCGGCCCGGTGTCCGCCGGGTCAGATCGCCCTCGGCGATGGCGGACGCGGTCTCCACCATGTCCTCCAGCGGGCGCAGCGTACGGCTCGCACCCATCAGGGTGATCATCGCGAGCAGCACCAGCAGCAGGGTCCCGGACGCCAGGTCCAGCTTGAGCGCGCGCTGGAGGCTCTTGTGCACGGTCTTGGTGGACTTCGCGAGGAGCACCACCGAGCCGTCGCGGAGCTGCGCGGCCGTCATCCGGTACGGCTCGCCGTCCACGTCCACATCGCGTGCGGTGTCGTGACGGGCCGCGGCCACCGGGTCCTCGACCGCCGCGGCCAGCGCCCGCTGGCGCTCGCTCGGCGGAATCCCGATGAGGGACAGCACCCGGCCCGAGCCGTCGACGGCCACGAAGACGGTGTCGGGCTTGGGCAGCGTGCTCGCCCCCGAGGCACCGGGCGCGAGGATGTCCCGTACCGCCGCGAGCGCGCTCAGGGACTCCATCTGCTTCACGGTGATCCCGGTGCGCTGGAACCCCTGGCGGGAGCCGGTCAGTTCGGCGTCGATCGAGCCGAGGAGATAGTGGCGCAGCCCGAAGAGGCTGACACCGGTCGCGATGGTGATGCCCAGCGCGAGCAGCAGCACATTGACGAGGGTGAGCCGGGTCCGCAGCGAGTCCCCGCGGCCGGCGCGCCAGGCACGGATCCGGTGGTGCGGCCGACGCCGGTACGTACCGTTCCGGCGGTACGGACGGTACGTACGGCGCGGGCGGGGCGGGCCGGTCACGCCGGGCTCGCCAGGCCGTACCCCACACCGCGCCGGGTGGTGATCAACGGCGGTCCCAGCGGGTCGAGTTTGCGCCGCAGATAGCTGATGTACGTCTCCACGACCGTGGACTCGGCGGCGTGTTCGTACCGCCAGACATGCCGCAGCAGTTCCTCCTTGCTCACCACCGAACCGGCGTTGCGCACCAGGAAGCGCAGCAGCGCGTACTCGGTGGGCGTGAGGTCCACGGCCCGGCCCGCCCTGCGTACGGTGTACGTCGCCTCGTCCAGCTCCAGATCCGCGTACCGCAGCGGCGGGCGGGCCGGCAGCCGGTCGGCCGGCCGGGTCCGGCGCAGCACCGCCCGGATCCTGGCGATCACCTCGTCCACATTGAACGGCTTGGTGATGTAGTCGTCGCCCAGCGCCAGCCCGCCCACGATCTCCGCGGGCGCGTCCCGCGCGGTCAGGAAGACCACCGCCGTCTCGGGGTGCGACGCGCGCAGTTGGCGCCCGATCTCGCGGCCGTCGCCGTCCGGCAGCATCACATCGAGCAGCGCCGCGTCGGGGCGTCTGCGCCGTACCGCCTCCGCGGCCTCCCGTACGGTCGACGCGGACACCACCTCGAAGCGGTGGTAGCGCAGGGCGATGGCGAGGACGTCCGCGATGCTCGGCTCGTCCTCCACGACCAGCACGGTCGCCGCCGCCGTCGAGTCCCCGTCCGGCACGGCCCCGTCCGTCATGCTCCTGTCCGTCGTGGCCCCATCCGTCATGGTCCCAGTATCCGCAACGCATCCGGCCCGGGTCCGGGGCCCTGCTTGGGAGTTCCCTGTGAGTCGGGCCCGGGGGCCCGCGCCGCGCCCTTCCCCCGGCCGATCCTGGGATCCGTCCGGGGGAACGGATGGACGGACCCGGGGGACCGGGAGAGGGGCGGAGACCGTGGAGGCATGGGCACGCAAGGGGGCGGTACGGCTGCCGGGCTGGCTGGACAGGAGGCTTTCCCGCGTCGCGACGGAGCCACGCGGGAAGGCGTCCGAACCCACCCCGAGCCCTTCCACCGGCCCGGTCCACGCGACGGTGGTGCACGGTTTCGTACGGTCGCCCGAGGGCGAACCGGTCGGCTCCGCGACCCTCACCCTGCTCACCCCGGCCGGCCACCAGCTCGACCGGGTGGAGTCCCTGGCCGACGGCTCCTACATCCTCGCGGCCCCGGCAGCGGGCCCGTACCTGCTCCTGACCACCTCACCCGGCTACGAGCCCTGGACGCACCGCATCACCATCGGCCCCGAGGCAACGGTCCACGACCTGACCCTGACGGAGGAGACGGTGGACGCGGTCAACTGATGCCGCGGTCGGTCGGGCGGTGGCCGCCGCCGCCCAAGACGCACCAGCCCCCCGCTTTCAAGCGGTGGGGCCCGGATCAGCTCAGGGACTTCTCGATGGCCTCGAAGATGTCCGAGTCCGTCTCCTTCTGCCAGTCCGGGAGGTCGGGCCAGTCCGCGACGTAACCGGGCTTCGGATTCTCGAAGTGCTTGAACATCTGAGCCGTCCAGCATGTGGCGACGAAGCGGCTCTTCTGTTCGCGCGTGAGGCGTGAGGCGTGGCCACTGCTCAGGGCAAGGAACTGACGCACCTGCTCGTAGACCGCACTCGCTGCTTCACGCTCCCACTCCGGGGTGTCCTCCCAAGGCGTCACATAGCCGGGCTTGGGCTCGCCGGGAAAGTGTTCACGTACCCCCGCGATCCACGTCTCACGGAACAGCCGCGCGCCCTCGGTCTGCGACATGCCTACCCCTCTCGGTGCGTTGCGCTCAGCGCGTCGATCTCGGCGTCCAGCTCGGCAACGCGGACATCGTGTGCGAGACCGCCGAAGTCTGCGCGCAGAGCCTGGAGTCTACGGACGACATAGCCCGAGGAAGATTGTTGCGCGAGATGAAGTGCCTGGCGGCCATAGGCGACGACTTGTTCCGGATCCTCGCGCTTGACGCCGACGGCGGCCAGATTGGCAAGGACGACACCCCGCCGCCGAAACGACTGGCCTTCTGCGAGGGCTACTTGGCCAAGAGCGCCCCGGAGGGTCCGTTCGGCGAGATCGAGTCGGCCGAGCTGCACAAACCGCGCTCCACGTTCCTCCGCGAGGCGTGAGCCGTCGAAGCGGAGCCATCCCCTGTTCTGCGTGGATCCAGCCAGGTCTACGACCTTCTCGGCTTCGTCCAGCGCACGTTCACATGCCGCCAGGTCACCGAGTCCCGCGAACGCCTCGGCCTGTACTGCGGCAACCCAATGCCGCGTCGAGAGCGAACTGTCTCCGCGCCGGGCGATTCGGTCAGCGGCCGACAGGATGCCCACAGCTTCCTGGTAGCGGCGTTCGTGCACATCCACGTAGGCGTGACGGGTGAGGGCGCAGGCCCAGAGGTCGTACGAGCCGGCCTCTTTGCTGGCCGATGCGGCCAGCAGGTACGAAGCCGCCGCGTCCGTATAGCGGTTGTCATCGAACGCCAGCTCACCGGCGAGCTGAAAGATGTCCCCGGCGGCGCCGCAGAGCGCCTTTGCCTCCGTCAGCGACAACTCCCGTGCAGCGCCTGTCGTCCGTGAACCCAGCAGTGACGCGGAGGCGGGCCGCGGAATGCTCCTCGTTGACGCTCACGCCTACCGTTGGGACACCGACGTGTGCCGATGGGGCAGGCGCGTCTGAGCGGAACTGCTTGTCGAAAACCCCGGCCATCGCCTGATCGCGCCGAGCAGCAACGCATATACGTGACATCCGGCCTGGTCAATTGTTCTTCGGCGAAGCCGCGCGGGACGCCGCAGCCTCCGCCATGCCCGGCAGGAAGTCCGTGAACAGCTCGTGCACTTCGCGTACGAGCGGACGCAGCACGCGGAAGCGGGAGAGCGCTACGCCGCGGGAGGTCAGACGGGCGCCGCGTTCGGCGAGGCGGCGGCTGCGGACGCTGTTCTCGGAGCGGTCGAAGACCCAGAACAGGACCAGGCCCATCTGCGAGAGCCACATCAACTCGGGGAGTATGCCGGTCAGTTCGTCGGCGACCTTCGCCGTGGACCCGGCCAGCGCCTCGCGGTGGACGGCGATGGCCGCGTCCCGGGCATGCTCCGACTCCGGGGAGAAGGGGCTCAGCGGACTCTCCGGATCCGCCGCGTTCTTGAAGAACTGAGCGGCGAACTCGTGGTACGGCGCGGCGATGTCGAGCCAGACCTTCAGCACACCGGCCATCCGCGCCTCGAGATCCGTCTCCCGGTCCAGGACCGGCCGGACCGCCACCCGGTGTTCGGCGGCGATCCGGTCGTAGAAGCCCTGGACGAGATGTTCCTTGGACGAGAAGTAGTAGTACGCGTTCCCGACGGAGACCCCGGCGTCCTGCGCGATGGCCCGCATCGTCGTCCTGTCGTAACCGCGCTCCTGGAAGAGCCGCAGCGCGGTTTCGAGGATGAGCGTGCGGGTCTGTTCGCTCTTGGGGGCCGGGGACCGGGCGGTCCTGATCGCCTTGGCGGCCCTCCCGTCCCGCTGCGGATCCTTCACGGCGTTCTCGTCCTTCACCCGCCCGAGCCTAATGCGATCCGGCGGGCACCTCGCAAACGCGTCCGGCGCTCATCACATGGTGCTCAGTGAACGGGCGTAGTTGATCTGGCCCATGACCATCTGGAAGGCGGACGGGCTGGTCGCCGGGATCATCGTCGAGTGGTGCTTGCCGCCGCTGGTCACCGAGACCTGGATGAAGCCCGTCGTCGTCTTCTCCTTCATCAGCAGGAAGAGCAGACCGATCAGGCAGAAGAGGAAGAAGACGATCGCCAGCACGATGGCGTACGCCGGGATCTTCTCCTCCGTACGGGACAGGTCCGTGGCGTTCCACACCGCGCCCTTCAGCGGCAGCGTGCCCGACGGGGTCACGATCGAGTCGCTCAGCACGGTGATGTCGCCTATCGACACCAGCGGAGCGCCGCCGCCCATCGGTACGGGGTACGGGGCGGCCGACGGATAGCCGTAGCCCGGCGCGGGGGTGGCCCCGGGGCGGGGTAGCCA
>NZ_LATD01000205.1 GCF_000981895.1 Streptomyces odonnellii | reverse complement strand
TGTCGTCCTGTGGTTCTGGATGCCAGCACCGTAGCTGCCGGCCTTGGGCGCCCCCTAGCCCACCCGGTCCGCGCCGCTGGCCCGGGGTTTTTCATGCCCAAGGGAGGCACCCATGGCCGGTATCGACGGCTACGGCGTCCAGCTCAAGCGCGGCGACGGCGCGGACCCCGAGGTCTTCACCGCCATCGCGAACATCACCAACCTGACGGGGCCGGGCCTGTCCCGGAACACCATCGACGTCACCGCCCACGACTCCCCGGACCGCTACATGGAGTTCATCGGCGGCCTCATCGATGGCGGCGACGTGTCCGTGGACGTCAACTACAACCCCGCCGTCCACGACTCCCTGGTGGCCGATCTGGAGGACGACGACCCGCGCAACTACCAGATCGTCTTCCCCGACCCCGCCGCCACCACATGGACCGTCCCCGGCATCATGACGGGCTTCGAACCGTCCGCGCCGGTCGACGACAAGCTCTCCGCGTCCCTGACCTTCAAGGTCGCCGGGAAGCCCACCCTCTCCTGACCCCCGCACGCACGAAGAAACCGAGGTACACCCGATGGACAAGCTGCTCACGGTCGAGGACATCGAGGCCGCCGACGACCGGAAATGGGAGGACGTCCCCGTACCGGAGTGGCACGGTACGGTCCGCATCCTGGGTATGTCCGGCACCGCCCGCAACGCCTACCAGAAGTCGATCCTGGTCATCGGCGACGGCGGCAAGTCCCGCACGATCGACCTCGCCGACCAGTACGCCAAGCTGCTCTCCCACTGCCTGGTCAACGAGAACTTCCGCCGCCTCTACAACGACGCGACCGTGAAGAAGCTCGGGGCGAAGAACGGCGAGGTGCTGGAGCGCCTGGCCGACATTGCCAAGCGGCTGTCCGGCCTGGACGAGAAGGCGCTCAAGGACGCCGAGGGAAAATCCGGCACGACGCCCACCAGCGCTTCTACTTCCGGCTAGCCCTCGCCAAGAACATCAGCGTCGCCGAGCTGCTGCGCACCCACTCCTCCGCCGAACTCACCGAGTGGATGGCGTACGAGAACGTCACCGGCCTGATCGGCGGCGAACGTCTGGACGGCCTGGTCGCGATGCTCGCCGCCACGGTCGCCAACACGGCCCGCAGCAAAGGCACCAAGGCCCAGCCGAAGGACTTCCTGCCCAAGTGGGACCGGGGCGCGCCGGCGGACTGGCAGCAGATGCTCGCCACGGTCCGCGCGATGAACTCGCGCTTCGGCGGCACCGACCACACCATCGGAGGTGACCGTGCGAGCACAGATGCTGGATGAGCTGCTGGTCGGTGTCGGCATCGACACCCGGGACCTGACCGCCGGCACCGCCGGGGCCGCGGACGATGTCGAGCGGTCGTTGGCCGGGGTCGGGGATGCGGGCGACCGTCTCGGCCGGGACCTGGTCCAGGTCGCCGACGATGCCGAGGCCGCCCTCAACAGCGTGGGCGACGCCGCGGGGCAGGCGGCGGCGGACGCCGACCAGGCCGCGGCCGGGATCGGTGAGTCCCTGGGCGGCGCGGGGGCCGGTGCCGCCGTCGCGGGCGCCGCGGTGGGCGGCCTGTTCATCGCGGGCCTGACGAACGCGATGGACGCGTCGGCCGCGAACACCAGGCTCGCCAACCAGCTCGATCTGAGCGAGGCGGAGGCCGAGCGCGCCGGTGACACCGCGGGCGCGGTGTTCTCCGCTGGGTTCGGCGAGTCGATCGACGAGGTCAACGAGTCTCTCGGCGCGGTTGTCTCAAGCGTCGGCGGCATGGGCAAGGCCACCGATGCCGAGCTGGACCAGATGACGCGGTCAGCGCTCGCGCTCGCCGATACCTTCCAGTTCGACGTGGCCGAGAGCACCCAGGCCGTGGGCACGCTGATCAAAACGGGCATGGTGAAGGACGGCATCGAGGGTTTCGACCTGCTGACAGCAGCCGCCCAGGAACTCCCGGCGAAGCTGAGGGAAGAAATCCCCGCGCTCACCAACGAGTACGGCGAGTTCTTCGACCAGCTCGGCTTCACCGGCCCGGACATGATGGGCCTGCTCGCCGAGGCCGCCAAGAACCCCGTGTTCGAGCTCGACAAGGTCGGCGACGCGATCAAGGAGCTGTCGCTGAGGCTGGCGGACACCAAAGCAGTCGAGGAGCCGCTGAAGGACCTCGGCCTGAGCGTCGCCGACATTCAGAAGCAGGTCAACACCGGCCAGGGCACCAAGGCGTTCGACGACATCGTCACCGCGCTGAAGGGGGTCGACAACCAGACCGAGCGGACCGCGCTGCAAGCCGCTCTCTTCGGCGGCCCGGGTGAGGACATGGGCAACACCCTCCTGGCCCTGTCCGCCGACGGCGCCGCAGCCGCCAACGGGCTGGACGATGTGGCGGGCGCGGCAAAGGAAGTCACCGACTCCGTCGCAGCGTCACAGTCCCTGAACAGCATCTGGCGGAGCCTGGCCACCACCCTCGGCGAACTCCTCGCCCCCGCTCTGGGGGCCGTTGCTGACTTCTTCGCCGAGAACCCGACCCTGCTGAAGATCCTCGTGCCCGTCGTCCTCGGCCTGGCCGCCGCCATCGCCATCGCCACCATCGCCCAATGGGCCTGGAACACGGCTCTGTGGGCGTTCCCTGGGACATGGATCGTCGCGGGGATCATCGCGCTGATCGCCGCCATCGTCCTCATCGCGGTCTACTGGGACGAGATCGCCGCGGCCACCGGGGACGCCTGGGACTGGATCACCGGCAAGCTCGGTACGGCCTGGGACTGGATCACCAGCAAGCTCGGCTCTGCATGGGACTGGGTGACGGCCAAGACGGGCGCGGCCTGGGACTGGGTCACCGGCAAGGTCGCGACGGCTGTCGGCGGCATCATGGCCGCCGCGGGCGCCATGGGGTCCATCCCCGGGATGATCTCCGGCTGGTGGAACCAGGTCATCGCCTGGCTGACCGGACTGCCCGGTCGCATCGCCCGCGCTACTGCCGGCATGTGGGACGGGATCAAGGCGTCCTTTGCCGACGCGATCAACTTCGTGATCTGGAAGTGGAACAGCCTGTCGTTCACGATCGGCGGCGGGTCGATCATGGGCGTTGGCATCCCTTCCGTCACCCTCAGCACGCCGGACATCCCGTACCTGGCTGAGGGCGGCATCACCACCGGGCCCACCCTCGCCATGATCGGCGAGGGCCCCGAGCAAGAGGCCGTACTGCCCCTGTCCCGGCTGGACGGGATGCTCCGCGGCGTGGCCGGCGCCGTCCGCTCCACCGGCGGCAGCAGTGAGCAGCGCGTCGTCCTCGAATTCGTGGGCGCTGACAGTGAGTTCGTGGACTTCTTCCGGGCTGTCGTCCGCAACCGAGCGGGCGGCAGCGTCGCACGACTGGCAGGGGAGGACTGAATCGTGGTGAGCCTGCCGCCCCCGCGGACCACAGAGCTGTTCTACGGCGGCCAGTGGAACAACATCAGCGGTGACATGCGGGAGTCGGACCCGGTGACGATCACCCGTGGTGTGTCGTCCGAGGGCAACCGGACCGACCCCGGCGCCGCCACCGCGACACTCAACAACCGCCACGGCCGCTACAGCCCGCGCGACCCTCTCTCGGATCTCTACGGGGAGATCGGCCGCAACACGGGCTGGCGGTTCTCCGTCCGCGCGGGCGGCCCGCACCTCGCCTGCCCGGCCGGGATCTACTCCATATCAACGCCGGACGGCCCCGGCCTGGACATCCTCGGCGACATCGACGTCCGTCTCGACGCGGCCCTGGACACCTGGCTGTCCCCGCAGATGCTCGCCATCCGGTGGGCACCCGGCGGGCATCTGCACTGGGCACTGGAGCTGGGACAGAACGGGCGCCTGTACGTCGTGTGGTCGCCCACCGGGGCCCCAGCGGCGACCCGCTACGCGCGGGCCACCGCCCCCGTGCCCGCCTACCCGGGGCAGCGGCTCGTCGTACGGGCCACGCTGGACGTCGACAACGGCAACACCGGCTGTACGACCACGTTCTTCACCGGCCCGACCATGGACGGCCCCTGGACCGCCCTCGGGGCCCCGGTCGTCTCGGCCGTGACCACCTCCCTGTTCAACGCCAGCGCGCCCTTGTACATCGGAGACAACGTCGTCTCCCTGACCCCGGACGGGACATCCGGCCTGGACCGGCTCCGCGGCCGGGTGTACGGGCTGCGCGTCTACAACGGCATCGACGGCGCACTCGTCGTCGACGCCGACCCGGTCACCCAGGCCGCGGCCGGCGCCACCTCCTGGACCGATGCGACCGGCCACGCCTGGACCCTCTCGGGCACCGCAGCCCTGTCGAACCGGCACACACGGATGGTGGGAGAGGTCCCCGCCTGGCCGCCCTCCCGCGATCTGTCCGGCGCGGATGTCACCACGGCGATCGCCCCCGCGGGGATCATGCGCCGCCTCGGATCCGGCAACAAGCCGCTGGACAGCGCGCTGCGCCGGTTCATCCAGCGGGCGCCCGGGCTGCTGGAGTGCTGGCCGCTCACCGACGGCGCCCAGGCCACCCAGGGCGCATCCCTGCTCGGCAGCCGCCCGGCGATGCCTGTGGCCAGTGGAGCCGATCCGGAGTGGGCCCGGGGCGAACTGGGGGACTGGATCGAACCGGTGGCGCACTTCCCCACCGGCTCCTTCGGCACCCTGAACATGACCCCGCCAGCCGCGTCCTCGGCCGGCTGGAGCGTCGACGTGTTCCGGGCAGGCCGCGGTGTGAACGAATGGATCGAAGTACAGGACCTGGGGCGTGGTACGGACACCGATCCCCGCAACACCTGGCTGCTGCTCATGCAGACCGAGTTCGACCACATCCTGATCTTCCGCGAGTCCCAGAGCGGGGACAGCAGCTCGACCGCGTTCCTCGGTACGGTCACGGCCCCGGGCATCTACGACGAGCGACCGCACCACATCCGTATCTCCACCACCGTGAGCCCCGGCAACACGGCGTGGACGCTCTACATTGACGGCACGCCCGTCACCGGCGGCGTTGAGGAGGTCACCGGAAAGGGGATCGGGCGCGTCGGTCTCCTGTGGGACCTGACCAACTCCTCGGACACCCTGTCGGCGGGCTACGTCACCTGCTGGGGCCCCTCCGGACCCACAGCAGCCGCGACGTACCAGGCGTACATGGGTTTCCCCGGCGAGCCGGCTGGCGGCCGAGTTCTGCGCCTGGCGGCCGAGCAGGGCATCCCCGCCTACCTGATGGGCCCGCCGGACGAGGACACCCCCCTCGGCATCCAGAAACCCGCGAAACTGCTGGACGCTTTCGCGTCCATCGCCGAGACAGACCTCGGGTACATGCTGGAACAGCGAGACGCCACCGCGCTCGTGTACCGGAGCCGCACCACCCTGTACAACCAGCCCCCCGCCTTCGTCCTGAACTTCGCGGCCGGGCTGGTCAGCGCTCCGTTCCGGCCGATCGACGACGACAAGCTCACCGAGAACGACATCACGGTGCAGCGGGACGGCGGCGGTTTCTCCAATGCCGTCCTCGACTCCGGCCGCATGTCCGTGCTCGACCCGCCCGCGGGCGTGGGCCGGTACGACATCAGCCGCACCCTGTCGCTGGCCGCCGACGACCAGACCGCAGACCACGCCTGGTGGCGCCTGCACCTGGGCACCTACGACGGCCTCCGCTACACCCGGATCACAGTCGACCTGGGCAACCCCCGCGCCTACGCCCTGGTCAACGCGATCTACCGGGCCGACGTCGGCGACCTCATCCGCCTCACCGGTCTGCCCGCGGACCACGGACCCGACGACGTTGACCTGATCATCCGCGGCTACACCGAGGAGATCAGCGCCACCCGGTGGACCATCACGTTCAACTGCGCACCGGGCCAGCCCTGGGCCGTCGGCATCGTCGACGACCCCGACTACGGCCGGGCGGACACCGACGGGTCCGAACTCGCCGCGCCGGCCGACGCCGACGACACCACGCTGATGGTGACCGCCACCGCCGGACCGCGCTGGACCACCGACCCCGCCGATATGCCCATGGACATCCGGGCCGGGGGCGAGGTCATGACCGTCTCGCGGATCACCGCGCAGATCGAGGACACCTTCGACCGCACCGTCACCAACGGGTGGGGCACGGCCACGTCCGGCCACACCTGGACCACCACCGGCGGCACGGCCGCCAACTACAGCGTGCAGGGGGCGTGATGGCTGACAAGTACGCCTCTTACGCGGCGCTCGCCGCTGCCGAAGTCGAAGGAGTCGACTACTCCCGTAGTGCTGTCACGCCGGCCGGGGCGACGTGGGCAAGCATCGCGATCCACGGGGGCGGCATCGAAGCAGGCAGCGGGGAAATGGCACGCGAAGTCGCCGGCAGCCGCATGGCGTACTTCGAGTTCGCCGGTCTCAAGTCCGCCAACAATGTCGACTTGCACCTCACGAGCACGGTGTACGACGAGCCCATGGGCCTGGGCGTGGTCCAGGCGTCCCGCCGCTGCCTGTCCTTCCACGGATTCACCGGCACGGCCGGAGTCGAAGAGACCGCGCTCGGCGGCTTGGACGCCGTCCTCGTCGACAGGGTCGCCGAGCTGCTGGAGGCGCGCGGGTTCGCAGTTGTCACCGCGCCGAGCGAGATCGCAGGCACCGACCCGGACAACATCTGCAACAAGACCACCAGCGGTACGGGCGTCCAGTTGGAAATGAGCCGGGCACAGCGACAGGCGTTCTTCCCGAACGGCGACCTCAGCCGCGCGATGCGGGAGTCCGGCCAGCGGACCGCAGCTTTCTACGCCTACGCCCAGGCCGTGCGGGACGCGTACACCGGGTACGGCCTGGTCGCGCAGACCAGCGTCAACGTCTCCCGCTACACGCTGATGAGCGCCCCGGCCGCCGACGTCGACCTGACCGCCACGGTCTCAACGGACGCCCTGGCCGCTGGCGGGTCGCACTTCCTGGCCCTCGTCGGACGGTATGCCGACACCAGCAACAGCTACCTGGCCAGACTGGAGTTCACGACCTCGCAGGCCGTCGCGCTCACCCTGCGGCGGCGCCTGGCGGGCACGGAGACGTCGCTCGGCGGCGGCACCATCACCGGCCTGACCCACGCCGCCGGCCGACGCTTCGCGATCCGGCTCCAGATCACCGGCACCCAGCTCCGGGCAAAAGCTTGGCTGACCTCGGTGGTGGAACCCCCGGCCTGGACCGTCAGCGCTACCGACAGTTCTCTGACCGCGGCCGGACAGATCGGCACGCGGTCGATTTTGTCCACTTCCAACACCAACACGCTGCCCGTCATGGGCGCGTGGGCCGACTTCGCCGTGAGCGGACCTCAGCGATTCGTCGTCGACCGCTCCGTCAACGGCATCGTCAAGAGCCACCCGGCCGGGACGGACGTACGCCTGGCCGTCCCCACGATCGTCGCACTCTGAGGAGCCCCCCATGGCCTGGTTCGCAGGAAACCGGATCACCGCCCAGAAGCTGCGGGACACCACACCGCACACCGTCGACTGGGCCGTCATCACAGCAAATACGGACCCGATCACGACGGAGACCGTGTTCCTGACCAGCAGCAGCGTGGTATTCAGGACCGGCCGCGCGTACCGGATCAGCTTCCGGGGGCTCCTTCAGTCGAACGGCACCGCCAACAACGGCGGACGGTTCCGCCTCCGCAAAACCAACGTGTCCGGCACGATGGTCAGAGAATGGTGGGACGTCCCCGCGTTCGCCTCGACATCCGGCCGGAACTTCAACGTGGACCTTTCCACAGTGGCCACGAACACCACCGGCACGGACATCACGGCCGCCCTCGCGGTATCCCTCCTCCGCGACTGGGGCAGCGACAACATCCTGATCGCCGCCTCCGCAGGCACCCCCGCCAGCCTCCACATCGAGGACATCGGCGCCGCCGCCACGGTGGCCGGCGCCCAGTCCATCACCTGACCCACCCGCACCCCGAGCCCCGAGCCACCGGCCGGGGCTTTCCTTATGCCCTGGGAGGGCACATGCCTGAGCAAGGTTCCCAGCCGCCCCGGCTGTTCACGCTGGAGCGCGACATCGACATCACTGGCGTCTCCGGCACCGGCACTGTGGCCGACGGCGTCGTTTGGCCGGACGGTACCGTCGCGATCCGCTGGCGCGGCGAGCACCCGAGCACCGTGGCGTGGCTGTCCCTGGCGGATGCCGTGGCAGTGCACTGCCACGTCGGCGCGACGCGCATCATCTGGGCGGAGAGCTGACATGGCCACACCGCTCACCGCTGAGAAACTCCTCAAAGCCCTCAAGGACGAGGGCCTGACCGTGGTGGAGCACCGGAGCTGGCGCACCCACAACCGGAACCACAAGGGTCCGTGGGGGCCGCTGCACGGGGTGATGATCCATCACACGGTCACTGAGGGCACGGGGGCCTCTGTCGACCTCTGCTACAACGGTCATTCGACGCTGCCGGGTCCGCTGTGCCACGGGGTGATCGCCAAGGACGGGACGGTCTATCTGGTCGGCAACGGCCGGGCCAATCACGCGGGTTCCGGGGACGACGACGTCCTCGAGGCCGTCGTCGACGAGCGCGCGTTGCCGGCTGCCAACGAGGTGAACACCGACGGCAACCGTTATTTCTACGGCTTCGAGGCCATCAACCTGGGCAATGGGACGGACCCGTGGCCGGCTGCCCAGTTGGAGGCGATCGAGAAGGCCTCGGCGGCGATCTGCCGGGCGCACGGCTGGACCCACCGCTCGGTGATAGGGCACAAGGAGTGGCAGCCGGGCAAGATCGACCCGCGCGGCTTCACCATGGACTCCATGCGCGAGCGGGTGGCCGTCCGGCTCGCCGCCGGGAAGCCCAAGCCCCCGGCCAAGCCGCCCGTACCGAAGCCCCCGGCGAAGTACGAGCCGTTCCCCGGTGCCGGTTTCTTCGCGGCCGGCCGCCGCAGCGCGATCGTCACGGCGATGGGCAAGCGGCTGGTGGCGGAGGGCTGCGGCCGGTACAAGGTCGGCCCGAGCCCGGACTGGTCCGAGGCGGACCGCAACTCGTATGCCGCCTGGCAGCGCAAGCTCGGCTACTCGGGCAGTGACGCCGACGGCATCCCCGGCAAGACGAGCTGGGACAAGCTCCGCGTCCCCAGCGTCTGATCTCATCCTGCGGCTGTCCGCAAACCGACAAGCATTTTCACTTTCGGGGCATCGCGAAAGTGACGCCCCCTCAGCAGAACGGAGCAACACCATGGCTGCACCTGTAGAGAAGAAGGTCACCGTCGCGTCCGCTGCGGCGTTTCTCGGTTCGACCGGGCTCCTCGCCGTCCTCGCCGCAGTCCAGGACAACGCCCGCCTGGTCGAGTTCCTGCCGGACGGGCTGTCCCCGTTCGTCCTCGCGCTCGTCCCGACCGCGGTCACCTTCGTGGCCGGGTGGAAGGCGAAGCACACCCCGAGGACTGGCCTGCGGTGACCGCGCAGCACGATCCCGGTGTCCACATCGGTATCGGGGAGATGTACCGGGAGGTACAGAAGCTGGGCAGATCCGTCGACCGCATCGAGAACAAGCTCGATGAGGTTCTCCGAGAGACGACCGACATCCGCGGGGACGTCGCCGACCATGAGACCCGCCTCCGTGTCCTCGAACGCGGACGCTGGCCGCTGCCCACCCTCGGCGTCCTCGCCGGGGTGGCCGGCAGCGCTACCGGCCTGATCGCTCTCTACCGTTGATCCTGCACGTACAGGCGCCCTGCTCTCCTCCGGGAGGGCGGGGCGTTTTCTGCTGTCTCCCCATCGATCACAGGGCGGTCGTACTCTGGCCGTACGCGAAGACAGGAAGGGGCACCAGTGGATATCCCCGGAGACCTCAGCATCCCCGAAGACCTGGCCGTCGGCGAACGAATCAAGGTCCTACGCGAATCGCGGGGCATGTCGCGTACCGTGCTGGCGGGCCTGTGCGGTCGCGGATCGGACTGGCTTAAGAAGATCGAGTCAGGACAGCGGGACCTCGACTCGCACACTCTGCTCATGCGCCTCGCCGCCGCGCTTCAGCTCTCCGACCTGTCGTTGATCACGGGCGGGGCACCCGAGATCGCGCAGCCCGTACCGCTCGGCCGACTCACGCATCCCGGGATGCCGGCCATCTGGTCTGCCGTAATGAACCGTGTGATCGCCCCGCAGCAGCAGCCCGTTTCCGTCGTCGCCCTCCAGGCCCGCATCGATCAGGCATGGCAACTGTGGCACACCTCCGGCCATCAGCGCACTGAGGTCAGCGCTCTTCTCCCCTCGCTCATCCGGGAAGCGGACGGCGCTGCCCGCGCTCTTGAAGGCGAGGACCGGCGGGCCGCGCATGTCGCTCTCTCTGACGTCTACCGGCTCACCGGCCAGGCGACCGCGTACGTAGCCCCTGCGGAACTAGCGTGGGTGGTGGCGGACCGGGCGCTGTCCGCGGCGCAGATGGCCGATCATCCAGCGGCTATCGCTGCGGCAGCGTGGAACATGGGCAACATCCTGCGGGAGACCGCATACCCGGAGGAGGCTCTGCGCGTAGTCACGGAGGCCGCCGACCTGATCCGCCCCCACCTCAGCACGGCGCCGGACGACTGGCGTGGGATCTACGGGGCACTCCAACTCCACGCCGCGGTGACGAGCGCGAGGGACGGCCGGGACGGAGACGCGTGGCGATACTGGGACGCGGGCGACCAGGTCGCCAAGTCTCTCCCAATCTCGTACGTTCATCCGTCCACTGTCTTTGGGCGGGCCAACGTGGACTTCCACCAGGTCAGCGTGGAGGTGGACTTGAAGCATTCACGGCAGGCACTCAACGTGGCTGACGACCTTGACCCTGATGTCATGCCGTCGCTGGAGCGGCGTGCCCGTCTGTGGGTGGAAGTCGCGCGCGGGCACATGCAGCGGGGGGACCGGACGGCGGCTCTGCACGTGATGCAGAAGGCGCGCGAGATCAGTATCGAGACGCTCGCATACACCCCGTCCGCGCGCACCGTTGCCTCGGATCTGTGGAGGCAGGCGCCCCGTTCCATGCGTGCGGAGACAGCACAACTGGCCGAGGCAGTCGGCGTCTCTACCGCCGGGTAAGAGGGGCGGATTGGGGTGGGGGGACAATCTGTCCCCCTTCTGATCAGCCGTGCCCCCTACGGTGACGGTCCGTTTGGACCTGACCCGTAGGGGGCTTTCATGTCTGCCGCGATCTCGCACGCGTCGCCGGAGCGCGCCTTACCGACCACCGATCTGACGACCGGTGAGGTACGCGTGCCACTGCGCCTTCTCAGCATTGACCGTCTCCTGGCGGTTGCGCCGCTCGTGCTGTCGCGGCGCGAGGCCGAGCTGCTCCGCGACCGCCTGGCCGAGCTGCTCCTCCCCACGCCTCACTCTGTGAGGACCCAGCCGTGAGAGAGAGCGGGACCACCACGGCCGAAGACATCCGAATCACCATTGAGCGCGCGCACCGGATAGGGAACGAGCCGAGCAAGCGCGAAGACCTGTCCACGGTCCTCGCTGACCTCCGGGGGCACATCGGATTGCTGCTGCCGGCGGCTCAGGCGTACGCCGATCAGGTGTGGCGTGGAAGCCAGGAGTGGTACACCCTCGCCACGCGCCTCCACCGGATCGGAAACGAGGCCGAAGAAAGCCTCTGCGCCGGAGCACTGGCCGCCCATGTGCAGGTCAGACAGCACACGGTGGACTGCGAATGGCTACTGGAGCGCTTCGGCGCAACGCTTGCTGAAGCGGAGTCGGCACGGTGACGATCTGCGCCACGGGCCAGCACGACTTTCCGTTCGAGGACGAGACCGGGGCCCACTGCCCCGAGCACGGCGTGACCTTGGTGTGGAAAGCTCCGCCGCTCACGGACGCCGATCTCGTGGGCGGTGACGGGCCGACCCGCACTCCGCGCCCGGCTCTTGGTCCGGCGCCGTCGCAGCATCCCCACTGACTCCCGCCCGCCGCTGACATCCTGCGGTGGGCGGGCCCGCCTGACTTCCGAGCCCGCCCCTGATCCACTCCAGCCCTACCCTGTCCCCCCGGCGGGAGGCTGGAGTGAGGAGCCCCAGTCACCTGTGTGACTGGGGCTCCGCTGCGTTCTGCACGCCTCTCGGGATCCCCGTTGTGCCGCTCACGCGCCTGCGGGAGAATGGGTGAACTGCCTGGTCAGCCAGCCTCCGTGGAGGGGGCCGTGCGTGAGCGGTGCGTGAGCGGAGATCCCGGAGCGGCCCGGAGTAGCCGGAGTGAACCGGTGGGCAAACCAGGCATACCGCCAGGCATCCCGGAGTAGCCGGAGCGTGTCAGAGTAGCCGGAGTAAAACACACGGACTCATAATCCGTCGGTCGTGGGTTCGAGTCCCACCCGCCCCACCGGCACGGGTTGTCGGAAAAACGATCTGACCTGCGTGAACGTAACCATGGGGGCCACCGGGTAAACCGTGACCGCTCTCATTTCACCCTAAGACCAAGATCAAGTAGGTCAGCGGTGACTCGCGTGTCGCGGCGGGGGCGAGGGGGCCGCGAGGACCGTGCGCCCCCCGATTGGCGGCTTCCGGTCCTCGGTCTGTTCTTGTACGGAGATCTTGAACGCGGGACCTTGTGCGCGGGGATCTTGTATGCGGCGATCTGTGCCCGGGACGCCGGAGGGCCCGTCGGCGGCGGGAACCCGTTGGAACCTGGCGGTCATGGCTCTGGGGGGCGAGCGGAGCCCGGCCTAGCGTGAGCGGGCCGTCCCGTCACGCCCCAGGAAAGAGCTCATGCATGCAGTACCTCATGCCCATCGGCATCGCCGTCCTCTACGTGGTGCTGATGTCTCTCATCCGCGAACCGCACCGGCGGCGGTTGAACGCCGTCATGGTCGCCGGAGCCGGTGCCGCCTATCTCAGCGGTGGCGGTCTGGGCGGCTGGGAGTTCGCGTTCACCGCGCTCATGACATACGTCGCCTACCGCGGTCTGGACTCGTGGACCTTCGTCGGCATCGGCTGGCTGCTGCACACCGCCTGGGACGTCGTTCACCACCTCAAGGGCAGCCCCCTGATCCCCTTCGCCCACAACTCGTCACTGGGCTGCGCGATCTGCGACCCGGTCATCGCGCTGTGGTGTCTCTGGGGAGGCCCCGCGGCGGGCGGGGAGATTAAGGGCTTCCGGGGGGTCTCGCACGAGGTGTTCGGCCGATTGGGTGGTAAACGGGGCGAATCAGTGGATATATGAGGTCGGCGGGGCACGCATGGGGTGTTCGCATCACCTGACGTAGGAGTTTCATATGCGTATCCGTACCGCGCTCGCCGCCACCGCCCTCGCCGCCACCGCCCTGCTGGGTGGCGCCGGTTCGGCGCTCGCTTGCGAAGGTCATGACGCGACCGTCGCGGCGAGCGGCTTCCACAAGGAAGGCGGCGTGGGTTACTACGAGAATCTGGGCGGGCCCGCGGGTATCACCCATGCCGGCTCCGCGTCGCACAAGGCCGGCGGCTGGTTCGGCTTCCTGGACGCCTGATCTCCGTACCGCCGCTGATGCACCGCCCCCTGCGCCCGGCGCCGGGGGCGGTGGCATATCCGGGGGCCTCACCGCTCAACTCCGCTGAGAAATCACGGCATTGAGTGAATCCTGTGATCGGGTGCCCGAACCGTGTCCTATGCTGACGCGAACGCGGCCGAGGGTGCCGTACGGACATCCCGGGGAGCAGATGGAACCCGCCGTCATCGGGGCGCGTCTCGCGTCGAGCGTGGTGAGCCCGCTGATCAGGAAACTGTTCCTGACCGACGGTCCCGGTGCCGGACTGGTCGACAAACCCATCAGGGTCTCCGGACTCGTATCGTTCCGGGGCGAGAAACGCACGCTCTCGGACAAGGACCTGCACAAGATCTCGGAAGAACTGGTCAGACGGGCCGCGCAGTCGACCGGTGTGGAAGACCTGCTGCCCAATTTCGAGAAGCGGGCCGTAGCCAATGCCGTGGCCGATTCCTTACGGGTCATGGGAACGCTCGACATGGACGACGTGCAGGCCGTGAGACTCGGCCATCTCGGCCTTTCCCGGCATCTCAGATCCCAGAGCAATACGGCCACACTCGGACTGTCGAGCGACGCGGTCACCCTGCACGCGAGCGTGATGAACACCGCTTGTCTGCACATTCTGAATTTCTTCACCCAGCGGTCGACCTTCGTGCCCCGCACTCTGCTGGAACAGAGCCGCAGTATCGAGGAACTGACCCTGAAGATCGACTCCTTGATCGCCCGTGCGCCGTCCCCCGCGGACGGGCCCTTCGAGGACCGGTACGCCCGCTACATCGCCGCCAAGCACGGCAGGCTCAGCATTTTCGGCCTCGATCTGTCCGGGTCGCCGGAGTCCTGGCGGCTCGACACCGCGTATCTCAGCCTGGACGCGGCGGGCGACGCCACGAACGCCGTTCCCGCGCTGCTCTCGGCCGACCATGTGCTGGCCGGCCGCAACCGCGTACTGCTGCGCGGGGTCGCCGGCTCGGGCAAGACCACCCTCGTCCAGTGGCTGGCCGTCTCCACGGCACAGAAGTCCCTCGACGAACACCTGCTGTATCTCTACGGACTTGTGCCGTTCGTGCTTCCGCTGCGCACGCTGACCAGGGGCGGGGCGACGCTGCCGGCGCCCGACGAGTTCCTGTCCGCGGTGGACTGTCCCATCGCCGGTCTCCAGCCTCCGGGCTGGTTCGACCGGGTGCTGCGGTCCGGCCGCGGGCTCATCCTGATCGACGGGATCGACGAGATCCCGGAGGACGACCGCAGTGACGCCCGCCGCTGGCTCCAGGAACTCATCGGCACCTATCCCGGCAACCGCTGGCTCGTCACGTCCCGGCCCGCGGCGGTACGGGAACACTGGCTGGTGAGCGACGATTTCGCCGAGCTGGATCTCGCGCCCATGAGCCGCGACAATGTCGCCGAGTTCATCAAGAGATGGCACAAGGCGGCCGGAATCAGTGACCAGTACGCCAATGAACTCCTGCGTGCCGTCCGCGCCAAACAGGATCTGGGCAGGCTCGCCACCAATCCGCTGATGTGCGGACTGATCTGCGCGCTCCATCAGGACCGCCGCGGCTATCTCCCCGAGGGCCGCAAGGAGATCTATGACGCGGCGCTTTCCATGCTGCTCTTCCGGCGAGACCGGGAGCGCGGGGTCTACAAGTCCGGCTCCGTTCACATCAGCGAGGCGCACCATATCCAGCTCATCCAGAAACTCGCCTACTGGATGATTCGTAACGGCCGTTCGGAGATGGACCGCACCGACGCGGTCGAACTTCTGAGGCAGGCGCTGCCGACCATGCCGAAAGTCGCCGAACAGGGGACGGCCGAGGAAATCTACCGGCATCTGCTCATCCGCAGCGGGCTGTTGCGTGAACCGAGCGCGGATTCCATGGACTTCATCCACCGGACCTTTCAGGACTATCTCGGGGCCAAGGCGGCGGTGGAGGGACTCGACTTCGACTTTCTGATCACGAACGCCCATCTCGACCAGTGGGAGGACGTCATCAGGATGGCCGTGGCCCACGCGCGGCCGACCGAGCGGACCCGGCTGCTCACCGGTCTGATCCGGCGTGACGACGCCTCGCCCCACGGGATGAACCGGCTCCATCTGCTGGCCGCCGCCTGTCTGGAACACGCGACGGAACTGGATCCGGCGGTACGGGCGGAGGTGCAGCAGCGGGCCGCGGCGCTGATCCCGCCGCGCTCGGCGGACCAGGCGCGTGCGCTGACCGAGGTGGGTCCGGTCGTACTCGATCTGCTGCCGGGGCCGCGGGAACCGGCGTCCCCGGAGGTGCTGCCGCTGAGCGAACAGTCCCGGGCCGAGCGTCAGTCGCTGGTCCACGAGGCGTACTTCACCGTGCTGGCCGCCACGCGTATCGCGACCGACGCAGCCATCACCGTGCTCGCGCAGTACCGCGGCCACCCGGATCTGCGGGTACGGAACGAACTGGTGCGCGCCTGGAACCGGTTCGACACCGATACGTACGGACAGGAGGTCGTCGCCCATCTCGCGGAGGAGCAGCTCTACTTCCCGGTGTCGAACATGAGGGAGCTGCGGGCGCTGTACAGCTTCGGCGGGCGGTCCCGTATCAAGATCTCCGGCGAGTTCACGACCGCCGACTTCGTCAACACGTGCCGGACGGACCGGCTCACACATCTGTGGGTGGAGGCGGACATGGGGCGCACCTGGCGGTGGCTGCACAGCTTCCCCAACCTGCGCTCACTCACCATCGAGACCCTGCATCCCCATATCGACGTCAGCACGCTGGCGCAGGTGGTCTCCCTGCGGACGGTCCGGCTGCCGGAGGAGACTGTCACCACCGGTACCGATCTGCTGCCGCCGTCCATGACGGTCGTGCATGAGCGGCTGAGCGCCGTCTGACGGGCGTTCGGGGCGGTTCCACCGCGTGACGAACCTGAATCCGGGAACCTGACTCCGGCTGTCTGGCCGAAACCATTCCGTGGGTTGGCGGCGTCCCTGTCTTCGCCCGCACCGGAGAGGCTTTCAAGGAGCCTCACCATGCTTCTTCACCACGCTGCCCAAGGGGACTGATCCGATGACGCGCACCCGTACTCGCACCCGCTCCGGTAGACACACCGTCAGACGCACCCGCCCGCTGCGGGCGGTGGCCATGGCGCCCCTGGCCCTGGTCGCGGTCCTCGCGCTCCAGGGATGCCAGGCGCTCGACGACGAGCCCGACCCGGCTCCGACCGCGAGCGATTCCGCGAGCAGCCCGACGGTGCCGGCGGAGCAGCCGCCGGAGGAACCCGCGGCGAGCCCGGCTGAGAGCCCTTCGCCGAGCCCGGTGGACATCGGCGATCCCTGCGCGATCGTCACGCAGGCGGAGGCCGAGACGCTGGCCGACTCGAAGCTCAACCCCGCCAAGCCGCTTGCCGAGACGTGCACCTACACCGGCCTGGCCTCCGGCCCTTCGGCCCAGGTGGAGGTCTTCATCGCGGACACCGCGCGGAACTACCTCGACGCCGAACGCGGCATCGGCCATGACCTGAGCCCGCTCTCCGGCATCGGCGAGGAGGCGTATCTGGAGGACGGCTCGGTCTTCTTCCGCACGTCCGAGCAGTGGTTCTCCATACGGCTCGTACGCTCGGTGCCCCCGGAGGAGACCCGCAAGCCTCTGGAAGACCTGGCCCGTACGGTCGCCGGCCGTCTCTGATCCGGTCGCCCCCCACCCCTGGGCCGCCGGGGCCAGGGGTGGGGGGCGACGCCATGTTCTGTGGCTCGGAACTATGGGCCGTCCACATGGTCTGACCCCTGAGCGGCGCTGACGATGTGCGCCATGGCAGTGATGGAGCGTACGGGTCGAGCCAATCGGAGGGGATTCATGCGGGTGAGAACAGGTGTCACCGTGGTGGCCGCCATGGTGCTGGCGATGGTCACGGCGACCGGGGCCGGGGCCGCGCCGCCGGGATCCGCGTCCGTGTCCGCGGCATCGGAGAAGGCCGCGGCATCGGGGAAGGAAGGGGCGCCGTGCGGTGGGCGCGAGCGGGTGGTGGTGCCCGGGGCCGAGTTCCAGACCACGGCCTGTCTGCCGGATCTGACCAGCACGGCCCTCGCCGGTACGCCGTACACCGACTCCACCGACTGGTCGCCGCTCTTCGCGCAGGGCACCAAGAACCCCACCGGCGTGCCCGGTGTCCAGATCGACGGCTACTTCCCCGACTCCTCGCGGCTGAACGCCACCCATGGCTGGAAGCACGACGCGCAGTTCGTGATCCGGCTGCCCGACCGCTGGAACGGCGGGCTCGTGGTGACCGGCGCGCCCGGCACCCGTAAGCAGTACTCGCTTGACCCGCTGATCTCCGACTGGGTGCTGGCCCAGGGGTACGCCTTCGCCTCGACCGACAAGGGAAACACCGGCCCCGACTTCTACACCGACGGCACCCGGCCCGGGGACGCGGTCGTCGAGTGGAACCGCCGTACCACCGAGCTGACACGCGCCGCCCGCAAGGCCGTTCAGCGCGCGTACGGGCACGCCCCGCGCCGTACGTATATGACCGGGACGTCCAACGGCGGCTATCTGACCCGCTGGCAGCTCGAGAACCATCCCGAGCTGTACGACGGCGGAGTGGACTGGGAGGGCGTGCTCTGGACCGGGGGCGGCCCCAATCTCCTCACCTACCTGCCGACCACGATCGCGTACCAGGCGGGGCAGGCGGGGGCCGACGAGATGTACGAGGCCGGCTTCGCGCGGGGCAGCGAGTTCCTCTGGCCGTACCACCAGACCGCCTACTGGGGGCTGACACAGAAGGTCTACCGGGCCGAGTTCGACCCCACGTACGACACCAACTGCCCCGGTGCCTCGGCCGGTTCGACGACCGCGGAGATCCTCGCGCCCTGCGCTTCGGACGCTTCGTACGACTACGCCTCCCGGCCGCGCTCCGTGCACCGGGCCGTCGAACGCGTAGCGCTGACCGGCAGGATCGGCAAGCCGATGATCACGCTCCAGGGCTCGCTCGACACACTGCTGCCGATCGCCACCGACTCGGACGTCTACACGCGCATGGTCAAGGACCGGCACCGGGCCGGACTGCACCGCTACTACACGGTCGAGGGCGGGACGCATGTCGACGGGCTGTACGACAGCTATCCGGACCGGCTGCGTCCGATCCTGCCGTGCTACCGCAGCGCGTTCACGGCGCTGACCCAGTGGGTCGAGCGCGGGGCGGCGCCGCCGTCGAGCCGTACCGTACCCAGGCCCGCCTCCGGGGACGTGGTCAACTCCTGCGTACTCTGAGCCGGGTCCCCCGTCGGGGCCGACGTCCTTTCGATTCCTGTCAGGAGCACCGTGTCCGCGCTGTCGCACCGGCTTCTCTATGTCACCGATCTCGGCTACGAGGCCAAGGGGCGCAGGTACTGCGACGAGGACATCCGGCTCTCCGCCCGGCTGCGCCGCGACTTCGACGTCGCGCTGTGCCATCCGCTCGACGCGGCGCGGCTGATGGGGTCCTTCGACGCGGTCGTGGTGCGCAACAGCGGGCCGGTGCTGCACTACCAGGAGGCCTACGACGCCTTCCGTGAGCAGGCGCGCGCGGCCGGGACCCGGGTCTACAACCCGCTCACCGGACGGGCCGACATGACGGGCAAGCGGTATCTGGCGGAGCTGAGCGCCGCCGGATACCCGGTCATACCGACCGTCGAGCGCGCCGAGGACCTCGGGCTGCTGCCGGAGGCGGAGATGTACGTCGTGAAGCCACGGGCGGGCGCGGACTCGATCGGGATGGAGTTCGTGCCGGGGGAGCGGCTGGCGGACCTCGTCCTCGGCGAGGTGCTGGTGCAGCCGCGGATACCGTTCCGCTACGAGGTCTCGTTCTATTTCGTCGACCGGGATTTCCAGTACGCGCTGTACGCGCCGGATCCCGGGCGGCGGTGGGAGCTGGAACGGTACGAGCCGGGGGCCGCGGATCTGGAGTTCGCGCGCCGGTTCATCGACTGGAACACGCTGGAACACGGGATACAGCGCGTGGACGCCTGCCGCGCGCCGGACGGGGAACTGCTGCTCGTGGAGCTGGAGGACCTCAATCCGTATCTGTCGCTGGACCTGGTGGACGAGGGGACGCGGGAGGCGTTCGCGGTACGGATGACGGCGTCGCTGCGGGATGTGCTGGGGTGAGGAAGGCCGGGGTGGGGGAGTGACGGACGCGCGTGCGACGGTCCGCGTCCGCGCGGCGCTCGACGTGTGAGCACGTGTGAGCGTTGAGCATCGCGGGTTTCAGCGGGGGGACTCCCAGGTCAGGGTGGTGTCCCGGGCGCCGTCCTCGCGCAGGCCGTCGTCCCTGACGGTCAGCCGTACGCCCGTCCGTCCGTCCGGCAGCTCCGCCGTCGCGTCGACCTGCACCTCGATCGCCGTCACGCCCTCCCGGCGGTGGGCGGCGGCGAGGGCGCCGCGCAACTGGGCCAGGAGCCGGCGGCCGACCGGTTCGCCGACGAGTGTGTCCACCGGGCCCGTGAAGTGGACGGACGGCCTGAAGCCCAGCAGGACCGCCGCGCCGTCCGTCTCGCGCAGCACCTTGCCCCGTACGCTCGTCGGCGCGTCGGCGGGCGGCTGCTGGAGCGCGAAGATGGTGGTCCGTACCTCCTGGATGGTGGAGTCCAGTTCATCGACGGCGCGGCCGAGCAGTTCGTCCAGGTCGGTGGTGGCCGCACGTCGTCTGGTCGACTCCAGCATCATTTCGGTCGCGAAGAGGCGCTGGACGACAAGATCGTGCAGATCGCGGGCGATCCGGTCGCGGTCCTCGTACACCGCGAGCCGCTCGCGGTTGTGCTGGTGGTCCGCCAGTACGAGCGCGAGCGCGGCCTGCGAGGCGAACTGGGTGGCCAGCAGCCGGTCCACCGCGCTGTACGGGCGGCCGCCGTGCCGGCGCGGCAGGGCGAGGGTGCCGATCAGCTTGCCGCCGCTCTGGAGCGGCAGCATCATGCTCGGGCCGAAGCGGGACCGTACATGGGTGGTCATCCGGGGGTCGGTCGACGAGTCCTCGATGAAGACGGGCTCGCCGCCGAGGAGTTGGACGAGCACGGGGGAGCCGGGCTCGATGACCGTACCGACGATGCCGGCCGGGTCGCCGACGGTGGACGCGGCGACGATCTCCATCCCGCCCTCGTCGGTGGGCTGGAGCACGACTCCGGCGTGGGCGTCGGCGAGGAGGCGGGCGGCCTCGGCGACGGTCATGAGCGCGTCGGCCGCGTTCTCGCCGCGCAGGAGTGCTGTGGTGACGGCGGCGGCGCCCTTGATCCAGCGCTCGCGACGGCGCGTCGATCCGTACAGGCGGGCGTTGCCGATCGCGATACCGGCCTGCGAGGCGAGTACGCCGAGCAGTTCCTGGTCCTGCTCGGTGAAGGGGCCGCTCCGCTTCTCGGCGAGATAGAGGCTGCCCAGGACGACGGTGTCGACCTGGACGGGAACGCCGAGGAAGGAGCGCATCCGGGGGTGGCCGGGGAGCTTGCCGGAGAACCGGGGGTCGGCGGTCAGATCGTCCAGCCTGATCGGCCGCGCGTCCTTGATGAGCGCGCCGAGGAGGCCGCCGCGGCCTTCGGGGAGGCGTCCGATGCGCTTGCGGTCGCTGTCGCCGAGCCCGGCGGTGAACAGCTCGGTGAGTCGGCCGCGCTCGGGGTCGACGACGCCGAGGGCGCCGTAGCGGGCGCCGATGAGTTCGGTGGCGGTGTCGACGATGTGCTGAAGGGCGGGCCGCAGCTCGAGCTCGGTCCCGATCCCGAGGACGGCCTCCAGCAGAGCGGGCAGCAGGGGCTCGGCGGCGATGTCGTCGATGGGGGTGCCGTCCCCGGACACGGGCCTGGCCCGCTCGTCCCGGACCGCGGGGCCGGTGTCGACGGGGTTCCCGGCGGGGTCCGTGGCGGGGTCGCCGGCGGGGTCCGTTGGGAACCCCGCGGGGTCCGTGGCGGGGCCCTTCGCGCTTCCGGGGCCCGCGTCGTCGGTACCGGAACCCGCGTTGTCGGGCGCTGGGCCCCGGGCTCCGGGCGCCTGGCCTGGGGTTTCGGGCGCCGGGCCTCGGCCTCCGGCCGTCGGGCTGGCGGTTTGGGCCGCTTGGTTTGTGGCCTGGGTCGCCGATCCCGTATCGCCGGTGCGCTCGCCCGGGTCCGTCCCGGCCGTTGGGGCCGCGTTGTCGGCCTCTGGGCCTCGGATTTCAGGTCCTGGGCCCTGGCCTGCGGCCGTCGGGCTTATGCCCTCGGGCCCTGGCTTCTTCTTCCCGGTTTCGGGGGCCATGTGCCCTGAGGCCTTGGCCGCGCCGTTTCCGGGCCTTCGAGCCGCCGGTCTCCGGCCCCCGGACGCCCGGCTTTCGGCCGCAGGCCCTGGAGCCGGAGCTGGATCGAGCCCGGCCGTCGGCCTCGCGGCTTCCGCTTCCGCGCCCGTCCGGCCCGTTCCGCCCGTCCCGCCGGGCCCCCGGGCCTCCCCCCTGGCCCCTTCGCGGCTCTCTTTCGTCATCGCAGTGCCTCGCCTGCCCGTACGCCGTCGGCCGCGGGCCCGCGGGCGTGATCGGTCAGCGGATCACCGGGAGCGGGTTCAGGACCATTGGCTGGATCTTTCCCTCCAGCATGGCACCGAGGCCGAGTACCGCGCAGATGTCGGGGCGTTCCGCGATCGCCACCGGCATGCCCGTGGCGTTGCGGAGCATCTCGTCGAGGCCCGGCATCAGCGCGCTGCCGCCGACCATCGTGATCCCGCCGTCCGCGAGGTCGGCCACCAGATCGGGCGGGCAGTCCCTGAGCACCTTGCCGATGCCGTCGAGCACGGCCGTCAGCGGGGAGTAGATCGCGTCCCGTACCGCCGCGGTGTCCACCAGCACCGAGCGGGCGACGCCGGTCGCCACGTCGCGGCCGTGGATCTCGGTGGTGCTGGGACCGTACGAGGTGAGGCCGTTGTCGCTGAGCGCCACTTGCAGCGGGCGTACGGACTGGCTGGGCAGCAGCAGCTCGTGCTGGTGCCGCAGATGCTGGATCACCGCGTGGTCGATCGCGTTGCCGCCGACCGGGATCCGCTGCGCCGTGACGATCGCCCCCAGCGAGAGCACCGCGACCTGTGTGGTCGCCGCGCCGCACACCATGATCATGGTCGCGGTGGGCTGTTCCACCGGCAGTCCGCAGCCGACAGCGGCGGCGATCAGTGTGTCGACCAGTTCGACCCGGCGCGCACCCAGGCCGACCAGCGTCTCCACCGCGGCGCGCTGGGCGAGCGGGTCGCTGTCGTGCGGGGTGGACGCGGCGGCGCGCAGCCGCGGCTTGCGGCGCAACTGACGGCGGAGCTTGTCGCCGAGGAGATGACGGAGCATCCGCTGCGCCATCTCGATATCGACGACCGTCCCGCCCGAGACCGGCCGGACGACCTTGATGTAATCCGGGGTACGGCCCGTCATCTGTTCGGCGAGCGCGCCCACCGCGATGAGCGCGCCCGTACGGGTGTTCATGGCGGCGACGCTCGGTTCGTCGACCACGAGCCCCGCCCCTTTGACAAAGACCCGGGTCCTGGCGGCCCCCAGGTCGACGGCGATATGGCAACGTCGCAACTGCTCAAGACTGACGGTCACGGCAGGGTCTCCCGAGAGCGCTGATGGGGTCACCGGCGGCCGCCGGCCCTGTTCGCATCGTGCGGCGACGGCCCCCGCCGCGCGCGCTGGGCTGCGCCGCTCGGCCGTACGTAGTTGACGCCCTTCCGGAGCGCCTCAGCGGTGTGCCGGACCCCTCCGCCGCCGGTCGGTCCTCAGGCGCCGTACGGGCCGTTCCGCTCCGCGTACCAGCTCTGCAACAGCCCCCAGGTGAAATCCGCCACGCCGGGACCGCCACCCGGGAGAGTGAACGCCAGCCGCATCCGGGTCGGGGCGGTGCCCTGCATCGGCCGGGCCGGCGGAAACGCCCGCGCGACCTCGTCGACCGTGCAGGACCACGGGCGCAGATCCTCGCCGGTGCGGAGTTCCGGGCCGGGCTCCCCCGGTGCCCGTACCAGCCACTCGTTCCAGACCGCCCCGCCCGGCGCCACCATCACCTCGAACCGCAGGCCGGGCCAGAGCGGTACGGGCCAGAGCAGGGCGTCGCACTCCAGATCACCGACGGTCCGACGGAAGGTCAGTTCCGGTTCGCCGAGGACGGAACGGTAGCGGGACAGCGCTCCCCGGGCGCGGGGCGAGCGCACCATCGCCTGCCAGCGGCGGTTCGCCTCGCGCATTCCGGCGAGGGAGACGCCCAGTTCCTTCCGGGCGTCGTCGACGAGTTCCGGCTGATGGTCGGCCATGCGGCGCAGCAGGACGAGCTGGAAGTCGAGCGGGCCGAACGGGGCGCCTGAGGCACTGGAGGCGTTGGACGTCATACGGGCCATCCTGCCGGGTGCGCACATGCTGGTGCGTGCGCGGAGGGGAACGGCGCAGGCCCGGACCGGGTCCGAGCGAGCCGCGAGGACCCGGCCCGAGACACGTGTGCGGTCCGGGCCGAGGCGCCTGTGCGGCCCGGTCGGGGCGTCCGTGCGGACCGGGGCCAGGCATGTCGCGCGGACACAGTCCGACATGGGGCGGCATGGACCGGCATAGGCGGACCCCGGGTGCCGGTCCGCGAGTGGCCGCGAGATGGATTCCTGGCGCGACACGCCTGGGAATGGGCAGTTCACACAAGACCCTCACAGGCTCGTCTATGCGCGTCGCCCCTGCCCCGCATAATCTGCGGGGCGCCATGGACTACTGCGACCAGTGCCGACGGCACCTCAACGGAGCACTGGCGTGCGCCGGATGCGGAACCCCCGCCGAGGTGCTGGGGCGCCAAGCACCCCCACCTCCCGGGCCGCACCACAGCCGCCGCCCGGGACAGGGCGCCGGGGGCGAAGAAGATCACGGAGAGTACGGGGACGGGGACGCACCGGAGGATGAGCTGGTCCTGACCGGCCGCCATCCCGAGCCGCCGGAACCGTCCCGGCGCCGCACGTCCTCGCGCCGCCGCAAGGCCGCGTCCCGTCCACGTACCAAACCGCGCCGGGCGCGCAGCAAGCGCGGACGCAGGGTGCTGATAGCCGCCTTGGGCGTGGTGCTGGCGCTCGCCACGCTGAGCCTGGCCGAGCTGGCCATGGAGTCGTCGGATTCGGACCGGGCCACCGCCGTGAAGGAGGAGAAGCCGGTCGACTTCGACGGCGGCCCCGACGACACGGAACGGCCCGCGGACCCCTCCGATCCCGGGCCCGCGCCGTCCGAGGAGTCCGGTACGGGTGGTACGGGCGGCTCCGCGAGCCCGGGTGCCAGTGGCACCGGTGGTGCGGCGGGTACGGGGGAGCCCGGCGACGCCGAGGCATCCGCGCCGCCCGCGGAGTCGCAGGACGAGTCGGGGGAGGACAGTCCGGCCCCCTCCGAGTCGGGCTCACCCGGCCCCGGCGGTTCCGCACCCGGGTCGCCCGGCCCTTCGCAGCCCACCGGGAGCCCCACGTCGGGCAGTCCGACGACGACACCGGCCCCGCCGCCACCGCCCGAGCCGGACCCGGAACCGACCGACAGCTGCTGGTTCTTCATCTGCCTGTGACCCCGGCACCCCCGTTTGTGGCCCCGGCACCCGAGTTCTGACCTCGGCACCCGAGGCACACCCGCGAGAGGTATGCCCGCGAGCGGTACGCCTGCTACGCCGCGCCCTCGCCCAGCATCCGCCTCAGCAGGTCCCTCAGCACCCGCCGTTCCTCCTCCGACAGCCCGGCGAGCGGCTCCCGCGCGAAGACCCCCAGTGAGTCCCGCAGCAGCGCACCGGTCACCCGCCCCCGCTCGGTGACGGCAGCCAGCTTGACCCGCCGGTCGGCCGGATCCGGGCGGCGTTCCACCAGTTCACGTGCTTCGAGCCGGTCCACGATGCCGGTGACATTGGACGGCTCGCACTTGAGCTTCTGCGCGATCCGGCGCATGGGCATCGGCTCCAGGGAAAGGAGCGCCAGTACGCGCGCCTGCGCGCCGGTGAGGGAGTGCTCGGCCGCGGCCCGGTCGTACTCCTCGTAGTAGCGGGCCACGGCCGCACCGATCAGCTCGATGACGTCGAGGGTCAGTGGGTCCGCGCGTGTAGTGGCCATGGTCACGAGCATAACCATTTGCTTGACAGCATGAAATATTCAGCATCATCGTTGTTTCAGTTACTGAAGTATTTTGGGCATCGGAAAAATGATCGTTACTCTGAGCCGATAGGCTCGTCTCAGGCCGTCGTGGTCCGTGGGCGCGAGCCGCGGCGTACAACAGGAGGAACGCAGCGCATGAGCATCCAAGAGATCGATGTCCTCTACACCGCCGTCGCCACCGCTGAGAACGGCCGTGACGGCCGCGTCTCCAGCGATGACGGCAAGCTCGACGTCGTCGTCAACCCGCCCAAGGAGCTGGGTGGCAGTGGCGCCGGGACCAACCCCGAGCAGCTCTTCGCCGCCGGTTACAGCGCCTGCTTCCAGGGCGCGCTCGGTGTGGTCGCGCGCAAGGCGAAGGCCGACATCTCCGGCTCCACGGTGACGGCCAAGGTCAGCTTCGGCAAGACCGAGGCCGGCGGTTTCGGCCTCGCGGTCGAGCTGACGGCGTCCATCCCGAATGTGGACGAGGTCACCGCCAAGGACCTGCTGGAGCAGGCGCACCAGGTGTGCCCGTACTCCAACGCGACCCGCGGCAACATCAAGGTCGAGCTGTCGGTCGCCTGACCCACAGCCGCACCGCGGCTCCCTGACGGCACAGCCGCACAGCGGCACCCTGAACAACAGCGCGTACCGCACCGCCCGAACGACTTCCGCACCTGAACGACCGAGGGCCGGACCCCACTTGGGGCCCGGCCCTCGGGCTCTGAGTAGCAGGGCTCCGGCCAGGAGCCCGACGGCCTTCGGCCTTACGCCGCCGAAGCCAGCAGCGCCCGGCCCACCTGCGCGAACACGCCCTTCGGGTGGTCACGGAAGAGCGGTTCGGTACCGAACAGCACAACCGGCGCGCCCTGCGCGGACGTTCCGCTCACGATCGAGGCCTTGCCCGCCGCGTCCGTGGGACCGCCCGTGCCGCTGCCGTTCGCCCGCCAGTGGCCCGAGACCAGCGGGTTGCCGCCGCCGTACGACTGGTCGGCCCGCACCCCCGGCCCCAGGTCGGTGAACCAGCGCGGCGAGTAGACGAAGGTGTGCGGTAGCGCGCCGCCGGTGACCGGGCCGCCCGCGTTGGTCACCCGTACCACCCCGTTGGCATCGCCGCTGCCCGCCACCGCCCTGGCCGCGAGCAGGCCCGCCGCCGTGTTGAAGGTGGCGCCGGCCGAACCGAGGCCGACCACTCGGCCGCCCCCGGCGAGGAATCCGTTCAGCGCCTCGCGCGCGGCCGGGTTGAGCCCGCTGTACTGGAGGCCGGAGGAGACATACAGCGCATCGGCCGCCGACCAGTCGAAGCCCGCGTTCAGCACCGCGGTCGACACCGGCACCACATCGAAGCCCATCTCGCCCAGACCGGCCAGCTCCCCGGGCGTCACCGCCGCCGCGACCCGCGTACGGTGCAGCGCGCCGGTCCCCTTCTCCTTCGTCGCCGCGAAGACGACGCCGTACCGGTCGGCAAGGACGACGGCCTGGCGGCGCGCCGACGAGGGCACGATCGCGGAACCGTCGGCGGCCCGCCGTACGCTCACTCCTTGCGCCAGCAGGGAGTTGAGGGCGGCCAGCTCCTTCGGGTCGTCCAGGCGCAGCAGCAGATCGCCATGGCCCCGGCTGCCGCCCGCCACCGACCCGGTGGGCGCAGCGGAATCGACCGTACGACCGGGCAGGGGCAGCCCGCCGCTCACCGTCGCCACCTTGTCGACGCTCGCGCCCCACAGCAGCCCAAGGCTCCACCCCGAGATGTCGTACATGGTGGAGACATCCGCGCTGATGTCACGGCCCTCGGACAGGATCACATTGGCGATCCCGCGCTTGGACTGGTGCATGTCGACGACATACGAACCCGCCGGATACGAACGCCCCGCCAGCCGGAAGCCGGCGACCGCCCGCTCCACCCGTACGTCATTCGCGATGAGGTGGTCCACCAGCCGGGCCGCCGCGGTCGCGGAGCGCTGGCCCTCGCCCGCGGGGATCACATAGGCCCGCGGGAAGGTCGTCGTATACACGTCCTCAGGACCGATGCCCGGCACTCCCGGCACGGTCTCCTCGGAGACCGGCCGCTGTGCCTCGCCGGCCGCGCCCCGCCGGAAGGTCTCGATCTGATCGGCGATCAGCGATGTGCGGTGCTCGTAGGTGTAGGTGAGGGTCGCGCGCATCGCCGCGCCCGCGACATCGGTGTTGATCGCGGACCGGCGGCGCAGTTCCTCGACCGGGAGTGAGTCGTACGACGCGTTGTTGACGCGCATGGGGATCTCCACGGTGTGCGAGGCCACCGCGCCCTGGAACGCCATGTACTGCGGAGTGAAGATCGGCGGCCAGTCGTCCCAGCCCTCCTGCTGGTCGCGGAAGGGGATGACGGGCGGCTCGACACCGTCCTTCTCGGGTGTGTAGCCGAGGTCGTTCACCGCCTTCTCCATGCCGAGGGCGTTGGCGTAGGTGTTCTTCAGGAACAGGTCGTACTCGTAGTTCTCGCCGTGCGGCGGAGTCGTCGGCTCGATCAGCGTGCCGTTGACATAGCCGTGCAGATCGAGCATCACGGCCGGCTGCTTGTCGATGGCGATCTGCCGCATCGCGCGCGTCTCGGGCTGCGAGCCGGTGATGAAGTCCCGGTTCAGATCGAAGCTGTTGCCGTTGGCGCGGGTGCCCGCGATCCGGCCGTCCGGATTCGCGGTCACATTGAGATAGATCCGGTTCCTGGCGAGCAGATCGCCGGTCCTGGCGTCCTTCGCCTTCGCCAGCTCCTCGATGAGCTTGAGGGCGGCGTCGGTGCCCTCCCACTCGTTGCCGTGGATGTTGTTGTTGATGAAGACCGGGGTCTTGTACGACGACTTGATCCGGCGGTCCTTGGCGGCGGACGCGGGGGAGCTCTCGATCAGCTCGCGCATCCGGTCCTGCTCGCGGGCCTCGTGCGCGCTTTCGGGGGCGGTGACGGTGACGAGATACAGCTCGTGTCCGCCCGCGGAGCGGCCCGTCACCTCCACGCTGACGCGATTGCCCAGCTTCTGAAGGGCGTTGAGGCGGGGTGCGAGCGAGTGGTACGGGGTGAGGCCGAGCTTGATCGCCTTGTCGGCCGGGTTCTCGGGGGGTGCGGTGAGGACGGTACGGCGGGGGTAGCCGCCGTTCTTGTGCGGCGTGGGGGCGCCAGGACCGGAGAGAGTCGAAAGAGGAGCGAGCGGGGCGAGCGCGCTCAGGGCCGCGCCGGAGACCGGGGCTTCCTTCTCCCGCACGGGGTGCGGCCAGGGGGCGGGGTGCCCGGGCTGTGGCGGTGGCGGGGAGCGGGGCG
>NZ_LATD01000204.1 GCF_000981895.1 Streptomyces odonnellii | reverse complement strand
TGCTCCTTAGAAAGGAGGTGATCCAGCCGCACCTTCCGGTACGGCTACCTTGTTACGACTTCGTCCCAATCGCCAGTCCCACCTTCGACAGCTCCCTCCCCGAGGGGTTGGGCCACCGGCTTCGGGTGTTACCGACTTTCGTGACGTGACGGGCGGTGTGTACAAGGCCCGGGAACGTATTCACCGCAGCACTGCTGATCTGCGATTACTAGCAACTCCGACTTCATGGGGTCGAGTTGCAGACCCCAATCCGAACTGAGACCGGCTTTTTGAGATTCGCTCCGCCTCACGGCATCGCAGCTCATTGTACCGGCCATTGTAGCACGTGTGCAGCCCAAGACATAAGGGGCATGATGACTTGACGTCGTCCCCACCTTCCTCCGAGTTGACCCCGGCAGTCTCCTGTGAGTCCCCATCACCCCGAAAGGCATGCTGGCAACACAGAACAAGGGTTGCGCTCGTTGCGGGACTTAACCCAACATCTCACGACACGAGCTGACGACAGCCATGCACCACCTGTACACCGACCACAAGGGGGCTGACATCTCTGCCAGTTACCGGTGTATGTCAAGCCTTGGTAAGGTTCTTCGCGTTGCGTCGAATTAAGCCACATGCTCCGCTGCTTGTGCGGGCCCCCGTCAATTCCTTTGAGTTTTAGCCTTGCGGCCGTACTCCCCAGGCGGGGAACTTAATGCGTTAGCTGCGGCACCGACGACGTGGAATGTCGCCAACACCTAGTTCCCAACGTTTACGGCGTGGACTACCAGGGTATCTAATCCTGTTCGCTCCCCACGCTTTCGCTCCTCAGCGTCAGTAATGGCCCAGAGATCCGCCTTCGCCACCGGTGTTCCTCCTGATATCTGCGCATTTCACCGCTACACCAGGAATTCCGATCTCCCCTACCACACTCCAGCCTGCCCGTATCGAATGCAGACCCGGGGTTGAGCCCCGGGCTTTCACATCCGACGCGACAAGCCGCCTACGAGCTCTTTACGCCCAATAATTCCGGACAACGCTTGCGCCCTACGTATTACCGCGGCTGCTGGCACGTAGTTAGCCGGCGCTTCTTCTGCAGGTACCGTCACTCACGCTTCTTCCCTGCTGAAAGAGGTTTACAACCCGAAGGCCGTCATCCCTCACGCGGCGTCGCTGCATCAGGCTTCCGCCCATTGTGCAATATTCCCCACTGCTGCCTCCCGTAGGAGTCTGGGCCGTGTCTCAGTCCCAGTGTGGCCGGTCGCCCTCTCAGGCCGGCTACCCGTCGTCGCCTTGGTAGGCCATCACCCCACCAACAAGCTGATAGGCCGCGGGCTCATCCTCCACCGCCGGAGCTTTCAACCCTCCCCCATGCAGAGAAGAGTATTATCCGGTATTAGACCCCGTTTCCAGGGCTTGTCCCAGAGTGAAGGGCAGATTGCCCACGTGTTACTCACCCGTTCGCCACTAATCCACCCCGAAAGGCTTCATCGTTCGACTTGCATGTGTTAAGCACGCCGCCAGCGTTCGTCCTGAGCCAGGATCAAACTCTCCGTGAATGCGCACCGGATATCCGGCACCACACACGAGAGCGGAACCACCAGCCGGAATAAGACCAGTGGTCCACAGCGTCCTCGCTGTGTATTTTTCTTCAAAGGAACCTCAACCAGCCGGAACGAAACCGTTCCCGCCGGTCGGGGTATCAACATATCTGGCGTTGACTTTTGGCACGCTGTTGAGTTCTCAAGGAACGGACGCTTCCTTTGTACTCACCCTTCCGGGCTTTCCTCCGGGCTTTTCCCTTCGGCCTTGCGTCTCCGACTCTATCAGATCCTTTCGGGCCTGATTCCCAGTCAGCGGGGTTTGTCTTCCCGGCCCTTCGGCCGTTCCGACGTTTCAAACTCTAGCGGATTTCCCCGGAGGCTCATAATCGGGCCTTCGAAATGAAATGCGGCATGCCGAAATTCATCCCGGCCTGGGAGTTCGTGCTGAGTTTGGGTGCCGCTGCTGCGGCTGAGTGGCTGCCGCGGATCCGTTCCGGTCCCGTGACAACTCGAAGAACCTTACGGATCACCCCCGGGCGTGTCAAACGAGATCCCGCTCACTCGCTCCGACCGAGGTCGGCCCAGGTCAAACCCGGGTCGACCCAGCTCAGCCCAGGTCGTTCAGCCGCCCGCCGGCGTCCGGCTGGGCATGTTCCACCCGGCGCAGGAGGCGGATCAGCATTTCGCCGAGGCCTCGGCGTTCGTCACCGGAGAGGTCCTGGAGCAGGTCCTCCTCGAAGCTGGAGGCCATCCGCATCGCCTCCAGCCATTTCGTACGGCCCTCGTCCGTCAGCTCGACGATGACCCGGACCCGGTTGTTCTCGTCGCGGTCGCGGGTCACCAGACCGTCGGACGCCATGCGGTCGATGCGATGGGTCATCGCGGCCGGGGTGAGTCCGAGGCGCTTCGCCAGTTCTCCGGGGCCCAGGCGGTAGGGGGCTCCGGAGACCACCAGGGTCTTGAGGACCTCCCACTCGGCGTTGCTGATGCCGAGCTCGGCGAGGTGGCGGCCGTACGAGACGTTCATACGGCGGTTGAGCCGGCCCAGCGCCGAGACGACCTGTTCGACCTGGGGGTCCAGATCGCGGAACTCGCGCTGATAGGCCGCGATCTGCTCGTCGAGGCTCGGTTCCTGGGGGTCCGGTGGGCCGGGCTTCTCGGGGGTGTCGGGCATCGGGGCAGTATGCCACGGTCACTCATTGGCATTGAAGTCCTTCGATGTGTATTGTTGAACTCCTAACTTTAGCTTCGAAGTCTTCAGGCTTCAGCTTCGATCCATCTCGATCTTTCTTCGACTGTTGAGGCAGGTGAGTGTGACCAGGGCGATGGGCGCTGCGATGCGCCGGATCCAGGCGGGGAACGCGCTGAGCGCGTTCGGGCTCGGGTTCACGGTTCCGTATCTCTATGTGTATGTCGCCCAGGTGCGAGGCCTGGGCGCGAGTACGGCGGGTGCCGTGCTGGCCGTCTTCGCCATGGCCGCGCTGGTCGTGCTGCCGTTCACCGGGCGGGTCATCGACCGGCGCGGGCCGCTGCCCGTACTGATCACCGGTGCGGTGCTGGCGTCCTCCGGGGCGCTGGTCATGGGGCTGGCGGGGAATGTCCCGACGGCTGTAGTGGCCGCTGTGCTGCTGGGCGCGGGTACGGCCGTGATGCAGCCGGCGCTGGCCACGATGATCGTCTGGTGCTCGACGCCGTCGACGCGGACACGGGCGTTCGCCACGCAGTTCTTTCTCGCGAACCTGGGGCTCGGGATCGGCGGGCTGATCGGCGGGCAGATCGTCGACGAGGACCGGGCGGGCTCGTTCACGCTGCTGTTCTCCGTCGAGGCGCTGATGTTCCTCGTACTGGCGGGGACGGCCGCCACCGTCCGGCTGCCCCGGCCCGCCTCTCTCGCGGGCGCCGTCTCGACCGGCACCTCCGCGAAGGACAGCGCCAAGAACAGCGCCGGCAAGAACGCCGGCGGGCTGCGGGCCATGCTGCGGCACCGGGCCATGGTGCAGCTCTGTGTGCTCGGGTTCGTGCTGTTCTTCGCCTGTTACGGGCAGTTCGAATCGGGTCTCGCCGCCTATGGCACCGAGGCCGCCGAGATCGACCCGGCCGCGCTCGGGGTCGCGCTGGCCGCCAACACCGCGGTGATCGTGGTCGCGCAGTTCGTCGTCCTGCGGCTGGTCGAGCGGCGCAGGCGCAGCCGGGTGATCGCGGCGGTCGGGCTGATCTGGACGCTCGCGTGGCTCATGGCGGGGTACGCGGGGCTCGGGCACGGCAGCGCCACGATGGCGACGGCCGCGTTCATCTCCACGTACGCGCTGTTCGGGCTCGGCGAGGCGATGCTGTCGCCGACCGTCGCGCCGCTGGTGGCCGATCTGGCGCCGGTGTCCGCGGTCGGGCAGTACAACTCGGCGTTCGCGCTGGTCAAGCAGCTCGCGCTGGCGCTCGGCCCGGCTGTCGGCGGGCCGATGGGGGCCGCGCTGCCTGGCCCGTACATCGTGACGTTCGTACTGTTCTCGCTGGGCATCACCGTGCTGGCGCTGCGTCTTGGCCGGCGGCTCACGCCCGTACAGGATCAGCCGTCGCTCGCGTCGGCCTCGCGTCTGGTCGCACGGCACACCCCGGAGACGGCTGCCGAGCCGGCTCCGGCCTGCTGACGCCGGATCAGTCCCCGGGGCTCAGTGCGGCAGGGCGAATTCACACCAGACCGCCTTGCCGCCGCCCGGGGTTCGGCGTGAGCCCCATGACGAGGCGATGGTCGCGATGATCGAGATACCGCGGCCCGCCTCGTCCGCCGGTTCCGCCCTGCGGCGGCGCGGCAGATGCTCGTCGCCGTCCGTCACCTCGATGATCAGCCGACGGTCGGTGCGGCGGAGCCTGAGGCGCATGGGCGGGGTGCCGTGCTGGAGGGAGTTCGCGACGAGTTCGCTGGTGGCGAGCACGCCCAGATCGCGCAGTTCGACCGGGAAGCGCCAGGAGGCGAGGACCCCGGTGGCGAACGCGCGGGCGCGCGGGGCGGCTTCGACGCCGCCCAGCAGATCGAGCGCCGCGTTGTGGAACAGCTCGGCGTCCGGGCCCGTACGGGAGGGGTGCTGGAGGACGAGCACCGCGACGTCGTCGTCGTGCTCGGCGGTGACCCCGAGGGCGCGGATCAGCCGGTCGCAGACGACCTGCGGCGAGCCCTGCGCCCCGGCGAGGGCGCGCTCCAGGGCGGCGACGCCTTCGTCGATGTCCTCGCCCCTGCGCTCGACCAGGCCGTCGGTGTAGAGAACGGCGGTGGAGCCGGGCGGGAGCGGGACGGTGCCCGAGCTGTGGAGCCAGCCGCCGGTGCCGAGGGGCGGTCCTTTCGGGTCCTCGGCGCGCCGTACCGTACCGTCCTCGGCGCGCACCAGGATCGGGAGATGGCCGGCGGACGCGTAGACGAGCCGGCCCTCGTTGGGGTCGTGGACGGCGTAGACGCAGGTGGCGATCTGGCTGGCGTCGATCTCGGCGGCGAGTCCGTCGAGCAGCTGGAGCACTTCGTGCGGCGGCAGATCGAGCCGGGCATAGGCGCGGACCGCGGTACGGAGCTGGCCCATGACGGCTGCCGCGCGGACCCCGCGGCCCATCACATCGCCGATGACCAGGGCCGTGCGCCCGGCGCCGAGGGTGATCACGTCGTACCAGTCGCCGCCGACCGCCGCGTCCGCGCCGCCGGGCTGGTAGGTGGCGGCGACGCGGAGGTCGTCCGGCTGCTCCAGCTTCTGCGGGAGGAGCGAGCGCTGGAGGGTGACGGCGGTCTTGCGGTGCCGGCGCTCGCTGGTGCGCAGCCGGTCGGCCGCCTCGGCGTGGTCGGTGACATCGGCGGCGAAGACGAGGACGCCGCCGGTGCCGCGGCAGTCGACGGGGGTGCAGGTGACGGTGTACGAACCCTCCCCGGCGACCTGGACCTTGCGGGACTTGACCGTACGGGGCTTGCCGCTGCGCAGCACCTGGTCCAGCAGCGGGAGCAGTCCCAGCTCGGCGAGTTCGGGGCAGCTCTCGGCGGCGGTGGCGCCGGGCGGGCGGGCGCCGAAGGCGGTGGTGTACGCGTCGTTCACATAGGCCAGCCGGTGCTCGGGGCCGTACAGCAGGGCGACCAGGGCGGGGAGTCCGCCGAGGATCTCGCCCGCGGAGAGGTCGTCGAGGGCGGGAAGGTCCGTCACCGGGTCGGGCGGCTGTTCGTACTCAGCACGGGCCGCGGGCACGGAACCGCGGTCCGTCCGCGCGGCGGCGCGGCGCTGTGTACCGGGGAGCCGGGCGCTCCAACGCGTGAAGTTCACGGATTCTCAGGCCTCATGGTGTCGTCGTGCGGTCGTCTTGGCCGGGCTGGTCGGGCCGGGCTGGTCGTCGGGGCCGGTTGCGCCGAGCGGGCCGGATCACTCTGTGCAGATGTGAACCCACCTATGGTCACACGTCCGGTCTGGTCGAGCACACTGACGGGGGCGCCTGCCGTGTCCGGGGCGTACCCGGGTCGTTGACGCCTCCCCCGGCCGGCCGCGGTCGGCGGTGGCCGGCCGTGTCAGCGGTGCGCGGGAGTTCCGTACCGCCGTGGGGACGGTGATATGGCTGCCATCACGTGTCCTTGGGCCGTTCGCCGCCCGCAGCGAGTTCGAACTCCGCGCGCGGGTGTTCCAGCGAGCCGAGCGAGACGATCTCGCGCTTGAAGAGCCCGGATAGGGTCCATTCCGCGAGAACGCGGGCCTTCCTGTTGAAGGTGGGGACGCGGCTGAGGTGGTACACGCGGTGCATCAGCCATGCGGGATAGCCTTTGAGCTTACGGCCGTACACATGCGCCACGCCTTTGTGGAGGCCGAGGGACGCGACCGAACCCGCGTACGCGTGACGGTAGTCCTGGAGGGGCTCGTCGCGCAGGGAAGCGACGATGTTCGCCGCGAGAACTCCGGCTTGGCGGACTGCGTGCTGGGCGTTCGGGGCACATAGGGCGCCCGTTTCATCCGCTGTCAGATCGGGTACGGCCGCGGCGTCGCCGGCGCCCCAGGCGTGCTCGGTGCCCTCGACGGCCAGCGTGGCGGCGCACTTCAGCCGGCCGCGTCCGTTGAGCGGCAGATCGCTGGCGGCGAGGACCGGGTGCGGCTTGACGCCGGCGGTCCAGACGACCGTACGGGTACGGAACCGGGCGCCGTCGCTGAGGACGGCGACGCGCTCCTCGCAGGAGTCGAGTCGCGTTTCGAGCCGTACGTCGATATTGCGGGCGCGCAGTTCGCGGACGGCGTAGCGGCCCATCTCGTCGCCGACCTCGGGCAGGATGCGGTCGGTGGCCTCGACGAGGATCCACTTCAGGTCGTCGGCCTTGATGTTGTGGTAGTACCGCGAGGCGTAGCGGGCCATGTCCTCCAGTTCGGCGAGCGCCTCGACGCCCGCGTAGCCGCCGCCGACGAAGACGAAGGTGAGGGCGGCGCTGCGGATCGCGGGGTCGCGGGTGGAGGAGGCGATGTCCATCTGCTCGATGACATGGTTGCGCAGGCCGATGGCCTCCTCGACGGTCTTGAAGCCGATGCCGTGCTCGGCGAGACCGGGGACCGGGAGGGTACGGGAGACGGAGCCGGGGGCGAGGACGAGTTCGTCGTAGCTGATCTCGACGGTGCCGTCGCCCTCCTCTTCCTCGGACGCGAGGGTCTTGAGGGTGGCCGTGCGTCTGGAGTGGTCGATGGCGGTGGCTTCGCCGATGATGATCGTGCACTTCTCCAGCACGCGGCGGAGGGGAACGACGACATGGCGGGGCGAGATGTTCCCGGCGGCCGCTTCTGGCAGGAACGGCTGATACGTCATATAAGGGTCGGGCGATACCACGATGACCTCGGCCTCGCCGCTTCTCAGCTTCCGCTGGAGGCGCAGCGCGGTGTACATCCCGACGTAGCCACCGCCGACGATCAGGATGCGCGCACCGGGCGTGGGTGCGGGGGTCGTCCCCCGGGAGATCTCTGCCTTCACCATCCCATGACGCACCGGGCCCTCGTGTTTGTCCACAGCCGCGACAGATTGTGTGACCGGAGGCCTTCGCCGGGCCCGGCCGGGCAAAAGCGCAGGTATTGACGGAGGGACGCAGGTCAGCGGGGGCGCGGGGGGTGGCGG
>NZ_LATD01000203.1 GCF_000981895.1 Streptomyces odonnellii | reverse complement strand
CCTCGGTCACGGGCTCGGGGGTGGGCGGGGCGGTCTTGCTGTGGTGTCCCCGAGCTGGCAGCACCAGACGGAGCACCCACACCAGGGCTTGGACGATAGAGTCGCGCATGTCGTTTCAGCTCCCATTAGCTGTTTCGGCGGAGCCTCGGCGAACCGGTCCTACGCGGTTCGTCGGGGCGTTTCCATGTCCGACGGTAGGCCAACCTGTATAGGTCCGTCTAGGCGTGTTCAACCCTGTCTAGGCTGCAACCGTGGGTTGGCCTGTTGTCTACGCTTCGCTTCATGGCTGCGCGCGAAATTGACCCCAGGGCACCAGAGCCCCCTTACCGGCAGATCGCTGCCGACCTGGTCGCAGAGATCGAGCGGGGAGAATTGACCCCTGGTCGTCCGCTTCCGTCCGAGAAAGCGCTAGTGGAGCGGTACGGGGTCGCGCGGAACACGGCACGCTCCGCTCTCGCGGTGTTGCGGGAACAAGGACTCGTCTACACCGTCCCCGGTCGCGGAACATACGTTGCAGCGCCGAGCGAGCCCGCGGGCGAGGGCGACTAGCCCGCGGCGGCGTTGTACAGCACTCGTTGCACGTCGGGCCAAGCTTGTTTGTTTCAAGGGTGAGAAAGCGGAGCCCCGCCCGCAGATCAGCGAACGGGGCACGCTCGTGAGCGTCTACAGGGTTAGCCGCCGAGAGCGGCAGTTACGGCGGACGTTCCGGGAAAGTCCTCGGGCAACGCGTCCATCAGCAGCTCGTCAACGGGCTGCCCGAGCCAGTACCCGGACTGCCGCAGTCGGCCAGACAGGCGGAACCCTGCCTTTTCATAGGAAGCGATCCCGGCCCGGTTGGGCTCCAGCACCTTGAGCCACACCATACGCAAGGCCGCGAGATGGAACGCCCAATCAAGTGTCAGCCGGGCCGCTTCCGTGGCGTACCCCTTGCCTCGCTCTTCCGGGGCAAGCACGATCACGAATTCCGCCGTACGGACGTATGTGTTGACTTCAAGGATCGTCATCCCTACGGCTGCTTGGTCCTCCAGCCGCACCACCTCGAACTGTTGGAAACGCTCGTTGCCCCTCTGCCGCTCGTATCCGGCGGCGCGAACCTCCCAGGGCTGCGCCCATTGGTTGCCGTACCCGAGGATGGTTCGGGCGTCGTTCTCCCACCTGTGGTACTCGGGCAGCTTGTCTTGGCGAGGCATCCCCAGGGCAAGGCCCTCGCCGGCCAGGAGAATGTGCGGCTCACTCACGGTCGTACTCCTCTTTTAACCCTTGCCGGGCCGGGTCCATCGGGTGTGTAGGTGGGGGTATACAGAGCGGTGTCCGGTGATTCTTCGACGGGTCCCCCTTCCGGGTCAGCAATCCAGGCGTGCAGCCTTATCGGGTCGGTGGCTACGCCATGCCGCCATTCCCCTCGGCGTCGGGCCACCGTCAGCAAGAGAGCGGCAGCCGTCGAATCCTCCATGCACGCCCAGCGCATCGGCATCAGCCGAGCGGCCCAGCGAACCGCACGCACAGCGTACCGAGCCTGACACTCCGTGGCCGGGGGCAAGTCGTGCCCCGCACATGCCAGCCGTACGAGTCGGGAGAACCGGCCACGGCGCGAGCCGGCTGCCCAAGCCGCAGCAGTGAAGAGTACGACCGGCACGGCACCAAGGCGCCATCGCAGCGGGATGGACACGGGGTCCGGCAGGACTGCCGACTGTTCGACGGTTCCCCATGACAGAACAGCTTCCCGGAGTCGTACGACGATCGCGCCCATGTTCGCGGCAGTCTCGGAAGCGGGGCGCAACTCGGTGTGGCCTGTGTCGTAGTTAATCAATACACAGGCATGGTCGGTGAGCGCGGCCACGACGTTGTCACGGCTCATTCCGCACCCGCCGGAGCCGTTGCGGGCTCTTTCCATTCAGTGCCCGGTGCGCCCTCGACTGCCTCTAGCCATGCCTCGGCAGCGAGGGCGGACAACAGTGGAGGCCAAACCGTCCGTGCGCCGAGCGCTGCCGCGTGCATCGTGGCGCGCAGGGGCTCGGGATTGATTATGCCGAGGGACGCTAGGCGCCCGTCCGCGAGACCGAGAACACGCCGCAAGTTGACGCGTAGCCCCTGGTGGAAGTCGCCGACGAACACCCCTTTGGCAGCTCGTTTGCGGTGTGCCTCGGGCAACAGATCAGCGAATGTGTCGGCAAGCAGGGGCTTATATCGCCGTGCGGAGAATCTTTGTTCGGCAGATGCCGAGACCACGGCGTCAAGAACAGCCCCGTCAAAATACGGATTATGGAGCGCAACGCCGAGTGAGTCCGCGAGCTGAATTTCGGCGTAGGCGGACCGTGCCACGGTCCGGAGTGATGCGACGAACGCCGCATCTGCGTCTACGCCTGCGGGAATGGCCACAGCCGGCACGGGAACGTTCAACCATATGGGCCGGGTCCGTACCGTGCGACCGATGCGCGCCGCATCACCTCGGAAGGCCGCAGAGATCAGCGGGCGGGGGCTCTGTCTACGTAGCCGCGCCCAGTCCATCGCATCCCCGAACATCCGCAACCAATGGCCAGTGCGGGCAAGGCGTGCAAGATGGATGGGGGCAGACAGAAACAGATTGTCCCCACCGTCCCCCGTCAAGTGGCAGCCGGAACCTGCGGCAGCCAACAGCCGGAGCTGAGCCGAAAACATCGACCAAACAGGAGTAGACGGGGCGGGCTCGTCTGTGGCGGGTAGCGGCACGTCGGTTGCGGTGAAGGGCAGATGGCGGACGCCGAGCGGGAAATATGCGCGGTCCAGGTGGGGGACGGTCAGGGCTCGGGCGTATTCAAGGTCTCCGCCGTGCGTCGCCCCTTCGGGGTACAGCGTTATGCCAGTGACCGGCCCGTACTGTGCAGCCAACAGTGCCAGCGTGGTTGAGTCCATGCCCGCAAGGTCAGTGGTCGTCGCTGCCCCTTCCACACGGGCGCGGACCCCCTCACCGAGCGCGCGCCGAAGTGCTGCCGACGCGTCGTCGAGCGTGCGCCTTACGGGGGTCCACCACGGGGAAAGCGATGCTCCCCCAGAGGCGTCCAGTGCCAGTAAGGAACCAGCAGGTACAGGCTTTACCCCCGCCCATGCACTTCGACCGGGCGCGGGCGCGTGCTTCTCTCGCAGGAAGGCGGCAAGCCACTCTGTATCGACGCTTCGACCGGTCAGCGGGGAAAGCGCGAGCGAACTCGTCCCCCACACAACGCCACCGGGAACGTTCACCGTATAGAGGGGGGAGGCTCCGGCCGCGTCGGCGAGGACTTCAACGACACCGTGCCCCCTTGTGCGCACCACCGTGTGAGAACCGGCCCACGAACCGGCTATGGCTCCAAGATTGGGGCACGACAGGGCGCGGAAAAGATCCTGCTGCGAAGCGGAGCAAGGGCCGAGTACGGCAAGCCTTGCATTCCCGAGTTCCAACGTTCTTACATGCCCCGGTTCCGGGTTGCCAGAGACCCACAGGGCGGGATTGCTCCAGAGCAAGCGTGCACCAACCGGAATTGCGGCGGGTCGGCTGCCCGGTGTGCTTCCGCCGAACCATCGCGCTTTGCGTTCTTTCAACTCAACACCTCATCCGCAAGGAACCGGAGCGGCGGCCCCCTGGAAACTTCTCCTGCCGGAGGCCGCCGCCGCGCATCGATCAGTCGTACGGGTTCTGCTTCGACTCGGTGCTGTCCTGGTCGCTACCGCGCGTCAGCGTGGCAGCGTCTCCCAGGACGATGACCGAAGGGATGGCAATGGGGTCGTCGTCCCTCGCCGTGTCCTGTGTCGTGTACTCCTGCAACATGCGTTGTTCCTCCTCCCTGTGTGCGATGGGGTAGGACAACCCCTTGCACCGTGGGGTCAGCCACGCAGTACAAGGGGAAGACATGTGAGCCGGGCGATCACCGTGGAGGGTGACCCGCCCTGGTCGCCGGGGGAACCGTGATTACGACCAGGGCGGGAGTTCGAGGGACCGCCGGAACATTCGCCGCGGTGCCCGGTGCCGGGGACCGGTACGTTGCGGCAGCCGCTCAGCGGGCTCGGGGGGCGGGGTCTGGCTGGGCAGAGTTCCACGCCCACGGGCAACGATCCGTTGATGCAGCCGGTCGATGCACGGCCCGCAGTAGTAGAGATCAGCAACAATGTGCCCGGTTGTCTGCGCCGGTCCGAGCCACAGAACGCGCGTCTGCTCCCGCTCGCACCAGCCCCAACACGCGCCCCACGTCCAGCGGTTGCCGTCGTCAGTGCTCGCCGGCTCGGCCGTGCCAGACACGTCGGGGTGGAGGATGCCAGACGGGAGGGTGACGCTCATCCGTCCTCCCTTCCTACGGGGAGGGTCCGGAGCAGAGCGGCAGCGTCGGAGGCGGCAAGCCGAATCGGCAGGAAAGTCGGGATCTTCACAACAGCTCGCCCCGACTTCGCGCGTTGGTCTGGGGTAAGCGCCGTTCGCCCGTCGCGGGACGCACATTCTCGGGGGCGACGGACCATTCCCTTCCACCACCCACGGGCCGTAGCGACCACTGCCCGCACCACTCGCCGCGGAACTCGCCGAGCCGGTCCTGTGCGGTGTCCACGAGCAGGGAACCAACGGCCGGAAGCGCATTCATTTCGACGCCCCGGGCTTCTGCGGAGTGCTCGGCGTCGTCGATTTTTTTCCGTGGCTCGTGCCTCGGGTGATAGGCCACCACCCCGCGGACGCGTCATACAGGTTGCGTCGGCGTCGCCGGTCGGTGGAGCTGCGGTTCATGGCCTGGTCTCCCGTGCTTCCGGGTACGAGGGGGTAGGCCATGAACTTAAGGGTGTGACGGCCAGTCAAACTACGGCACAAACACGGTAGTTTGCGGAACGTAGTCGGCTAACTACTGCGAAGCATGGTAGCTCTCAGAAAACCCCCAGGTAGGAAGCCATGCCGCGCATCTCAGCAGTGAGCGTCCGCTTACGGGACTTGAGCACATCGGCCATGATGTACCGGGCGAGCGGCTGGTGTCGGAGCCACGCACCATTGCTCTCACGGAGCCCCACCAGTTCCGACATGGCGTCCTGGTGAGAGCCCAGTTTCGTGTGAGCCTGTGCCACGTCCAGCCGGTGACGACCCCAGTTCGGCGCGGTCGGCTTCCCCAGAGCCTTTAGCGCCTTGCTCCCTAGAAGCCCCTCGTCCGCCCTTCGCAGTACCCCGCGTGCATCCCCATCTAGCGCAAGGTCTTCCACAGCCTTCATCTCGGCAGTAATGGGGCCGAAGCCACCCCAGTGATTCGGGAAGCTGTTGTGTTCGGACGCGAGCGCGCTTGCCGCAGTGCCCGCCATGCGTCGGGCGACCGCAGCGTCATCGGGCCTGTTGTTGCGCACCGTGGCGGACGCGACGCGTAGCCACAGCTCACCCCACACGGCAAGCTCGGCCGGCTTGGCTGACGACATGCGGGGTTCCATCGCTTCGGCGGTCTGTAGGGCGAGCGCTTCACTTTCATCGAACCTGTCTTGCCGCAGCAGCAACCAGCACATGCCCACGATTCCTGTACCGGCGGTCAACGGCTGGTCGGTTTCGCGCGCGAGCCGGATGGATTCTGCGAGAGCGTGATACGCCAAGTCGTACTGTCTCACCTGCGTGAGGTACTTGCCCGCGAGCAACAGCGAGACCGTGCGAGCCTTGACCGCATCCTGCTGGTCTTGGTCGCCTTCGGCAGTCGCGGCGGCAACTTCTGTTGCTTTGAGTAGGGCCGGGAGCTGCCGCGCTACGGAGTCGTACCGGTCGGCCCAGTACAGCGCGTGTACGTCTTCAATGCGCTGGTTGAGATCAGGAACGTCCACGGTTTCGGCTGCCAGGATCACAGGGGCTTCCAGCCCTACCGGAGGCATCAGAGCCTTACGGAGTTCGACCAGATTCCGGCGGGACGCCTCATCCCCGACCACCGGGGCAGGCGAGTCGGCAACGAACAGTTCGGCTGTGGTGACCTGGAGACCCCGCGCAACCATGTGCAGGGTGTCCGTTCGCACGTCCCCGCCTTGTTCGATCTTCCGAATCGTCTGAATGGACAACTCGGTTTCGTCTGCTAGGCGTTCCTGGCTCCATCCCCTGCGGCGTCGGTGCTTCTTGACGTTCTTTGCTAGCTCTGTCGTCATCGTGGGCCCTTCCCTCTACGCAACGGTATGCCCGCCGGGACTCCCAATAACTGATACCCACGGGCCTCTTGACACAACGTGCGGAGCGTTGCAGATGTGCCCGCGGGCGAGCCGATCCGAAGACGACGAAACCCCCGCCGTACCCCCGAGTTGGGGGGCATGGCGGGGCGTATGATCACGCGGCTTGGCGGTACGTCGCGGAGTGGGCGAGGGCGGTAAAGGACAGACGGGCGGGCGGGGCCTGGTCGGGCTCGCGGTCCGTGAGGTACACCCCCCAGCCCTGGTCACTGCGGGACACGGGGATGCGGTGCGCAGACACGCCGTATCGCTCGGTGATTCTCGGGAGGAGAAGGGGGCACCCGCCCTGGTCAGAAAGGCGGACGCTCGCCCGATTCACGACGCGAACGAGCCTCCGCAGCAAATCCACCAGGCTGTTTACGTGCAGTCTCGCGGTTATGGCACGACGTGCACAGCGGACGCAGATGCTTCGCAGCATCCGGATTCACGACACCTTGTGCGATCAACTGCTTTCGCGACTGCGGGAAATGGTCGGCAACCGATGCGCCACGACCGCACAGCACACACCACGGGTTCGCGTACAGGTACGCGCGGCGGATACGCGGCCACAAGCGCCCATACGCGCTCGTCCCCGGTGTTACACGCTGCGCGGTCGCTTCCTGCTCATGGGCCGCACAGCGTCCGCCCGTGGTCAGTTCGGGGCACCCGGGGACAGAGCACGGGGGGCGGGGCTTGCGGGGCAAGGGGCCTCCATTGGTCCGCCCATCCTGAGAATTCGCAGTTTGACAGATATGCGATTTGACAATTTCGCATACTTTGCACTTTGGGTCCTACATCGGGAGAATGAGCGCCGCAGCAGCAATAGCGCCGTGAAAGACATCGCTCATCTCTCCAAGGGGGTCGCCATGCCCAAATCAGGTGCCGGTACCGATACGTGTCCTGCATTCGAACTCCGTTGTGGCGGGCTGCACTTGATCGTTCAGAGCGTTCCCGGATGGCTGGTGGCAGTTCTCGCCACGGCCACGGGAAGCGGACTCGTGGCATGGCTCACATCCCGGTGGCGATGCTCCGGGCGGCCGGAGACCTGAGCAAGGTGCGGGGCCTCCTATGCACAGGGGCCTCCGGCCAAGGTGGGCTGGGCGGCTTTTGCCCCGCTAAATAGCGACATCGGTAAAAGAAAGCACGCGGAAGGCATCACTTTTCCACTTCTCAGGGGCTCTTCGAATTCGCTAGCGTCCGAGTCCCGGCAACGCCAACCGGCTCTAACAGCCTGTGGGTGGAAGTCGGACGAGCACAGCACTCGTCCGATTCGCGAGCGGGCCGTGCAGTTACTTGTTGCGCAACCAACGGAGAGGGCGCCTCATGGCAGCGGACCACAATGCACCAGAGCTGGACATCCGTGTAAGAGGATTTCGCATGACCGTCCAGCGGATCCCTCCCGGGCTCGTGACCCTGCTGGTGACGTGTGCCGGCTTCGGGCTGACGGCATGGTTTACCACTCGCTAGAGCGGAGTACTACAGAGCTCTGAACTCCGTCGCAGTCTTGAGCTGGTGGCACCCGTGACACAACACCTGAACATTCCCGTCTACGTCCTCGCCACCGAGCGACAACGGGCGCACATGGTCCACGTCCACCCCGTCCGAGGGGAAGTCGCCCAAGCACCAGTCGCACCAGGCCGAGCCCCGTTCCTGTACTCGCCGGCGGAGCCTCGCAGCAGCGTCCCGGCGGTTCGCCCGTCGCCTGCCGCGTGCTCGTCGGGAACGGACGCTCGGCCGCCCCTCGTACGCGCCGTGGTGTGTTTTGCAGCGTCCGCGGTGTGTAGCGGGCTCGGTGCAGTCGATACAGCGCATGTGCGCCCCCTGTCAGTGCCGTGTCATACGTTGATTGGATGACTTCAACCGACAACCCGTCCGAGCCCGCACCGGGCTACCGCCGTTTCGCTGGTCGTTGCTCCGTGTGCGGTCTCGGCCTCCAATGGGAGGCGTACAGCCGCACTGTCCTGGTGGACAGCGAGGGATCAACGTTGTGTGCCCCAGTGCAGGGGTCACACGACGTGGACTAGAGCCCGCCCCCGGACTCGAACCGGGGAACTCTGCGGAGTGAGTACGGATCTCCCCCGAGGGGGCCGGTACCGCGCACCTCTAACCGTTGGGTCAGCGGGCTTGCACGTCCGGCACGGGGCCGGACTCGGTGGGGACCGCACGCGCGACAACCCCTTTCGGCGCCCCCGGTCAAGGGACGGTTACTCATGGGCGGTGCGGTCCCCGCGCGTTGCCTCACGACCCCTGCGGCCACCCTCGCGGGTGCGTGGTGCATGGGCAACGCTTGTTCCGAGAGTCGGGCACTCAGTCCGCCGACTGCCCCCGTGTTGGGTGGGTGCGCGGTAATCCCGCTCTCGGAATCGTCGGGAGAGCGAAGGTTTCCCGCGGCCTTTCGGACAGTCGGGCTGTTCTCCCTCTCGGTATTAAGGGAGGGCGGAGGTTTCCCGAGCCCCGAGGGGGCTTTGCGGGGCCGTCTCCGATCCCCTTCCAATCCGTAAGGGAGAGCGGGGGTTTCCCGGAGTGCTAAGCCGTGGCGTTGTGCCGAACGGTGGTCCGGTCTCTCTTCTCTTCTATTTTTTCTACGTGTTCTAAAAAAGTGGTGTAAACCGTCACTCCGCCACCCCTCGCCCCGCTGTTGTGCCGGTCGGCCGAGGACGAGCCGGCGGGGGCCGAGGGCGGGCAGCAGAAAGCCCCGGCGGGTCCACCAGGGACCTACCGGGGCACTGCGTGCTACGCGGCTCACACCTTGCTCGTCCAGCCGTTCACGGGCGGACGCTCGCCCACACTGTTCGCGTAGCTGATCACGTCCGCCACCCGTTCCGCGGTCTCGTGCTCGCCCTTGTCGTCCAGCTTGGACGAGAGCACGCCGAGGGTGGGCACGGTCTCTTCTGCGATCTCGCCGGTTGCGTACAGACGACTGATCGGGCCCCCGTCCCGATGGGGCCGCAGGATCTCGCGCACGTCGTTGTCTGTCAGGTCATCCATGGGACGAGCCTAGGAACCGCCGGGGGCTTCTGGCGGCCGTTGAGCGAGACGTGAAACATGAAACAGCCCCGGCGGTCCGCGAGGGACTACCGGGGCCGGTCGGGCTGGTCGTACTGCATTTTCGGGCTCTTGGAACCTGCCATGCCCAGCCCTACCCCGCACGCTCCATGTTGGTGCGGGGCATGGCGAGACTATCGGGGGCTCATGCGGCGACGGGCACCCGTTCGGCTGCTGCTGCGGGGGCGATCAGACGCACACTCGCGCCCGGGGTCGGGGAGTCTCCGCGTGATTCGGATTCAAGCTCGGTCGCCTCTCCCGCAAGCGCTTCTGCGGCGGGGTCCAGCTCACCGGACATGGTGAACGTGACGCGCCGTACGTCGAGCTTGCGCCATCCTCCCCGCGCACCGCGCCGCACGTCCAGCCGCACCCCCGCTTCCGTCAGCATGGCTCGTCGGCCCGCGGTGTCCTTCTCCGCCCACTCGTCCGCGAACGTGCGACCGGTCGGTGTGACGACGCGTTGGGGCTCGACCTTTTCACGGGACTCCAACTCGGCTATGCGGTTGTCCAACGCGTCCGCCCGTTCCTGCCACGCGTTCGCCGCGTGCTTGGACTTCTGGCGCCCCTTCTGCTGCTGATGTTCCTCGAACTCGGCGAGGGTGGCGCGTAGCTCGGGCTCGGGGTCGTAGCCGGGGATCTCGACTACGTGTGTCGTCTGGACGGAGCCGACCAGTCGCAGGAACTCAGAGGTTACGTATTCGTCTGCCCAGTCGCCGCGAACGTTTGATGGGGCCTCGCAGAGATCCCCCCGTGCATGGCTGTTGCACTTGTACGTCGGGTGCTTGCCCTCTTGCTTGTTCAGGTACATGCGGCCCCCGCAGTTTGCACAGTGGATGACGCGCAGTAGCAGCGCGTCGGTGTCCTTGCGGTCCCCGTTTTCGATGCTGCGGGAGTCGAGCAGTGCGCCGATGCGGTCGAACTCCTCACGGGTCATGATCGGCGTCTCGGTGCTCATGATCGGGTTGCCGTCGGCGTCCCGGACGGGCTTGCCGTTGTGCATCTTCCAGCCGAGCAGCGTTTCGTTACGCAGCATCCGCGTGATGACCGCCGGGTTCCACTTGAACGCGTCCTTCGTGAGTCCGGACTTACCGCCGGGCCGTCCGCCCTTTGCACGGTTCTGCTTCACAGCCCAGTGATCACGCGGACTCGGCACCCGGTCCTCATTGAGCCCCACAGCCACGGCAGAAGCGGTCTTGCCCTCCAGCAACTCCCGCACGATCCGCTCAATGACCCTTACCGCGTCAGGGTCCGGAACGAGCGTCCAACCGATACCGCCGTGTTCCTTGGGCATGGGGGCGGGCATGTAGCCGTACGGGGGACGTGAGCCGCGCCAACGGAGCGTCATTTTCCGGATGGCAGCCATGGCGCCGGTAACGCGGTCTTTGATGCTCTGCGACTCGACCTGAGCGGCGAAAGCCAACATGAGCATCATGAGTTCGCTCATGGGGTCCATGGGGTTGCGGAAGTCGAACACCAGCCGACCCCCGCCGATGCCCTCGGCAAAGACGAGCATCTTTCGGTGCTGCTTCGCCCACTTCGCAAGCTCGTGCATGTGCGCCATGGACCGGATAGCGCGGTCAAAGCGCCACCACACCAGTGCGTCAAAGTCATCGGGGCGCGCGAGCCACCCGCCGAGCTGCGGACGGTCGAACGGGCCGAACGCGGAAGCGCTCACGTCAAGGTCCACGGCTTCGCGTAGCCGGTCACCCTCGCCGAAATCGATGCCGAGTGCTGCCGCTGCTATGTCGTCGGCCTCGCGCTGCCGCTCGGGGCTGGTGGTCTCGTCGGTAAAGACGGACAGGCGTACGCACCGGACACCCCGCAGGGTCTCGGTCTCGAACACCGTGCCCGCGAGAGGGTTTCGGGGTGTACTGGTCATACCCCCGGGGGAGAGCGAAGGGTTCCCGCTACCGTCCCTGACCAGCGTCGATGCCACCATGCCCGCACTCCAGAACCGCTAGATTGGAGTGTTGGGGGACCCCGAGGGCAACGAGCTGTGCGTGGAACGCAGCGCGGCGGAACGAGCCGCAACGTCCTGACCACCCCGCCCACTCGGTCCCCACGGCCGGTCCGGCCCATTCGGTCCCCACGGCCGGTCCGGCCCACTCGGTCCCCACGGCCGGTCCTCAAGACCGCTCCCCACGGCGGCCAGTCCCCACGGACGCCCGGTCAGCACCGGCATGCGGGTGTTCCGGCGCGCGCCTACGCTGGAAATCACGGACCGGACCTCGGAAGTGAGGCGGGCGATTCTCGTGGTGGGGCAGGCGGGATACGGGCACGAGACGGAGTACGAGTACGTCGTCGCCGGCGGCGGAACAGCCGGGTGTGTGCTGGCGGCGCGGCTCTCCGAGAATCCCGGGGTGCGCGTGCTGCTGGTCGAGGCGGGTTCCGGAGAGCTGCCCGAAGGGGCGCGTACGCCACAGGTGTGGCCCACCCTGCTCGGGAGTTCCAGCGACTGGGGTGACTTCGTAATCGACGAGATCACAAAACGGTCCATTCCCTTTCCACGGGGAAAAGGGCTGGGCGGCTCGACCGATATCAATGTCATGGTGTTCATCCGGGGCCATCGCAGCGGCTATGACGCCTGGGCCGACGCCGGTGCCGAGGGCTGGGGATTCGACGACCTCCTCCCCTTTTTCAAACGGTCCGAGACCGCGCCCGACCGGGATTCCGCGGTACGGGGCACCGCCGGGCCCGTCACCGTACGGACCGTCGCCACGCACAACCCCGTCGCGGCCGCGCTGCTCGACGCGACCCGCGAAGTGGGCCTGCCCCAGGCCGCCGACCCCAGCAGCGGTTTCGAGGAGGGTTTCGGCTGGCACGACGTGACCATCAGGGACGGAAGGCGGATCACCGCCGCCGACGCCTATCTGACCCCCGCCGTCCGGGCACGGCGGAACCTGACGGTCGTCACGGACGCGCTGGTCGGCCGGGTCCTGGTCGAGGACGGGCGATGCACCGGCATCGAGTACGGAGCCGGGGGCCGGGGCAACACCGCGCGCTGCACCAGGGAAACCGTCCTCACCGCGGGCACCGTCGGCAGCGCCCAGCTCCTTCTGCTCTCCGGGATCGGCCCCGAATCCCATCTGCGGTCCGTCGGCGTCCGCCCGGTCCTCAATCTTCCGGGCGTCGGCGAGAATCTGAGTGACCACACCCTTTCCGGTGTCGGCTACGAAGCGGCGCGACCGGTCCCGGCCGGTGTGAGCAATCACGCGGAATTGAGCGGGATCATCACCGCTCCCATTCCCGGCTACGCTGACCAGGAGCGCCCGAACATCCAATTCATGATCGCCAGCAATGGCCGCATCATTCCGCCGGGGAAAAGGCCGGAGAACAGCTATTCGATCGGCTTCGCGCTGATGACACCGAAAAGCCGGGGAACCGTCAGGCTGGCCGATCCGGAGCCGGATTCCCCGCCCGTGATCGAGCCGGGTTATTTCAGCGACCCCCATGATCTCGACGGTATGCTCACCGCCCTGCGGATCGCACAGAAAATCGGCGCGGCACGGGTACTTGAGCCGTGGCGGCTACGAGAGGTCGGCCCCGGCCCGGAAATGACCACGGAAAGGGAACTGCGCTCCTACATCGTCGACAGTTACTCGTCCTATTGGCACTATGCCGGCACGGCACGCATCGGCACGGACGTGATGTCGGTCGTCGACCCGCAACTCCGCGTCCATGGAATCACCGGCCTCCGAGTGGCGGACGCGTCCGTCATGCCGTTCGTGCCCGCGGCCAACCCCATGCCGGCCGTCTACGCCATCGCGGAACGAGCGGCGTCCCTGATCACTGCCCCTGCCCGGGAAGGGACCTGATCACTGCCCTTGCCCAGGCCGGATCACTCACTGCCCTTGCCCAGGAAGGGTGTTGAGCCAGGCGGTGATGGTGGAGGCGGCCGGGAGACCCGGGGATTCGAGCATCATGTCGTGGCCGGTGTTGGGGACCAGGACCGGCGTCGCGCCGAGGAGTTCGGCGACGGTACGGATGTCATGGACCGGCGCGCGGTCGTTCTCCGGCCCCACCGCCAGGACCGGGCAGCGGATGGTGCTGGGGTCGATGGTGACGGTGCCGTTCCTGAGGCGGTTCAGGACGGCGGGGGACTCGGGGGTCAGCAGCCCCATCAGATGATCGAGGTCCTCCCCGGAGATATGGCGGAACCACATCTCCTGGATCTCGTCCCGCCCGTACGTCACCGGGCGGTCCGCCGGAAACTCCCCCGCCCGCGTCGCGCCGAGCTGCCCGGGACCCGCGGTCGAGACCAGGACGAGGGCATACGGTACGTACGCCTCGGCCACCAGTTGCGTCACCAGGCCACCCATGCTGTGGCCGAGCAGGACGGGCGGCCTCAGGTCCGGGTCGAGATCGGGGAAGAGGGTGAGCAGGACCGTACGTACCTCGGCCGCGTAGTCACCGGGGGTGTACGCCAGGAACTCCGTGTCCGGCAGGGACCGGGAGCCCGTGTGGTTCGACAGCGACATCGCCAGCGGCGTCCAGCCCGCCTCCGCGAACACCGGCATCCACCGCTCGTACGCCCACCAGCCGTGCATGGCGCCGGGCACCATCAGTACCCGGCCGCGCTCGGGCACCGTGGGGTCACGGGCCTCGCGGACCAGGAGCCCGTCCACATCATGGTCGGTCCACTCCAGCACGCTTCCCACGATAGGCGAGGACGCCGGAGGCGGCGGCTCAGCCGTCTCCGGCGATCGTGGTGCGGTCGCGAGCGCCGGGCTTTATGCGGTCTGTTCAGCCTTGACCTGGCTGATGAAGACGGCCCAGGTCTTTGCCGGGAAGGTGAGAACGGGCCCGGTGGGGATCTTGGAGTCCCGGACGGGGACGATGCCGGTGAGGCCGCGGGCGACCTCCAGGCAGTCGCCTCCGCTGCCGTCGCTGTGCGAAGACTTGTGCCAGGCACCTATCTCCAGGCAGTTGCCGCCGCTGCCTCCGCTGTACGAGGACTTGCGCCAGGTCGCCGCGCCGGGGAAGTCCCGGGCCGCTTCGAGGCAGTTGCCCCCGCTTCCGTCGCTGTAGCTGGATTTGTGCCAGGACGCGCCACTCAGGTCGTGCTCATGGCTGCTGATCTTCATGCGCGTAATCCTCCGCCACTGATTCCATCAGGGCCAAGGAAGCTTCCGGTGACAGTGCGCTGGCCCCAAGGAGATCGTAGGCCAGGACATAGCGCCTGACCGCTGCCGGATCGTCCAGGAGTTGGCCCGATGCCAGCCCGTCGAGATAGGCGAGCCGAGGGGCGTCGTCGAACTCCATCAGCTTGAGGGCACCGCCCATGGCCGCGTGCGCTCCCGCGCCAAAGGACAGCACCTGGACGATGATCCGGTGCCTGCGCATGAGGCCGGTGATGTGCCTGAGGGCTTCGGCCATGACCGCCGACCCGCCGACCGCCCGGCGCAGGGCGGCCTCGTCCAGCACCACCCAGACCGTGGGAAGGGTGGGGTGTGCCAGCAACTTGGCGCGTTGTAGCCGCGCCTTCACCAGTTCGTCGATCTCCTCTTCCGTTGCCGTCGGGTTGTACGCGCGGAAGACAGCCCTCGCGTACGCCTCTGTCTGCAACAAACCCGGAATCAGCAGCGGCGCGTACTGCTTGATCATCACCGCTGTCGCCTCGGCCTCCGCCGCTTCCGCGAAGTGGTCCGGATACTGCGACTTCTTCAGCACCTCGCAGTTGCGCAAGAAGAAGTCCTCCGTACCGAAGATCTCGTCGAACTTGGCCGCGAACTCGGGCTGCATCTTGCGGACGCCGATCTCCAGCATCCCGATGAGCGCGCCGCTGACGAAGAGCGGTTTGCCTAACTCGTTCTGGGACATGCCCTTTTTCTCGCGGTGATGCCTGAGTTCCGCGCCGAGCATGGCGCGCGGCGACGACGTCGGGTCGAGCGGCTTGAGATTCTGAGACATGGGGCCCTTCCAGAACGCATGGCGGCGTTTGTCTGCTGTGTCTGGTCAGGCTAGCCATCCGTGGCCACTCTGTGTGGCGAAACGGATACATAACGTGGAGGGGGTGGCTCGTGGAGGGATCAGCGCGCGCCGGCGGCCCCCTGTGTGCCGGCCTCCAGCGCCGCCGCCTTCAGCGCCGCGCGCAAGTGCCCCTGGGAGTCGGCCAGTAGCGCGGCCGCGGTGGGGCCGTCGACGGAGCCCAGGATGGTGAGGATGGCGTTCTTCACCTCGCCGTCGGTGGTCCTGAGAGCGCTCTCGATCCGGTCGTCCGGGGCGCCGGTGGCGAGCGAGACGATACGGCGGGAGCGCGCCCGCAGCTTGTCGTTGGAGGCGCGGACGTCGACCATCAGGTTTCCGTATGTCTTGCCGAGCCGGATCATGGTGATCGTCGAGATCATGTTGAGGACGAGCTTCTGTGCCGTACCGGCCTTGAGGCGGGTGGAACCGGTGAGCAGTTCGGGGCCGACGACGACCTCGATACCGTGCTCGGCCGCCGCGGCGAGCGCGCTGCCCTCGTTGCAGGAGAGGCCGATGGTGAGCGCTCCCAGGGAGCGGGCGTGCTCGACCGCGCCGACCGCGTACGGGGTGCGGCCCGAGGCGGAGATCCCGACGACCGTGTCGGCCGCGGCGAGCTTCAGGGCGGTCAGATCGGCGGCGGCCAGCTCCTTGGAGTCCTCGGCGCCCTCGACGGAGGTGACCATGGCTCCTGGGCCGCCCGCGATCAGTCCGACCACGTCCTCCGGGTCGGTGTTGAAGGTGGGCGGGCACTCGCTGGCGTCGAGGACGCCGAGGCGTCCCGCCGTACCCGCTCCCGCGTAGATCAGCCGGCCGCCGCGGGCCGCGCGCTCGGCGGTGGCGTCGATGGCGGCGGCGATACGGGGGAGCTGGGCGGCGACGGCAGCGGGCACAGTGGTGTCCTCGCCGTTCATGATGCGGGCGATGTCGAGGGTCGGGAGCTGGTCGATCTCGGCCAGTTCGGGACGGAAGGCCTCGGTGGTGAGGGTGTCGAGCTGGGCGCGGAGTTCCCCGTACTCCTCGCGCCCGTCGCCGTGCTGATTGTCGCCGTGCTGATTGGCGTTGCGCTGAGCGCCGTTGTGCTGCGTGCCGTTGTGCTCGCCGTGCTGGGAGGTCATGGAGAAGCGGCTCTTTTCTGCTGGGTGTTACCGGTGCGGGTGCGGGTGCCCAACGCCGGCCGGGGCGGATCAGCGAGTGGTGCCGCGAGGGCTGTGCCGGTGCGCGAGTGCCTCGTACGACGCGGAGAGCGCGGGCGCGGCCGTCTCGTACGTACGCTGCGCCACCCCTATGAACAGGCAGTCGACAACGAGGAGTTGACTCGTACGGCTCGACATCGCGGCCGGACGCAGCTCGCTCTCGCGGGCGGTGGAGGTCGTCAGCACATGGTCGGCGTACTGCGAGACCGGGCCGTCCGGGCGGCCGGTGATCGCGACCGTCGTCGCGCCCCGGTCGAAGGCGACCCTGAGCGGCTCGATGACATCGCCGGTGGAGCCGGAGTGGGTGATGGCGATCGCCACATCGCCGGCCCGGAGCTGGACGGCGTTGGTGACGGCGAGGTGCGGGTCGGAGTGGGCGTGTGCGATCAGGCCGATACGGAGCAGCTTCTGCGCCAGGTCCATGCCGACGAGGGCGGAGGCGCCGACGCCGTAGATGTCGATCCGGCGGGCTGCGGCGGCAGCCGCGACGACCGCGCCGAGCTGGACGGTGTCGAGGGCGGCGGCGGTGTCGGCGAGGGTCTGCTGCTCGTCGTAGGCGAGCTTGGCGACCACATCGGCGATCGGGTCGTCGACGGCTATGTCCGCGGTGACGGCGGGCGCGCGCCCCGACTGCTGCTGTGCGGCGAGACCGGCGAGGGCGAGGCGCAGATCGCGGTAGCCGGGGTAGCCGAGGAGACGGGCCGTGCGGACGACGGTGGCCTCGCTCGTACCGGTCAGCTCGGCGAGCCCGGTGACCGTGAGCGCGGCGCAGCCGGCCGGGTCCCCGGCGACGGCCTCGGCGACGAGCTGCATGGAGCGGGTCATGGTGGGCGCGAGGGTGCGTACCTTGGCGGCGAGGGC
>NZ_LATD01000202.1 GCF_000981895.1 Streptomyces odonnellii | reverse complement strand
GGTAGGCGGTGGCGTGCTGGTGGCAGAGTGCGCGGGCGGTGGCCGGGACGCCGACGTCGGAGGCGATCAGGGCGGCCTGGTTGTAGACCGTGGAGGCCATGCTCGGGTCGCCTTGCTGCACTGCGGTGTTGGCGAGTTCTGTCAGCGCTTGCACGCGCTGGGGCAGGGGGAGGCAGGCGGGGCGGGGGCGCGCGACGAGTGGGAAGCGCTGGGCTACGGAGTCAGGAAGTTTCCACATGGTCTGTGGCTCCCCTCTCGGTGGTGGGGTCCGGGCCGAAGATGACCGTCTTCGCGGCGGCTGTGAGCGTGGCCTGTGTGGCGTAGGGCAGGCCGATTCGGTTCCAGGCGAAGATCACGTGGTGGGCCAGGACGTCGCGCAGGCCACGGTGGAGTTGCCCGGAGGCTGTGAGGTCGGCCAGTTCCCTTCCGGCGTCGGCGTAAGCGCGGGCCCAACCGGCGGGGCGGGCAAGCGGTCCGCCGGGCTGCATTGCGTACTGCGGGTCCACGGAGAGCAGGCGGCGTACGGCGGTGTGCAACTGGTCGCGGCTCTCCGGCTCGGCGACGGTGGGTAGGGGGCGGTGGGCGGCGACTCGGGCCCAGACATCGCCCTGCTCGTACCAATCCAGTCCCGCGGATCGCATCATGAGGCTGCACAGCATGAGGGATGTCTCGCGGCGGTGGTGGCCGGCTCCGCTCTGGAGGAAGTCGACGAGGCTGCGGCTGTCGTAGTGGAAGAGGCGGTGTGCGGATGCCATGGTTTCGGCGCCGCCGAACGCGTGGACCTCGGGTTCGTAGATGATCTCCGTCCACCCTTTGACGTATCCCTCGGCCGTCAGCACGTCGAGGCCGTGGCCGATGTGGTCGTGGCCGTCGGCGGTGGGCTGGTAGCGCACGCGCCAGCAGGGTTGCTTGCGGACGATGAACCACGCGGTGAGGGTGCCTTCGTCCTCTGCGGCGCGCAGGAGCGGGGCGAGTTTGGCCAAGGCTGTGATCTCGGCGCGTTCCCAGTTCCGGAAGGCGACGTTCGCCTGGCGCCAGGTGGGTGGGTTCATGATGTGGCCTCCAGAGTTCACGCCAGGGCGAGGAAGGTGTCCCAGTGCGGTGCGGGCGCGTGGCCTGTGCCGACGGTGTGCAGGGCGAGGGCCGCCCCGGCGGCTCCGTCGAGGAGTTCGGGTTCGTGGTTGGTTCGGTCGAGCGCGGCGATCAGGCGGCTGGTCAGGCACGGCAGCTCGGCGGTGATCTCGGGGTTGTCCGTCTCGGTGGCCATCCGCCACGCGGCGTGCAGCAGTCCGGCCATGCCGTGGCACAGCCCGATCTCGGGCAGCTTGGACAGTTCCCGCGGGTCGCGCAGGGTCGCAAGGATCGCGTTCTCGGCAGCCCGTACGCGTGCCGCGTCGCCAAGAGCGAGCCCGGCCAACTGCTGGGCGCGGGCGGTGCCGCTGACTCCGTAGCACCAGGACGGCCGGGGACGAAGGCCGGAATGGACGTGGTTGTCGGTTGCCTGCTGCATCGAGATATAGCCCGGCCACCAGGGGGCGGTCTCGTCGCCTTGGCGCCAGTGGTCGGTCCAGGCGCAGATCCGCTCGACGGCGCTGGCCATGCCGGGCACGGGCAGACCACCGAGCAGGGCCTTGGACAGCACGGACAAGGTGGAGCCGATGCCGTGCGCGAGCCCGAAGTTCCCATGGCCACACGGGTAGTCGGCGTGGGGTGCGCCGGTGGGCGCGACGTTCATCCACCAGGGCGGCAGCTCGGCAGGGTCGGGCAGGGGCTCGGTCAGGCGTACCAGGTAGGCCAGGACATCCCGCGTGATCTCGTGGTGGGGTTGGCGGCTCAGGTGGTAGGCGCCCAGCCCTGACAGGCCCTGGATGAGGTCGAATTCCTCCATAGGGGGCCGCTCGGCGCCGGTGATGCGCTGGTGGGCTGTGTCCAGGCGTTTCCGGGTGACGGTGATGGTCGCAGTGTCCAGGCGTTCGAGGACGCGTACGTACCGGCTCGATGCGTCGGCGGCGCGGTGCGTGACGAACGCGAGGGCCGGGGCGCCGAAGTAGAGGTTCGCGTTGGCCGCCGCGCTGATGTCGCCGTGCAGGGCTGTGGCCAGCCAGGTGTGCGCGGTGTCCCAGTCGCCGTGACCGGTCCGGGCGCGCTCGATGTGCAGCAGGGCGATGCCCGAGGCTCCTCCGGCGAGCGACTGCGGCCAGGCCCGGCCGCCCTCGGGCCGGCCGCCGGGCCACACGGTGTGCGGGTCGGTCAGCGTGTGGGCCAGTTGGCCGGCGGCGGACAGTGCGGTGGAGGCGGGAGCTGTCGTGGTCACGGTGTCCTCCTTGCTCGTGCCGTCCAGCTCAGGGCGGCGGCTCTGGCCAGGTGCAGATGCGTGCGCTCCTCGGCCAGGTACGGCCCGTGCACCCGGACCTGGTGGAGGTGCAGCAGGTCCGGCAGCAGATCGCTGGGGTGCATGTCCGCGTCCGTGAGCGCGCGGCGGTACGCGGTCAGTGCCTCGTGCCGCGCGGACCAGGCCGCAGTGACGCGCTCGTCCAGTCCCGCAGGGCGGTTGGTCACCAGGCCGACGGCTTGGCGATAGATGGCCCGGGGCGGAGCGGCTGGGGAGGTGCGAGTGTGTTCGATGAGCCACTGCATCGCCGCGGCCCGGTCACCGATCAGACAGGTGGCGATGTCGACCATGCTCGCGGCTGTCATCGCGCGGACGTCCGTCCCGCCCGCCTCGGCCTGAGCGGTGAGTTGAGCCAGCGCGGCGGTGGAGTCGGCGGCGAAATACCGCTCGGCCACATCGATCACAGTAGGGCCGCCGAACCGTGCGGTCTCCGGGTGGTAGGTCTCCACACCGGCGTGGGTGATCAGGCTGTGGTGCCGGAGTCGTCGGGTCCACTGGCCGATGTGCTCGAAGACGCTGCCGAGGGCTCCTGGGGCGCATGTGAGGCGAACGCGAAGGTGGTCGTCAGGGTCTCGGTAGCGGACGAACCACCATGCAGGAGTGACCAGTTCGTCCAGCAGGGTCGGCAGGTGCCGGATCAGGAGAGAGTTCTGCCGGTCGCGGTGGCCGTGGAGCTGGAGGTAGATGCGGTTGTCGCAGCCGGGCAGGTGACCGTGCTCGCGGTTGACGGCGTGGCCGGAAGTCCGAACGGGGGCGATGTTCTGGTCCGTGGCCAGGGGGATGACGACTTCGTGTGCTCGGCCGCCGGTCCATCCCAGGTGCTCGGGCTGGGGAGCGGGGCGTAGCGTCACCTTGCCGTCGCGGTCCACATGGGTTCGCAGCAGGGCACGGTGGGATGGCTCTGTCAGGTCCAGGGCGATGGACTGGTCGGCCTCGCTCAGGTACACCCGCTCGGGCAGGTGTACGTCGTGGCGCCATCGGGTCAGGGCCTCGTCCCATTGCGGCCACGGTGCCGGCGCGGCGGGAAGGGCTTCACTGGTGAGGAGCCAGCGGGCTGGGGACAGGATTGTCCGTCCGTAGCGGAGCGCGGGCAGGAACGGCAGATTGGAGGCGGCGGTGCCCCACATGAATCCGGTGCAGGGAACGGCCAGAGCGACGGGCGCCTCGGCCAGGAACCGGGCCAGCGGATGCGAGTGGTGGCCCAGGTCCACAGCGTTGAGCAGCAGCGTGTGCACCGGGCGGTGGCGGGAGAGCGAGACCAGGTGCAGGCGTTCGGCATCGGCGGTGACCGCCAGGTCCGTGACGGGGACGAGGCTGGTGTCCGGGCCTTGGTAGTCGCCGAGCGAGATCACCAGCTCGGTCGCCTGCGGGGCGCGTGCGACGTTCTGGGCGCGTACGGATAGCGGAGTGGAGCTGATCTGGGCGACGAGCGCACCTTGATGCACCCCGGGCAGTCCGGCGTACGCCTCGGTCATACGGTGGCGGTCCTCGTCGTTAAGCAGGTTCAGGAAGCGACCGGCCGTAGCGCCGGCCGAGCGAGCCACCCCCACCACGTGCAGGGTGAACTCACCCTGTTGAAGGGCGTCGACGCTCGCGGCGTCGATGCGTACGGTCAGCTCAGTGCTGGGCTGGACGGGATGACCGGGATCTGTGGTGGCCAGTTCCTCGATCGCGGCATCGTCGAGCTGGACTTCGAGCCGGCGCTGCATCCCGGCGGCGTGGGCGAGTTTGATGAGGCGGCCGTCACGGTCGGGCAGCGGGGAGGGCGCCGGTGTGGTGGTGGCTCCGAGGAAGCCGGGCGGATATCCGAGCGCGTCGATGGCCTCCAGTACGGGGACGATCGCCCGCGGCCCGTACCGTTCCAGAAAGCGGCCGTGCCACTCGGCCCAGCCGGTCAGCGCCGCTCGGGGAGCGAGGCGGATCAGCGCCTTGGCCGCCGCAGCCGCCTCATGGGCCATCACAGCCGGCACGGTCAGCTCCCAGTCCACCCGCAGGTCGAGCACGGGCCGGGGAGTCTCACGTATCTCTGCTGCTTCGGCCGGAGCGAGGTGCTGTGCGTGTTCCAAAAGACCGGCGAGCGGGTCGGTGACGGTCATCGCCGGGCGGAGACTGGTGAGAAGGACCCGTTGCTTGACCAAGCCGACGATGAGCTTGTCAATCGTGGCGGCCGGCGCGCTCGGGAACCTGATGGAGAGCTTCGCGGCGAGGTCGCTCCACAGGATCGGGGTCCGGGCACCGTCCAGCGCTTCGCGGACCGGCGCGGTCACACGAACATGTACGTGCTCCGGACCTCCGTCGGCGGTTCCGCTCGGGCGGTGCTCGATCACGACGTGCCCGTCGCGTTCGACGGCGAGGGAGGAAGCGAGCAGCATCAAGTGGGTTCGCAGCGCCGGATGCTGCTCGAAGCGGTCGACGAGAGCCGTGCTGCGTGCCCCGTCGGGTCTGGCGACGACGTGGTGTCCGGTGCCCACGCGGAGTACGGGTGCGGTGCCGATTCGCGCGGCTGCGACGCCGGCGAACAGACCGAACGGGGTGGCGCGTGTGCGGGCGCGCAGCAGGTAGCGCAGAACGGCGAACACCGTGCGCCGTACGGTGGGGGCGGGTAGCGGTCGGCCGGCGCAGATCTCTTCCACCCGGCTTGTGAGGTCGGGACTGGCGGCCGTGACGGCGGCTGCGAAATCGGGCAGCTGCCAGGTCTGTTGCAGCCACGCCCGCCATGACGTCGTGTTCGCGGACGCGCTGACGAGGTCCGGCCAGACAGTCTCGTGATCGGGGTGCCATGCAGCCGCCCTGACCAGTGCCGCATCAACGTGACGGTACATATGCCCCTCCTGTCGACGGGCGGTGCTCGGCCGCACCCATGGGCTGGGTGTGGCCGAGCACCGCGATGAACGCGATCAGGTACTGCTACGGGCAGCTCACGCACGCGGTCGCGCACGTGGAGTTGCAGCCGTCGCTCGTCAGGCGGATGAGCTGGTCCGCGGCGGGGCCGCCCTCGACGATGGTGATGTCCAGGTCGAAGCCGGTGAGGTCCTGCTCTTCGGTGGCCGGCCGCACCGGAGCGACCGGGCGCTCCATCTGAACGGTCATGCATGCCTCCTTGGGGAAGTTCGCTGATGGTTCACGGTCCCGGGGCCCGAGAGCCCCGGAGTCTCAGTTCCAGGCCACCGTGACGATGCCGTGGCGTCGTCGTACGGCGTCCCGGGGCAGGGGAGTGGGGGCGGCGCCCGGCAGGTACCGGAACGTCGCGGCTCCCCGGCGGCGGTGGTCCTGGGCCCAGCGGCGGAGCACATGCACGTACTCCTCTGCGAGCGCCTCCGCCTGCGGACCGTGGGCGATCACGCCGCTCTCGAAGCCGCCGGTGTCCTCGTTCTCGCGGCGGGTCCGGTAGGCGATGCTGTCCTCGCTCACCAGGGCGGGCACGCCGTACAGGGCGGACGCTTCCACGAGGCCGTGCTCGACGGCGTCCTTGTCGGCGTGCAGGCGGGCCGCGCTCGACAGGTTGAGAGTGAGGTACAGCTCCAGCTCGTCGGGCAGCTCGTACGCCGCTCCGGACCAGCGTTCCAGCCTAGGTGTGTCCAGGGCGTGGTTCAGCGCCTGGGCGTTGAGGGGCACCCGGACGTCATCGGTCTGCAGAGCGACGCCGTCCCGCAGCATCGCCTTGCGCTCCTCCGCGGCGCCTTCGCCCTGCATAGGAACGAAACGGGCCAGACCGTACGAGCGGCTGATCAGGCCGTCGTCGTCGCGGTCAAAGGCGATCGAACGGGTCGTGCCGCACATTGTCAGCGGGACGACGAGCCTGCCTTTGGCCGTCAGCCCACTGATCCACGAGGTGGGGATGACCCACGCGGCTGCGGTGACGATGATCCGGTCGTACGGCGCTCCATCGGGAACACCGGTTTCGCCGTCTGCGAGGACCGTCTTCACCTGGCCGTACCCGGCGTCGTCCAGGCACAGCCGTGCGCGGTCGATGATGTCGCGGTCGATGTCGACCGTGGTGACCGCCCCGTCGCCGCCCACGAGTTCCTGGATGAGCGCGGCGTTGTACCCGCCGGATCCAATCTCCAGCACCCTCATGCCGGGCTCGATGTCGGCCTGCTCCAGCATCACGGCCTGGAGGTGGGCCGCGGACATGACGCTGATGTCCAGGCCGTGCTCGTCCTTCTTGACCGGCACGGTGCGGTGGAGGTCGTAGGCGAGTTCCAAAGGCGCGTCCGGCGCGAACCGGTGCCGGGGTACCGCGGCGAATGCAGCGGCGACAGGCTCGGACGTGATCCCGTCCTGATCACGGAGCGCGCGGACCATGTCCGCGCGCAGCACGTCGGGATCGCGAACAGTCGAGTCGCTAGCAGTAGTCATTCCGTTACCGTCATTTCCTTTGTGATTTCTGGTCGGTCGGGGATGGCGAGGAGCCGGTGGGAAGGAGGTTCCTTCCTGTGCGATACGTCCGGCGCCGAGCCGTGTTCCGGGTCCGGCTCGGTGTGCTCGGATTTACACAGCAGGACCGTGCTCAGATTGACTGCGCGTCTGCTTTTCAGTTCGTAATGCCTGGCCATGGACTCGATGAGAGTCTGCGCTGGCGCCAATCAGGCTGAACGCGAATTCGTACTGTGCCACCGCTGCTGGATCGTCAACCAGCTGGCCAGACGCGAAGCATTTCAGATAGGCAAGTGTTGGTGCGTCAGAGAAGGCCATCAGCTTCAGTGCACCGTCAATTGCAGGGTGTCCGCCAGCTGCGAATGGCAGTACCTGTACAACGATGCGGCGCCGACGCCCCAACTCGGCGATGTGGCGCAGTGCCTCCGCCATCACCGCAGGGCCGCCGATCATTCGCTGAAGGACAGCCTCGTCAAGTACCGTCCACACGGTGGGCTCTGGGTGCTGGAGCATCTTTGCGCGTTCGAGCGCGGGCGTAATGAGTTCATTGATTGCCTCCTCGGCTGCCGTCGGGAGGCAGGAACGGAGGGCTGCCTGCGCGTAGGCTTTTGTCTGCAAGATACCGGGAATGTGCTGCGGGGCATACTCCTGGATGCGTTTTGCGCTCTGTTCGGCTTTGACTGCTTCAGTGCTTTGGTCCGGCTGCCGTAAATCCTTCAGTGCTGCACACACCCGGAAGAAATACCCTCCGGAGTCGAGGATTTCGTCGAGCTTGATCGCGATTTCGGGCCGCATTCTGCGCGTACCCGACTCCAGCATTCCGATGAAGGCGCCGGTCAGGAACAGCAGCCGCCCCACCTCGCTCTGCGACATTTCTTTCTTTTCGCGCTGGTATCTGAGCTCTGCGCCGATCAGGGCATGGACTGACGGTGCCGTGTCCAGCGGCTTGGGCTGCACGAGACTCCTCGGACTTACGAACGATGACAGGGCGGTGGAGCGGACCTTGTGGGCTTGTCCGCAGGGCCAAGGTGGAGCCGGGACAGCAGGAGCGGCCCGGTCGACAGAACGCTCATGACAGCGCCTCCACCAGCAGATCAACCAGGCCGAGGACAGCGACGGCCAAGCGACGCGTCTGCCCACGTATGAGAAGGGCGCTGTTGGACCGGGCCTCGGCCCATACGGTTTGCACTCTGTCTACGGCCTCGGTGACCGCCGGGCCGGAGTGCCAGTCGGCGACGCGCACGAGCAGCGGCAGCACGGTTCGGAGCTGCGCGTCAGCCTGGTAGATCTCCTCGGCACCCGGATCGGCGTGTTCTCCGAGCACCGCCTCCAGAGTGTCGCAAAGAGGGTTGAAGACGGGCATCGCAACAGGGACGTCCGACGCGGGTACTGCGGGGCGAGGATGGTACGAGTCGATGGTCAGCGGCGCCAAAAGCCCAGCCCGCCGGGTCACCGTACGGACAGGGACGCCGAAGTCAGCAAGCGGTTCCGCCACTGTCACCGCGGACATCACGGCGTCCCCAGCGGGATTCTGCACCAGGTTTCCGCGCCGCCGTCGCTGGTTCCCCAGCTCCCGCCGGCTTCCTCCACCAGGCTCTCGACGAGTAGGAGGCCGCGCCCCGACACGGCGTTGTCATCCGCGTGTCTGGGTGTGGCGCGACCCGGCATACCGTCGATGACGGCAATGCGCAGAAACCCGTCCCGTACGACAAGGCGCAGGCAAATCTCCGTGGTACCGCTGTGCACTATTGCGTTGGTGACCAGTTCGGAGACGAGCAGCATCACCATGTCGGTCAGCGCTTCAAGGCCGCAGTACTTCAGTTTCGCGGCGGCGATTCGGCGCATGACGCCGACCCGGCAGGCGTCCTCAGCGCGCGGCGGTCCACCACCGCGCTGGGGAGAGATCTTGATGTGCTCGGTCATCACTTCCCCGTCGCGGCGGTGGCGCGCGCGAGGTGTCCGTACGGCTGTCGTCGTCATCACGTCCTCTGGGGGTGGCGGGCCCGCCGATACAACGGGCCACTGTCCAGCGCGCTCGTTTGGACGCGCTCAGCGAGGCTGTTGATCAGCGTGGTCGCCTATGCCATGCCACCGCCATGTCAGGGAGCTGCCGTTTCGCTGCCGCCAGGACAGCGGTCTGACACTTGACTGTCGGCCAACTGCCATCTGCCGAGAATGTGTTGCACTGGTGAGCGGCTGCGGTATCCCCTTCGTGCAAAGGGATCGATCGTAGGCGGGTTGCCGAGCCAACAGGCCAAGGCTTGATTAGTGGGGGCGATGTGACGGAACAATCCGAGACGCTGCTCAAGCTCCTGTGCGAAAAGCGCAACTTGAGCGCCCCCGACTTCGTGGAGCTGTTCGACAGGACCGCCGACGAGGTCGTGGGAAAGGGTGTCAACAACCCGACGTGCAGCGAGCGGACGGTATTCCGGTGGAGAGCGGGACGGACCCGCCCCGAGTCGCTGTCCGCTGATACCCGTCGCGTGTTGCAGGCCATGTTCGGCTGTGATGTCGCGGCGCTGTTGACTCCTCCCCCGCTCGCCGAAGATTCCCCGGCACCCGCGTTCAATCTGGAGCACGAGATCAACATGACCGCACGCGATGCTCAGGACGACGCCAGCGCAACAGCCGCGGCGTCCGTCTCCGACACCAGCCTCGACCAGCTCACCGACGACGTGGCGTCGCTCGCGCACGCCTACGCTTCCCTCCCGCCGATTGAGGCATTTCGGCGCGGCCGGGTGCTCCAGGAGGAGCTTCACAGCCAGCGGGATCGCACGCAGATCCCCGCCCAGCAGCAGCGTCTCCTCGAATTGACGGGCCAGACGATGGCGCTGCTCGCTGCGGCGGCCTTCGACCTCGGCTCCTTCACCAACGCTCGCCGCCTGGCCCGTGCGGCTGACCTCTACGGGGAGAGCGCACGCTTCGAGCCGCTGCGGGCGTACGCGGACGGCATCCTCGCGTACGTCGCCTACTTCACGGGCATGCCTGCCGAGGCTGTCAGCAAGGCGCGACGGGCCCAGACGTACGGTGGCCTGGGCGACATCGCCCGGCGCCGGCTTCTGGCCATCGAGGCGCGCGCACACGGATACCTCGGCGACACCGATTCGGCCCGCCACACTCTCCGGCTCTCCCTGGAGGCCGATAGCGGGACACGCGACGATCTCCACGACGGTGTCGGAGGCGAATTCGGGTTCAGCGCTGAGCGCTTGGCCATGTCCAGCAGTTCGACCGCACTCTTGATCCACGACGGGGACCAAGCCGAGCAGTCGGCACGCCGGGCTCTCGAACTCATCAGCCGGAAGCCGCAGGCCAGCCGCTCGGCGCATGTCCTCGGAGGTGCCGCTGCGGACCTCGCCATGGCCCGGCTCCTGTCGAACGACATCGAGGGAGCGGCTGACGCGCTGACGCCCCTATGGAGTATCCCCGGGGACCAGCGAGTGACCGGGGTCCTCGTACGGACGGGCCAGATCCAGCAGTTCCTCACACAACCGGCGTACCGCACCTCGACGCTGCCGCGCGAACTGCGCGACCGGGTCGAGGACTTCACCCGCACCGCGAGCAATCACCAACTCAGTACGCGCTCCGCGCTGCTCCAGTTGGAAGCCTGACTCAGGCAAGAGAAGCGAGGATCTTTGCCTCCTTCTCCGGGGCGATCCCGTGTTCCGCCCACCTCGGGTGGTCCACGGGACGCCCGTCGGCGGCGAGCCACGCCCAGGTGTCACGGATGGATTCGGCGATCGGCCGGCACCGCAAGCCCGCGGCGACCGCCCGGCTGGAGTCGACCGACCAGACACCCGCGTGCGTGCGCCACAGAGGCAGCTCGGTCCACTGCGCGACGCCGTGATCGGTCAGGGCGCCCGGTTCCACCCACTCCAGTGTCCCGACCCCGCCGGTGACGGCCAGGCACTCACCGAGAAAGCCGGCGAAGGTGATGCCGTCGGGGTGGGTGACGTTGTACCCGCCGCTCGTCTCGCCGGCCGCCTGGTCGAGTGCGAACTCGGCGACATCGCGGACATCGACCGGTTGGATCCGCTGGCCGCTCGGAGCGGGCGCCAGAATCTTCCCGCCGCGCTTGGCCCGGGTCAGCCACCAAGGGAGTCGCCCGACGTACTCGCCGGGCCCCAGAATGACCCCGGGGCGCAGAAACACCGCCGCGTCACCGAACACCTCGGTCACGGCCCGCTCTCCGCCGGCCTTCTGGAAGCCGTAGACGGTGGGGCTGCCGTCCTCGCCGGTGTACCCGTACGTCTCGTCCGCGTCCGCAGGACAGTCCAGCAACGGCGAGTGGTCGGTGAGGGCCTGGTGCGGCCAGCCCTGGTAGACGGACACCGTGGAGATGTGCACCCAACGCCGGGCCACAGCACGGAGGGCAGTGGTAGCCAGGAGCACATCGCGGGGCGGGAAGTCGGAACTGGACGTGTCGATAACGGCGTCCCACGGCCCTTGCAGGGCAAGGCGCTCGAGGTCACTCCGGTCCGTACGGTCCCCGTGAGCGGGCTCGACGCCTTCGACGTCGTGTCCGGACCGCCCCCGGTTGAAGGTGGTCACCGCCCACCCTCTCGCCAGCCCTCCTTGCGCGATGCTCTTGCCCAGGAACCAGGTACCGCCGATAACGAGAATCCTCATGCCTGCGATCTTGCCGCCCCTGCGCGGAAGAGTCATCGGCGTACAGGGAAACCTTGCTGAACGAGTCACGCCAGGTACGGCTCAATACTGGGGATGGCAGGCCCGTGGCTGCTCGGTCTGCAAGCCCGCGCGGCCGCTCGCCTCGGCGATGCGGAGATGGTGCTCCTCCGGACCCCGCCGGACCAGTGGCCTCCCGCTGCCTGATCTCGGCGACTGCGACCCAAGCTGCGACCATCAACGTTATGCCCGGTGAGAGCATGAGCGGAGGGTACGAGATTCGAACTCGTGAGGGGTTGCCCCCAACGCGCTTTCCGACTGTGGTGGTGGTGTGAGGGCGCGTGCAGGGACGTTCACCTGCGTTCATGGGTGGCTACCTCTGGGGCTTCGCCCCGGCGTCCGGTCCGCTCTAAACGGCCGTGCACGGCACTGAATGAGACAGAAACTGAGACGAGTCGGCTGCGCTGGCCCAGCTTCCCACATGGTCAGCTGCGTGGCCACGGTCACTTCAGGTCTGGGTGTCCGGAGAACCGCAGCGCTGGCACGGCCGATACCCCACACCCTGTGCATCACCCAGCAGCATCCAACTGGCTTCCTCCAGGTGTCGCCCGCCGCCGACCATGAGGCCGCAACGCTCGTCACCGTGGAAGACATCACGGCTACCCGCAGCGCTGGCACGGACCAGTACCGCTGGCTCCCCCGACTGGTTGCCCCCTTCGTCCGAGTAGCACTCCTGCATGTACTCCATCGCGTCACGTTGGCCAAACGCGCTGGTATAGGGCAGTTCTCTTCCCTGCATCCACAAACTTCGTCCACACCGTGCCCCGTTGCTTGGTCAGCCAGGTGTACCGCAAGTCGCCCCTCTAAGCCGCGCATTTCGAGGAAATGCAGCAGGGCCTTGCTTGACAGTGCTTGGAAGCTCAGCGCTTCCGCTGAGCTGGGTTGCCATGCGCCGGATGCCCCAATGCTGTCAGTGACCTCATCCTGCGCATCACCGCGATACGCGGGTGCGGCTCTCGTCCTCGATCGGCTCGTCCTCGATCAGCTTCCACTCGGGGTGGAAGTCGGGGTGGTCGGCATACGCCGCTACGAGTTGCTCGATCACTGGCTGGCGGAACCGCGTCCACTGTTTGATGACCAGGCCACCTGCGAAGGAGTGCTCCCACTCCCCCAGCTCCCGCTGCGGCGCGAATACCCATTCCATGAGCCTGCGCTTCGCCTCGGCGTCGGCAAGGATCCGGTCCCGCAGCCGGTCCACGTCCTCGTTCTTGCTGGGCTTCAGTGATTTGGCCGCATGTTCGTCCTCACGAAGACGGGCCTTAAGGAACTCCACCATGACATCGAAGTCGTGTCTCATCGCTGCCCCTTTGTCGGTAAAATGCTGAGGAGCCATCATCTACCCACCCCATGGCGCTCCAGGGCTTCTTGCTGAGGCACGCCACCTATGCTGCAGCAGCCCGCCCTCGCCGGTCAGCTGCAAGCCCTCGGCCTGGGCCCGGCTCACCAACTCGTCGATCAGCTGGTTATCCACGGCCTTCGCCGACACCGCCGCTGCCGACTCGACAGCCTCGTGCTCGGCCACGTTCTCACTGGTCATCGATGCATCTTCCATGATCGGGAGTTACACCGAACGATTTACAGTCCCGGAGGGAGCGACTACGCGTAGTCGGTGCCATCGGCCTTGCTGGCAGCTGTCCACCAGGACATCAGTCGGACAGTCATCTCTTCGGGCTCTGACGGCAGAGGGGTAAGACCGAAGTGAGCCTCCAACTCGTGCCGCAGAAAATCACGGATCTCCGTCTGGTCGGCGCCGCCCCGGAACCGCTGGAGGAGAGGGGTGAGCATGCAGTCGTACTCGTCCTGCGCATTCTCAGCTACGCCGATCGGATCCCACTCATTGAGCAGATGCCGCAGGCTGTTCTCGGTGACGTCGGTTCCAGATCGCATCGCTCCAGGGTGCCACCCGGGAACCGCTGTCATCACGCACCCCCACCTTGATCTAAACGAAACCGCCTGGGTGCGGATCGGTATGTTCGTCCGCATTGCTCTTGCCGAAAAGGTACTTGATGCGGCCCCGGGTACTGCCCATACCGATGATGATCTTGTCGTCGGCGGCTCACTGCCTTTGTCACCTGGGCAATGGCGGGGTCTAGCTCGGTGATCGCCGCTTCGACCTGTCTATGTTTTCCCGGGCAGGGGATGTGACGGGTCAGCGTGTGGTGCGGCGGGTGTAGGGCTCTGGTGCCGGTCGGGCTGGGGAGGCGGTTGAGTGGTGATTGGAGGTGGGGTGGGTGAGTG
>NZ_LATD01000201.1 GCF_000981895.1 Streptomyces odonnellii | reverse complement strand
ACCACCACCAACCGCACGATCAAACCAACCTAACGAAGCACTACTAGGGCCCAGAGCTCAGAGCCTCGTCGGCTCGCGGGCTAGCCGGCGCTCTGGACGCGTTCGATCCGGGCGTTGCGTATCAGGAACTTGCCCGGCTCGCGGACCTGCTCGAACGCCGCGTCGTTCAGCAGGGCGCAGCTCCCGGAGACCGAGGTGACCTGGACCGTGGTCGACTTGTCGTTGTCGAGATTGGTCACGCGGAGCGTGGTCCCGGCCGGGAACTGATTGCTGGACGCGGCCGGGGCGCCCGCTTCGCCGGAGAGCGTGACGGTGGAACCCGCACAGACGACCTCGCCGGCGCCGCCACCGTCACCGCTTCCGGCATTGCCCGTGTCACCGGCGCCCGCGTCACCGTTGCCCGCGTTCCCGGCGTCGGCGGGCGGTTCGGCGGCAGGCGGTTCGGCCGCGGGCGGCTGCTGCTCCACCGGGGCCTGCGCCGGGAGCTGCTCCGCCTGCGGCGGCCGGTTGCTCTCGCCGGCCTGGCATCCGGACGCCGTCTGCTTGCGCTTGATCTCCTCGATGACCGCGACGCGGTTGGCGATCCGAGCCTCGGACAGCGCGTCCGGCGCGGCCTTCTGCGCGGCGATGAAACTCTCGTTGTTGCCGAGGGCCGTGGCCAGCCCGTCACAGACCACCGACGCCTGGCTGGTCCCGGTCATCACCACCGCCGTACCGCCCACCAGCGCGGCGGCACCGGCGAGCAGGGCGATCTTCTTCCGGGTACTGAAGGTCTTCTTGCGGGACACGTGTGGGGGCTCCTGTCCCCGGCCGTACGGGGGCGGCCGGCTGGGTTCCGTGTTGCCGTTGGGTACGGGCGAGCCCTCCGTACCGTTCAGCCGTCACACCCGTGACTTCGGTCCCGACCCCTGCGCGGCAGCCTCTCCAATGACCGTCAAATGCCCTCTGGCCAGGGGCGATTGTCAGTGGGGGACGGTAAAATGGGGGTAGTTCGTGAGGGTCCCACCACCGCGCCGGGAGGTCGCCGATGGCCGTTGCCACAATCACGACGAAACTCTTCGAGATCCAGCCGACCGCGCCCACCATCGTCCGCAAACCACTGCCGGCGGGTCAGCCGCGGGAGTGGTACGAGACCCACAACCGCCGGCTCAAGGCCATGCGTCTCGCCATCGCCCTGCTCGACTCGGGGGTGTACCACCCGGCGAACGCGACCAACCGCAGGATCCGCAGTACGGCGTCCCGGATCGGGGTCCACCCGCCGTCCGACACCACCTGCCGCATGGTGCGCGCCCTGATCCGCTGAGGTGCGGCGCTGAGACATGGCGCCGAGGTACGGCACTGAGGCTGAGGCGCAGCGATCCGCTGAGGCACGGCCCGGCTGAGGTACGGCTCGGCCGGGCACGGCCCGTACACCGGCTCTCCGGCCCCGACAGGGCCGGAGAGCCGGACTTTGCCGTGGCATGGGCGCTCGCGCTCGCGCCCGTGGGCGTCAGGCGCCGGTGACCCAGGGTTCGGTTCGTACGGTGTGGAGCCGCCCGCGCGTGAGCGCGAACCGGGGCAGGGACACCCCGTACTCGTCCGTGATGGCGGCGAGCGCCTCGTACTCGTCGTCGGGGTCGAGCGCGAAGTCCTCCGGATCGGGGAAGAGTTCCTCGGGGTCGAGGGACTCGGGAAGCGTGCCCCACTCCTCGATCTCCCCGTCGTGCACGGTGAATCCGTACTGGCGCCGCCCGTCCTCCGCGTACGAGAAGTGGAACGTACCCGCTTCCTCCTCCGCCTCGCTGCCCCGCTCCACCCACACCGTGACGGACGCGGTGCCCCGGGACGCCTTCTCGCCGAGCCCGCCCGCCGGGAAGGACTCCTGGAGGGACTGCTGCGCGGACTCCCCCAGGGGCCCGGCGAAATCGGTGTCGCGGCGGCTTTCGAACGCGAAGCTCCACCCGCTGTCGCCGCCGCACGAGCCGATACGGGCAGCGTCCCCCGCCTCCCGCTCATCGGCCGGCGCCGACAACGGCCCTTCCTGGCCCGCCCCTTGCCCGATACGTACGGCCAGCTCCTCCGGCGATATGCCCTCGACGAGGACGAACCGGTAGGAGCCGCCCTGCTCCCCGTCGTCGGCGAGCCAGCCCAGCCCTTCGCCCTCCGACGCGAACACCTCCCCGCTCGCTACGACCCCTTCCTCGCGCTGCTCCCCACGGGGCGTTTCGAGGATGTACCGGCCGCGCTCCGGTGTGATCACCGGCCCGAGGAACGGATCGGCGAGCAGACCGACGGGGGCTATGTGCTCACTGCCGTTGGGCTCCCAGTCGGGCACGGCGTCGGCGATCGTCTCCCAGGCGGCGTCCGTATCGCCCCACCGTGCCAGCTCGCGCGCGGTCGCGACCGCCTTGCCGAAGGTGCCGGAGGGCTCGTACCGGTACGTACGCACGCCAACCCCGGCCACGGCGTCGAACCCGGCACCGGCGTCGAACCTGGCCGCCGCGTCGGACACGGCCCCCGTGCCGCTTTCGACCTCCGTGTCGCTTTCGGCCCCGCGCGGATCCAGCCGCTCCAGTGCGGCCAGCGGTCCCAACTCCCGTATGTCCAGCGGTCCGCCGTCCAGCATCGCCTCCACCTGGAGCCGCAGCCCATGCGCACGGCTCCGGCCGTGGGCGTCCGCTTCTATGAAGAGGTCGAGCCGACCGTCGATGTCGTCCCCGGCGAGGCAGCCCGTACGCGCCTCCTCGACATCGGCGTCAAGTTCCCGGGTGGTGGCGTTCGTGAAACCGGGGGAGTCGGCGTGCGCGCGGTGGAACTCCCGGAACAGCTCCTGCATCAGGTCCAGGAACGATTCGTACCGCTCCTCCGGACCGCCGTCGGCCCGGCTCCGGTCCAGATACGCGGCCCACTCCCCGTCGGCATCCACATCGCCGGGATCGAGCAGCACGTCGATGTCCGCCCCCGTAACGGCCAACTGGAGCCGTGCGCCCGGCTCCGCGTCATCGTCCCCGTTCCACCGAACCCCCTCCAGGGCCCCGACCACCCCGACCTCGGTCCCAGCCGCGCGCCACCCGTCGGTGACCGCGAGGAACGACCGGTAGGTCAGTGGCAACCCGACCCCGAGCCGCTCCTCCACCTCCCGTATCCGCTGCTCCTCCACTCCCGCGAACCCCGGCCACGGCTCACTCCCCCCGACCAGGTCCTCCCAGTCAGCACTCCACCGCTCAAGAAAGGGCCGCCAGTTGTAGATCTTCATGCCCCCCATCGTGCCAGCGCCCACTGACAACCGACACCCGCCGAAGCGCCGGTACACCAGAACGCCACCCCGCGGTCGGCGAGGCGGCGTTCGGAGGCGGTGTTCGTGCCTTCACAAGTGGCGTCCACCGGACAACTCGGACAGCGGACAGCGGACAGCGGGCTGTGCGGCAGACTCGCGCGTCAGTTCCGCGTACCGTCCACAATGACGGGCGTACCGTCCGATCCCGACCCGCACGGCACCGCGTACACGGGGTTGGCCTTGGCGGCTTCCTTGAAGGCGTCGATGCACTGGTTCCTCAGGACCCGGTCGGTGAGCGACCGCTCCAGGATCCCGTTGGCCCTGGCGATGCCCTCCGCCTCGATACGCCGACGCTCCGACTCGGCCTTCGCGGTACGCGCCGCCTCGACCGCGCGCTCGGTGGCCTGTTCCTGCTGGAGCTTCTTGTCTATCTGCTCCTGAAGCTGGTCGGACGGCCGCACATTGCGCAGATTGACATTGGTGACGTCGATGCCCCGGGGCTTCAGCCGCTCCTTGATCTGCGCCTCGATCTCGGCGGCGATGGTCTGCCGCCCGGAGGCATAGCCCTCCTCGCTCTTGTGCTTGGCGAACACATTCCGGATGATCTCCCGGCTGTCCGGCAGCACCAGCCGCTCCTGGATCGCGTCCTGACTGCCGGCCAGCCGGTACAGCTCAACCGCATTGCCCGGTGTCACGGCCCACTTGACGGTGACATCCGCGTACAGCACCCCGCCCTGCGACGAGCGGACCTCGACCACGTCCTTGTCGTTGAGATTGAGGTCCACGGGCCGCGTGGAGAAGCTCGTCACCTCGGTGAACGGCGTCTTGAGATGCATCCCGGACGTCAGCGGCGCCCCGATCTTCCCGAAGAGCACGGGCACCCCGACCTCGTACGCGCTCACCACATACACACAACTGACCACCCCGAACCCCACCCCGGCCACCCCGGCCAGCGCGGCCCAGACCTTCAACCCACCAGCCCGGCTCCGCCCCACCACAGCCAGCACGACGGCCGTGACGATGAGCAATATGGCCAGCACAAACATCGAAGGGTCCTCCCCCGTCAACACAACCCCCACGGCCACCCCGCAGGTCGGCGCATCCTAGCCAGACAACCACCCCCACCACGCGACCAGCCGCCATACAACCCTCAACAACCCCGTCACAACCATTGCCACGCGGTGCTCAGCCCCAACGGACTGCCCGACGCCCACCGGCGCGGAGCCCACGAAGAAGGCCGCCGACCGCGCCCTGACGGCGGCGGTCGACGGCCTGAGACCTCGGGGGGAGTGCCCCGTGCTGCTTCGGTTTAGATGTCGAAATACAGCTCGAACTCGTGCGGGTGCGGGCGGAGTTGGATCGGGGCGATTTCCTTGGTGCGCTTGAAGTCGATCCAGGTCTCGATCAGGTCCGAGGTGAAGACTCCGCCGGCCTGGAGGTATTCGTTGTCGGCTTCCAGGGCGTCGAGGACGGCCGGGAGGGAGGTGGGGACCTGGGGGACGCCGGCGTGCTCTTCCGGGGCCAGTTCGTAGAGGTCCTTGTCGATCGGCTCGGCCGGCTCGATCTTGTTCTTGATGCCGTCGAGGCCCGCGAGGAGGAGGGCGGAGAAGGCCAGGTACGGGTTCGAGGACGGGTCCGGGGCGCGGAATTCGACGCGCTTGGCCTTCGGGTTCGAGCCCGTGATCGGGATGCGCATCGCTGCCGAGCGGTTGCGCTGGGAGTAGACCAGGTTGACCGGGGCCTCGAAGCCGGGGACCAGGCGGTGGTACGAGTTCACCGTCGGGTTGGTGAAGGCCAGCAGCGACGGGGCGTGCTTGAGGATGCCGCCGATGTAGTAGCGGGCGGTGTCCGAGAGGCCCGCGTATCCCTGCTCGTCGTAGAAGAGCGGGCTGCCGCCCTGCCACAGGGACTGGTGGACATGCATACCGGAGCCGTTGTCACCGAAGATCGGCTTGGGCATGAAGGTCGCGGTCTTGCCGTTGCGCCAGGCGACGTTCTTCACGATGTACTTGAAGAGCATCAGGTCGTCGGCGGCGGCGAGCAGCGTGTTGAACTTGTAGTTGATCTCCGCCTGGCCGGCGGTGCCCACCTCGTGGTGCTGGCGCTCGACCTGGATGCCGGACGCCTCCAGCTCCAGGGAGATCTCGGCCCGCAGATCGGCGAAGTGGTCGACCGGCGGTGCCGGGAAGTAGCCGCCCTTGTAGCGGACCTTGTAGCCGCGGTTGTCCTCGATCGCTCCGGTGTTCCAGGCGCCGGCCTCGGAGTCGATGTGGTAGAAGCCCTCGTTCGCCGTGGTGTTGAAACGCACGCTGTCGAAGACGTAGAACTCGGCCTCCGGGCCGAAGTACGCGGTGTCCGCGATGCCGGTCGAGGCGAGGTAGGCCTCCGCCTTCTTGGCGATGTTGCGCGGGTCGCGGCTGTACTGCTCGCCCGTGATCGGGTCGTGGATGAAGAAGTTGATGTTCAGCGTCTTGTCGCGGCGGAACGAGTCGACCCGGGCGGTCGACAGGTCCGCGCGCAGCGCCATGTCCGACTCGTGGATGGCCTGGAAGCCACGGATCGACGAGCCGTCGAAGGCCAGCTCGTCGGCGGGGTCGAACGCCTTCGCCGGGATCGTGAAGTGCTGCATCACGCCAGGCAGGTCGCAGAAGCGGACGTCCACGAACTTGACGTCCTCGTCCGCGATGAACTTCTTGGCCTCGTCGGCGTTCTGGAACATCCAGCTCCTCCTCCTCCCGTCCCGGGGTGGGGCGGGGGTTGTCGCTCGGTCGTGCGGCCAGTGCGGTGGCACACGCTGCAGCCGACCATAGGTATCCGGCATTTCTCAAGCGTGACCCATTTGTTTCGGTGAAGTTAACCAGCCCGAGTGTGCGCCGGGGCGCACACTGCCCGCACACCGCTCACGTACCCCCTCCGTATGCCCCCGTCACAACCCGTCCGTACCCCCGTCCCAGGGGCTCCGGGACCCCCGCAGTACCGTGGTCGGGTGGACAACAGGCAAGCAATCGGATCCTGGCTCTCCGGGCCCCGCGCGGCCGCCGAGGACATGGGAGTCGACTTCGGCTACCGCGGCGAACGGCTCGGCCTGCCCGAGCACGGCCCCGGTTCCGTCGCGCCCCTCGGCCGCCGCTTCGGGGCCATCTTCACCGACTGGGCGCTGTGCGTACTGATCGCATACGGGTTGCTCGCCGGCCGTGACTGGCAGGCAGCGGGCAACTGGGCCCTCGGTGTCCTGCTAGCGCTGAGCCTTCTCACCGTCGGTACGGTCGGCTTCACCCCCGGCAAGCGCGTCTTCGGCCTCCGGGTCGTCGCCGAGGACGGCGGCCGGGCCGGCATCGTCCGTGTCCTCGTCCGCAGCGTCCTGCTCTGCCTCGCCATCCCCGCCCTGATCTGGGACCGCGACGGACGCGGACTCCACGACCGCCTCTCCCGAACCGTCCAGGTGCGGATCTAGCAGGTCCAGCAGAGCAGTAAGAGAAGAGCGATATAAGAGGAGGGCGGCCGCGTCATCGCGGCCGCCCTCCTCCATGTGCCATGTCCGTATCGCCGGCTAGCGCATCTTCCCGCCGCGCGGCATCCGCATGCCCTTCGGCATCGGCCCCTTCGGCAGCGGCATATTGCTCATCAGATCGCCCATCGCGCGCAGCCGGTCATTGGCCGCCGTCACCTGCGGGCCCGCCAGTACGCGCGGCAGCTTCAGCATCGTCGTACGGATCTTCTTCAGCGGCACCTGGCCCTCGCCGTCGCCGACGATGATGTCGTGCACCGGCACATCGATCACGATGCGCTGCATCCGCTTCTTCTCGGCCGCCAGCAGGCTCTTCACCCGGTTCGGGTTGCCCTCGCCCACCAGCACGATGCCCGCCTTGCCGACGGCCCGGTGGACGACGTCCTGGTTACGGTTCATCGCCACCGCCGGGGTGGTCGTCCAGCCGCGGCCCACGTTCTCCAGAACCGCGGCCGCGGCGCCCGGCTGGCCCTCCATCTGTCCGAAGGCCGCCTTCTCGGCACGGCGGCCGAAGACGATCGCCATCGCGAGGAACGCCAGGATGAAGCCCAGAATGCCCAGATAGATGGGATGGTTGATCAAGAAGCCGACCGCGAGGAAGACACCGAAGGTGACGATTCCCACACCCGCGACGACAAGACCGACCTTCGAGTCGGCCCGCCGGGTCATCTTGTAGGTAAGGGCAATCTGCTTCAGTCGCCCCGGGTTCGCAGCAGTGTCTGCGCTTTCCTTCCTCGCCATGCGAGAAGTTTACGTGGCGCGGGAAGTGGCCTTCGACACGGCCTCCATTACGTGCTGGGCCTCGACCCGGTCCTTGGCCCTGCGGCGGTCCTCCAGGACGGCCGTCCAGGCGTTGCGGCGGGCCGTGCGCTGGCCGCCGCTCAGGAGGAGGTACTCCACGGCGCGCAGCGCACCGGCGACGGAGGGGCGGACCGGGGTGGTCCTGGCGGCCATGGCCCGGACCGTCGCGGTGCGCGCCGGGGCGGTCCTGGCGGTGGACGCCGTGGCTTTGGTGACGGGTCGTACCGGCGCGTCCTGCATGATGTCGATCCCCTCACGTGCGGGTCCGGTGCGGTGTGCACGAGCGTGCGCGGTGCCTGGGGCGTGTCCGCGAAGCCTCGCCCGGGCCGCGACGCCCGGCACGCACACCGCGCCCTGGAACCAGGTTCGTTCACAGGTTCATTCACTGGTGTTACCAGGGCGTGACCGAGTGGTCAAACGCGAATGAAACCCCGGCAGGTGGTCCGCGAACGGCCGCGAAAACGGTGGCGCGGTCCGTACCCGCCCCCGACCTGCGGGGAGGGTACGGACCGCGCCTCGACCGGCCGCTACCGCTCAGTAGTCACTTGTGCCCGGATTCACAGAGCGCTTGCGCCGAGCGGGTGGGATTCAGCGCCCGCGCGCTCGCGCCCGGCACGCCCGCACGCCGAAACGGCAACAGCCTTCGCCTCGGTGACGGCTTCGCCTCGGCGACGGCCGCCAGCTCACACCGCCTGGCCCGCCACCGCCGCGCCGCGCCGCTCGACCGCCTGCTGGTACAGCCGTCCCGCGCGGTACGAGGAGCGCACCAGCGGCCCCGACATCACCCCGGAGAAACCGATCTCCTCGGCCTCCTCCTTCAGCTCCACGAACTCGTGCGGCTTCACCCAGCGCTCGACCGGGTGGTGCCGTACGGAAGGGCGCAGGTACTGGGTGATCGTGATCAGCTCGCACCCCGCCTCGTGCAGATGCCGCAGCGCCTCGCTGACCTCGGCGCGCTCCTCGCCCATGCCCAGGATCAGATTGGACTTGGTGACCAGGCCCGCCTCACGGGCCCGCGTGATCACCTCCAGCGAGCGCTCGTACCGGAAGCCGGGCCTGATGCGCTTGAAGATGCGCGGCACCGTCTCGACATTGTGCGCGAGCACCTCGGGACGGGACGAGAAGACCTCGGCGAGCTGCTCGGGCACCGCGTTGAAGTCGGGGATCAGCAGCTCGACCTTCGTGCCGCCCGCCGCCCGCTCCGCCGTAAGGGTGTGGATCTGGCGCACGGTCTCCGCGTACAGCCACGCCCCGCCATCCTCCAGGTCGTCACGGGCGACGCCGGTGATCGTGGCGTAGTTCAGGTCCATCGCGACAACGGACTCGCCGACGCGGCGCGGCTCGTCGCGGTCCAGCTCGGCCGGCTTTCCGGTGTCGATCTGGCAGAAGTCGCAGCGCCGGGTGCACTGGTCGCCGCCGATGAGGAAGGTCGCCTCGCGGTCCTCCCAGCACTCGAAGATGTTCGGGCAGCCCGCCTCCTGGCAGACCGTGTGCAGACCCTCGCTCTTCACGAGCTTCTGGAGCTGCTGGTACTCGGGACCCATTTTCGCCCGGGTCTTGATCCACTCGGGCTTGCGCTCGATGGGGGTCTGGCTGTTCCGGACCTCCAGACGCAGCATCTTGCGTCCTTCGGGTGCGACAGCGGACACGTCCGGCACCTCTCTCTGCTGGCGCGGCATTCGATTCTTCGGCGAACACCAGGTTACGCCCGATATTTACGTGGCATTACGTCTGGCCAACCCATGGCCAGAGGGGCGCATTCCCCCGTGCGGGAGCCCCCCGTGCGGCAGCCCCCGCGCGCGAACCCCCGTGCAGGAGACCCCCGTGCGGGAAATCTCCGCGCGGGGACCCCCGGACCGGCAGGGCCCGGACCGCGAGGGCCCGCGACGGACTCAGGCGCTCGCCCGCTCCCGCGGTCTCAGCTCCGCGTGCGCGAGCACGTCCCGCAGATGCTCCTCCAGTACGGGCAGGACCTCCGCGATCGTGATGTCCCGGCCCAGCTCGTTCGAGAGCGAGGTGACCCCCGCGTCCCGGATCCCGCACGGCACGATCCGGTCGAACCAGGTGTTGTCCGGATTCACGTTCAGCGCGAAGCCGTGCATGGTCACGCCCTTGGCGACCCGGATACCGATCGCCGCCAGCTTGCGGTCCTCGCGGCGCTGGCCCGCGTTGGACGGGGCGTACTCCGGCCCGTTCAGCCGCGGGTCGAACTCCTCGTCCGCCACCCGCGGATCGAAGTCCAGCGACAGCCCGCCCAGGGACGGGCGTTCGCCCACCGGGTCCCCGAGCACCCACACCCCGCTGCGTCCCTCGACCCGGGTGGTCTCCAGGCCGAACTCGGCGACCGTGCGGATCAGCGCCTCTTCGAGCCGGCGGACATGTGCGACGACATCGACCGGGCGCGGCAGCTTGAGGATCGGATAGCCCACGAGCTGGCCGGGGCCGTGCCAGGTGATCTTCCCGCCCCGGTCCACATCGACGACCGGGGTGCCGTCCAGGGGGCGCTCGCTGTCGGCCGTGCGCCGTCCCGCCGTATAGACCGGCGGATGCTCCAGCAGCAGACAGGTGTCGGGGATCTCGTCCGCGAAGCGGGCCGCGTGGACCCGGCGCTGTTCCTGCCATGCCTCCTGGTACTCGACGGCCTGCTCGCCGAAGCCCAGTCGGACGTACCGAAGCTCACTCACCGCTCACTCACCAGCTCACTCACGGCCGCCTCCTCAGAACGTTCATCGTGCACGGGTCACGCCCCCGCCACTGTACGGCGGCTCCCGGCGGAGCGGCCGGGCAGGTGTTCCGGGGCCGGAGCGCGGGGCTTCCGGCGGCCCGTACGCAAGGCCTCCCGTCAGCGGAGCCCTTGATCCTCACACGATCGGATGAATGTGGGGCGAAGGCAGCGGCGGAAGCGTTCGCGACCGCTAAATTCGCGCCGTTCCATATGGGCTGCTCCCCGGGCCCGGAAGGCAGGAGACCGCACAGCTAATGTCGGAACGACCTCCGCAGCGCATCCCCAACCGCCAGCTCGCCGCGCTCATCGCGGAAGCCGGATTCTCCAACGCAGGTCTCGCCCGCCGGGTGGATCAGCTCGGTCTCGAACACGGCCTGGATTTGCGGTACGACAAAACATCGGTGACGCGGTGGCTGCGCGGGCAGCAGCCGCGCGGCACGACCCCGGCGCTGATCGCCGAGGTGTTCACCCGCAGACTCGGCCGCCGGCTCACCGCGCAGGAACTGGGGCTCGACGCCTGCGCGCCGGTCTACGCGGGCCTGGAATTCGCGTCCACCCCGGAAGAGGCCGTCGACATCGTCGCCGGGCTGTGGCGCAAGGACTCCGGCAGCCACTCGGAGCTGCGCAAGATCGCGTTCACCCCGGCCGGTCTTGTCGTCCCCAGCCGCGACTGGCTGATCGGACGCGCGGACGAACGGGTCGGCTCCGCCGGCCTCGAAACGTACGGGGCCGGCCGCGCCGCGGAGAACGGCGGCCGCGAGGGCGCGAGCCGTACCGGCGACAGCGGAGCCCCCTCGCACGAGGGCGGGCACCGGGTGCCCCTCCAGGGGCGGCAGGGCACCCTCCCCAGGCCCCGTACGGAGCGCGCGGCGGGCCAGCGGGTCACCCTCGGCGATGTCGCAGCCCTCCGCTCGGTCGGCGACCTCTTCAGCACCCTCGACCAGACCTACGGCGGCGGCCACGCCCGCCAGGCGCTCGTCCGGTATCTGGAGCACGAGGCCGAACCGATGCTGCGCGGGGTGTACGGAGAGGCCACCGGCCGCCGTCTCTTCGCCGCGGCGGCCGAGCTGACCCGGCTCGCGGGCTGGACCTCGTACGACATCGCCGCCCATGGCCTCGCCCAGCGCTATTTCGTACAGGCCCTGCGGCTGTCCCAGGCGGCCGGGGACCGCGCGTACGGCTCGTACACCCTGATCACCATGAGCCGCCAGGCCGTCTATCTGGGCCATGGCCGGGAGGCGGTCCAGCTCGCGCGGGTCGCCCAGCAGGGCGTCGGCGGCTCCGCTCCGCCGGTCGTGCAGGCGCTGCTGCACTCCGCCGAGGCGCGCGGGCACGGGGTGCTCGGGGAGGCGCGCGCGTGCACGGCCTCGCTCGTACGGGCCGAACGCGCGCTGGAGTCGGCGCGGCCCGGGGACGAAGTGCCGCACTGGGCGCGCTTCTACGACGAGGCACAGCTCGCCGACGAGTTCGGGCACTGCCACCGGGATCTCCAGCAGTACCGCGCCGCCGCGCAGTACGCCGAGCGCTCGCTCCAGCTCCGCGCTCCGGCGTACGCCCGCAGCCGGCTCTTCTGCCGGGTGGTGCTCGCCTGCGCCCGGCTCGGCCTCGGTGAGCTGGACCAGGCGTGCCTGCTGGGGGCGGAGGCGGCGAAGCAGGTGACCGAGATGCGGTCGGCGCGGGCCGCGGAGTACGTACGGGACTTCGAGCGGCGGCTGGAGCCGTACCGGGACGCGGCGGCGGTACGGAACTACCGCGACCGGATCGCCTCGTTCGGCTGAACCGGCCGGGCCCCGGCCGGTTCAGCCGGGCCCGTGCTGTGTCCTCGGTCCGCCGGACGGGCCGCTTCTCCGCCCGTCCGGCGAACCCCTACGTCCTACGCCACCGCTGGCAGTTGCTCCGGCCCCTCCGGTCGCGCCGTCTCCGCCGTCCCCTCCGCCGGCCGCACCCCCAGGTCGCGCAGGATCGCGTGCGCGGCGCGGCGGCCCGAGAACAGCGCGCCCTGGACCGTGTTCGTGTCCCGGTGGTCCCCGCACACGTACAGCCCCGACAACAGCCGCACCGGGCGCCGCAGATCGTGCGGCGGAGGCATCGCGGGCACCGCCTCAGGGTTGTGGTAGGCGGCCAGCAGCTCCCAGTCGTCGGTCGGTGTCCCGTACAGCTTCGCGAGATGCGCGCGGACCGTACGGTCGAGCTCCGCGGCCGGGGGAGGGGTGCCGAGCACCGTCGACGAGATCAGCACCCGGCCCTCCGGTGCCCGCGCGGGATCGACCGCGCTCATCACGGCGGTGTGCGCGACCGGACCGCCCCGGTCCGCGTCCAGCAGCAGCGCCGGATCGGTCATCGGCGGTTCCGGCGCGGTGTGGTGCAGGACCGTCACGGGGTGGAAGTCCGGCGCCCTGAGCCCCGGCAGCAGCTCGGCCGCGGCCCGCGCGCCGGTCGCCAGGACCAGCGCACGGCAGGTGATCTCGCCGTGCTCCTTGGTGGTGACACAGCTGATCGACGCGTCCGTGACGCACACGTCCGTACGGACGGTGCCCACCGGCAGGGCCCGCGCCAGCAGTTCGGGCAGCGCCGACGCACCGCCCGCCGTGACGAACAGCCGGCCCCGGGCGAACGCCTGAAGCGCCAGATCGGCGCACCGGCTGGACGTCCCCAGATCCGGGTCGCAGAGCAGCGTGGACAGGAGCGGGCGGAGAAAGCCGTTGACGGTACGGGCGGGCAGACCGCGGGCGGACAGGGCCTCCAGGGCGGTGCGTTCGGGGCGGGTCAGCAGCCGGCTCGTCGGAGTGGCCGCCAGCCGGCCCAGGACGGCGCTGAGCCGGGCCTGGTCGACCGCGCCGCCCAGCGGCGGGCGGGGGGCGCTCGCCAGGGCGCGTGCCACCGTCAGTGCGCTCCGCGCGCTCCCCACCGCTCCGGTCCGGTAGTTGCGTCCGTCGCTGTGCACGAGCACGCCCGGGGAGAACTTCCGCAGGCCCGCGCCGTCAAGGCCCGGTGTACGGAGCAGCTCAGGGTACGAGGTGGTGAGCAACTGCCCCTGGCGGTCGAGCCGGAAGCCGTCGACCTCGTCGGTCGCCATCCGGCCGCCCACCTGAGGGGCGGTCTCCAGGACCGTGACTCTTACCCCTGCGCTGGTCAGATGACGGGCCGCCGACAAACCCGCGATGCCGGCTCCGATGATGACGACGTCCGCCTGCTGAGCGGTCGAGTGGTGTGCGGTGCTGAGCACGTGCCCCTCCCCGATGTCGGCGCGGCCGGCGCCCGGCGACACCCGGGCGAGGCTCAAGTTCCGGTCGAGCGTAGAAAGAGGAGGGCCTCTCCGCTGCCGCGCGTGTGCGGGGTCACCGGTGCATGGGGGGTGCGCGCAGACCTCCGTGAGAAGGCCGCCCGAGCGCCGTCAGGCCGCGCGGATCGCCTCGTCGATGGTGGGGAACGCGAATGTGAAGCCGGACTCCAACAGGTGCGCCGGCCGCACCCGTTGACTGCCCAGCACATCCTCCGAGAGATCGCCCAGCGCCACCCGCAGGGCCACCGCCGGGACCGGGAAGAGGGTCGGCCGACGCAGCACCCGCCCCATCGCCGCCGTCACCTCGCGATTGGTGACCGGCTCGGGCGCCGTCAGGTTCACCGGGCCCTCCAGGCTCTCCGTGTCGATGAGATGCCGCAGCGCCGCCACCTCGTCGTGCAGGGAGATGAAGCTCCAGTACTGCTGCCCGCTGCCGAGCCGCCCGCCCAGACCCGCGCGGAAGATCGGGAAGAGCCGCCCCCACGCGCCGCCCGCGCGCGAGACCACCAGTCCCGTTCTGGCGTACACCGTGCGTACGCCCGCCTCCTCCGCGGCCACGGCGGCCTCCTCCCACGCCAGACAGAGCGACGGCAGGAAACCGTCCCCCGGCGGTGCGCTCTCGTCCACCGCCCGGCCGCCGGTGTCGCCGTAGAAGCCGATGGCGGAGCCGCACACCAGCACCCGGGGCGGCTCGGCGAGAGAGGCGACGGCCTCGGCGATCGCGGCCGTACCGAGGATCCGGCTGTCCCGGATCTCCTTCTTGTACGCCTCGGTCCAGCGCCGCCCGCCGATGCCCGCGCCCGCGAGATGCACGACGGCCTCGCAGCCGTGCAGCCGGCCGGTGTCGACGTACTGCCGCAAGGGGTCCCATTCGGCCTCGTCGTCCGCGCGCGCGGGGCGCCGCACGAGCCGTACGACCTCATGGCCGTCAGCGCGCAGAGAGCGTACGAGTGCCGTACCGATGAGCCCGGTGGAGCCGGTGACCGCGATCCTCATGGCCCCATCCTGCCCCGGAACGCCGCGTGGCACAGTGGCATCATGCCCGTACCTCCGCCGCCTCCGCCCCGGTCCGGACCGCGTACACCGCCCCGGATCCGCCCCGCCGCCCGCGCGGACGGTGACGTCCTGTCCGGTCTGAGCCTGCGGACCTGGTCGCCGCTGCATGCCGTGACGCCGAGGCCGGAGCCGCCCCTCGGCCCGTTCTTCGACGCCGTGCACGCGCCCGAGGACTATCTCGTCGCGGAGGTGGACACGGACGGCGCCGAGGACCGGATCGCCGGGTACATCCGGGTGGTACGGCCCACCCCGCTCGCCACCAACGCGCATGTACGGCAGATACAGGGACTGGCGGTGGACGAGTGGGCGCGCGGCCGGGGCGTGGCACGCGCCCTGCTGCGCGCCGCGGTCCTGCACGCGCGCAACCAGGGCGCGCGGCGGCTGACACTGCGCGTGCTGGGGTACAACACGGCGGCGCGGGCGCTGTACGAGACGGAGGGCTTCGCGGTGGAGGGAGTGCTGCCGGGGGAGTTCTGTGTGGAGGGGAAGTACGTGGACGATGTGTGCATGGGGCTGTCGCTGACGGGGTGAGCGAACGGCGCCGCCGGGCACGTGACCGTACGGTCCGGGTCTGACGTGACCGGACGAGCCGGGCACCCGGTGGTACGGGCGGGCCCGTCGCACGAGTGGACGTACGTGTACGAGGTGTACGAGTACGGGCCGGGCGCCGGGCCCGACAGACCTAACGGCCCTTCCTGACCTCCCCCGCCGTCTGGGCCCCGAAGCGCTCCCAGAGCCGGGGGAAGCGCTCCGCCAGCGCCCCTTCGTCCTCGAAGTCCATCGGTGTGCCCTGCGGCTCCGCGGTCTGCGGCGGGATGCCCAGATCCGGTGCCACCACCCCGGTGAGCTGTTCGTACGCCTCGTCCGCCGCGTACCCCAGCTCCTCGCCGTCCCCGTCGAGGTCCTCGTCGAACTCGTCGAGCAGCTCGGCGAGGCTGTCGGGATCGTGCACCCCGCCCTCGAAGATCTCGCGGCCCTGCCCGATGAGCCAGCAGCGGAAGTAGTCGAACGCGTCGTCGCTCGCGCCGCTCAGCAGGACGGCGGCGGCGCCCCACAGATCCCAGCGGTAGGCGCGGTTGTAGCGGGACTCGAAGTGCCGGGCGAAGTCCAGGACGGAGTCGGGATCGAGCGTCAGCAGCCGTTCGACCAACAGGTCGGCGTGGTCCTCGGGGTCGCCCTCGGCGGCCGCGCGAGTGCTGTCGACGATCTCCCAGAACTCCGTCTCGTCCATCACGGGTCAAGCATCGTGCTTGCCGGAGGGCCGCGCACGCGGAGCCGCCGAAATCACGCCCCTTTCTCACACGTGCGAGGCACAGGCTCAGGATCCCGGCCGGCCCTCCAGCGGCAGCGGCTGCGCGACCTGCTCCCAGCGCGACTCGAACCAGCGCGCGATCTGCTCGAACCGGGCCCGCTCCACCGCGCTGGTCCCCTCCGCCGTCAGCGAGGACGCGAACAGATCGCCGCTGCGCAGCTCCAGTACGTCCAGCGAGGCACCGTCCGGATTGTTCTGCATCTGGCCGCGCTCCAGCCAGTAGTACCCGGTCAGCAGCTCCGTACCGTTGATCAGATAGCGCTTCTCGCCGGGGATCGTCGGCAGCCCGCGGACGGCCACCGAGACCTGCTCGACCAGCCCCCGTTCGGCCAGCAGGGTCAGCGAGTGCTCCAGCGCCCCGGCGTATGTACGGATCACATGGCGCAGCCTCGCCAGCGGTCTGGGGTCGGCGGGGTCGTCGGCGTGGCGCGGATACGGGTGGCTGGTCACCAGGTCGGGCAGGAGCACCCGTACGGTGATCGACTCCGGCGGACGGCGGCGGCCCTCCCGGATCGCCTCGACCTCGTTCTGCACCGCCTTGCTGAGCTGTTCGGTGGTCAGCGACCAGACATCGAGGGTGACATGCCGGGCGGCGAAGGCGCGGGTGATGTGGTGGGCCAATGGCTGGAGGTTGGCAGTCCGGTTGGCGACCCGGGCGGCCCGGCCGGGCGCGCCCTCCTCCAGGAGGCCCTCGTCGCGGAGCATCTGCTGGGCGCTCTGGATGGTGCCGCGGCCCACGCCGTACCGCCGCTGGAGCTGATGCTGCTTGGGCAGCGCCTGGCCCGCGGGCAGCCGGCCCTCCAGGATCTGGCTGCGCAGATCGTCTGCGATGGAGCGGTACTGGGGGAGGTCGTCGCCTCCTCCCCGCTCGGTGGGCATCACACTGCCGAGGCTACAACCGCCGTTCAAGCCGGGACAGATACCTGCAACCACCGGTCAACTCGCCCCGTCGGCCGGTGAAGTGACCGACCGAACGGTCAGGCCGGGCGGCCTGCACCACAATGGCCGCCATTGCCGGTGGGTATGGGAAGGGGACTGATACCCGACCATTGGCCTTCTCTCCGCAGCATTTCTCTGCCAACGGGGTGCCAACCGCAGGGTGTCCCGTTCATGCAGGGTCGAAGCGCGATGAAACGGAAGCGGAGGAGATGCCATGGGGGCACTGACACGAATCGAATGGCTGGTCGAACTGGCGGCCCGGGCGGCGCAGTTGGCGGGGATCCTGGGGCCCCAGGGGTCGATGGGCGTACTGGTCTGCGCCCTGCTGATCCGCGCGGCACGCGCCGACCGTGCCGACCGGACACAGACCGTCAATCTGCTCTGCGCGGCCTCGGTGCTGCTGATCCTGCTGCTCGTGGCCTCGGGCTGACCGGCGGCGGCGCGGGGCCGGGGCGCGGTCAGGAGTCCCAGGGCACCGCGATGGTGTTCCACAGCGAGTCGAACCACTGCTGGGTCTGGTCCACATAGGCCGCCGTGACATGGTCGTTGTCGACCGCGGTGTGCCGGAACAGCATGCCTTCCACGCCGAGCATGTCGTAGATCTCGATCGGGTCGTCCCGGTCGAGGTCCACCCGGCGCGACTGCACCTGGTAGTGGCCCGCCAGCACCTCCTGCCCATTGAGGATGTAGACCTTCTGGGTCGGGCTGATCGAGACCTTCCGCGCCTCCACCGAGACCTCGGGGACCAGCCCGCGGACGGTGAGCATCCGCAGGGAGTGGCGCAGTGAGCCGTAGATGTGGGCGGTGCTCTCCCGGAGCCGCTCGCGCGGCCGGGTGTTCGCCGGCTCGCCGACGACCTGGGGGAGTGCCAGCGGATCGTCCGCGTTCGGCAGCAGGATCCGTACGGCGATCCGCTCCGGATTCCGCACGCCGGCGGTGCCGAGCGCGACGAGCGGTCCCGCGAGGGCGGAGGCGAGGGTCTCGCCGTTGAGGCAGTACGCGTCGATGGTCACCCGCCGGTGCCGGAAGCACTGGGCGACCCGCTCGCCGAGGAACACCCCGGCGGGGCGCGGCGGATGGCGGCGCGGCGCGGGTACGTCATCGGCGCGGCCGTGACCCCGCGGCTCCGCCGGCAGCGGGGAGGCCAGCGGGGTGGTCCTGGCGACCGTCGCGGGGGTGCCCTGCTGCGCGCGCTTGATCAAGCCCTCGTGTTCGAGGAGCTCCAGGGCCCGGCGGACCGCGCCGCGCGGCACTCTGTACTGTTCGCTCAGCTCGGCCTGGGTGGGAATCCGCTCGCCGACGCGCAGCTCCCCCTGGGAGATGTGATGGCGCAGCGCGTCCGCGACCACATCCCGTGGACGCTGTTGTCCCTCGGTCAGGGCGCTGTCTCCGGACACAGCCAAACTCTACAACAGCCTGCCAATGGAAGAGAGTTGCCGGAAGCGGACATCTCGCCTCTGCCAATGCTCCGCCATTGGGGGCCATTTTGGCGCGCGGGGATGCGTGCGGGGGAAGCCGTGCGCAGGGGCGCGTGCAGGGCGCGCTCAGGGCGTGTACGTGGGCGTGCACAGGGGCGTGTAAATGAAGCCTGTACGTGGGCCTGTATGTGGGCCCGTACGGGGCGCTCTCACCCGTACAGCGCGCGCATCCGTTCCGCCGCCTCGGCGAACCGGCCGCGCAGCGAGGCCGGTTCCAGGATCTCCGCGTCCGGGCCGAGGGTGAGCAACTGCGAGAACGCCACGTCCTCGGACTCCACCGGCAGCGTCACGGTGAGCAGGCCTTCGGCGTCGGCGGGGCCGGCCGCGGCGACCGCCTCACGGGCGGCGGCCCGGTCCACGATGTACGGCAGCCTGCGGGCGCCGTCCGCGGAGAGCCGTACCACGATCTCGGTGCGCAGCAGCGAGCGCGCGAACTCCGCCGACTGCTCGTCCCAGAAGGTGGGCAGATCGAAGGATTCCTCCCTGACGAAACGTTCCTTCTGAGGCTCGACCGTGGTGAACCGGTCGATCCTGTACACCCGGAACGTCCCCTGCACACAGGCGCAGAGGTACCAGACGCCCGCCTTGAGCACGAGACCGTACGGCGCCAGCTCCCGCTCCACCTCGGTGTCCCCGCGCCGGTAGCGGGCGTCCAGCAGCCGGTTGTCCCACACCGCCTCGGCGATGGCCGGAAGCAGTTCGGGCGTCTGCGGCTCCTGGTACCAGCCCGGCGCGTCGAGATGGAAGCGCTGCGCCGCCGACTCGGGGGCGTCCCGCAGCGACGGCAGCAGCGCCGCCGACACCTTCAGCCGGGCCGCCGACGACACGTCGTCGAGCCCCATCTCCCGCAGCGCGCCCGGCACTCCGGAGAGGAACAGCGCCTCGGCCTCGCCGCGCGCCAGACCGGTCAGCCGGGTGCGGTAGCCGCCGATCAGCCGGTATCCGCCGCTCCTGCCCCGGTCCGCGTAGACCGGCACGCCCGCCTCGGACAGCGCCTGGGCGTCCCGGGTGATGGTCCGCTCACTGACCTCGAGCTCCCGTGCCAGCTCGGCAGCGGTCATGGAGGGTCTGGACTGGAGCAGGAGAACCATCTTGATCAGCCGGGCAGCGCGCATGACTCCATGATGCCGGGGGGTCCGGCGGGCCGTGGAAGCGGTTGGCCAATTCGCGTGGCCGGATTCCATGACAAGTGGCGTATACGCGTCCAGATCACGTATAGATCACACACAGACCGCGTACGGGACGGCAAAGGACCGGAACTGATGACTGACCACGACACCGACCTGGTGGCCTTCGTCCGGGCACGCCTCGACGAGGAGGAGCGGATCGCGCGGGAGGCCGGCGAGGAGGACTGGCGGTGCCCGCCCGAGCTGCCGGGCGAGATCCACGACCGTACCGGCGGGATCGCCTTCGCCGTGCGCACGCGCGGCTACGACCGGCACATCGCCCGCCAGGACCCGGCGTACACCCTCCGCCGGATCGAGACGAACAGGGTGCTCCTCGACGAGTACACGGAAGTGGCCGCACTCGACATCGACCGGCCGGTCCGTGACTTCGCCTCGGGACGGGCGGTCGGGCTGGGCTTCGTCGTACGGCAGTTGGCCGCCGAGCACGCGGGGCACCCCGACTACCAGGTCAAGTGGCTGCCCCGGTTCGCGCGCTGAGCGCGGGGCCCGTACGGACGGCGCCCCTCCCGGATCCTGTGAACGGGAGGGGCGTCGCGTCCGGGGGCGTCGGCCGAACGGCCTTCCGGATCAGAGTCCGTAGCGCTCGCGGGCCTCGACGACCCGCTCGGGCTTGATCTCGCCCCTGCGGGCGAGCTGCGCCAGCGCCGCCACCACGACCGACCGGGCGTCCACACCGAAATGGCGCCGGGCCGCGTCACGGGTGTCGGAGAGGCCGAAGCCGTCCGTGCCGAGCGAGGTGTAGTCCTGCTCCACCCACTGGCTGATCTGGTCCGGGACCTGGCGCATCCAGTCGCTGACCGCGAGGACCGGGCCCGGCGCGCCGGAGAGCGTCCGTGTCACGTACGGCACCCGCTCCTCGCCGCGCAGCAGCGCCGCGTCCGCCTCCATCGCGTCCCGCCGCAGCTCGCTCCAGGAGGTCGCGGACCAGACATCGGCCGTGACGCCCCAGTCGGCGGCGAGCAGTTCCTGCGCCTCCAGGGCCCAGTGGATCGCCGTACCCGACGCGAGGAGCTGGGTACGGGGGGAGTCCGCGGCCGCCGGGGTGCCCTCCCTGAAGCGGTACAGGCCCTTGACGATGCCCTCCTCGACGCCCTCCGGCATCGCGGGCTGCGGCATCGGCTCGTTGTAGACCGTCAGGTAGTAGAAGACGTCCTCGGCGTCCGGACCGTACATCCGGCGCAGGCCGTCCTTGACGATCACGGCGATCTCGTACGCGAACGCCGGGTCGTAGTTGAGCGAGGCCGGGTTGGTGGACGCGATCAGATGCGAGTGCCCGTCCGCGTGCTGGAGGCCCTCGCCCGTCAGGGTCGTACGGCCCGCCGTGGCGCCGACGATGAAGCCCTTGCCGAGCTGGTCGGCGAGCTGCCACATCTGGTCGCCCGTACGCTGCCAGCCGAACATCGAGTAGAAGATGTAGAACGGGATCATCGGCTCGCCGTGCGTCGCGTACGAGGTCGCGGCGGCGATGAAGTCGGCCATCGAACCGGCCTCGGTGATCCCCTCGTTGAGGATCTGGCCGTCCTTCGCCTCCTTGTAGTACATGATCTGGTCGCGGTCGACCGGATCGTACGTCTGGCCCAGTGGCGAGTAGATGCCGGCCGACGGGAACAGCGCCTCCATGCCGAAGGTGCGCGCCTCGTCCGGGACGATCGGGACCCAGCGCCTGCCGGTCTCCTTGTCCCGCATCAGGTCCTTCATCAGCCGTACGAACGCCATGGTGGTCGCCACCGGCTGCTTGCCCGAGCCCTTGTGGACCGTCTGGAACGGCCGGTCGGACGGCTCGGGCAGCACGACCGGGTGCACCCGGCGGGCCGGCGCGGGACCGCCCAGCTCCGCCCGGCGCTCCTGGAGGTACCGCACCTCCGGGGAGTCGGCGCCCGGGTGGCCGTACGGCATCAGGTCCTCGTTGAGCCTCGCGTCCGGGATGGGGAGACCGAGCAGGTCCCTCATCGAGCGGTACTGCTCGCCCGAGAGCTTCTTCATCTGGTGGTTGGCGTTGCGCGACTCGAAGCCGGGGCCGAGGGTGTAGCCCTTCACGGTCTGCGCCAGGATCACGGTCGGGGCGCCCTTGTGCGCCAGGGCCGCGCGGTACGCCGCGTACACCTTGCGGGCCTCGTGGCCGCCGCGCGAGGTGAAGAAGCACTCGGCGATCTTCGCGTCGGACAGCAGCTTCGACATCTCGATCAGGGCCGGGTCGACACCGAAGAAGTGCTCGCGCACATAGGCGATGTCCCGCGCCGCGTACGTCTGGAACTGCGCGTCCGGCACCTGGCGCAGCCGGCGTACCAGCGCGCCCGTGGTGTCCAGGGCGAACAGCTCGTCCCAGGCGGAGCCCCACAGCGACTTGACGACATTCCAGCCGGCGCCGCGGAACTGGGCCTCCAGCTCCTGCACGATCTTGAAGTTCGCGCGGACCGGGCCGTCGAGGCGCTGGAGGTTGCAGTTGATCACGAAGGTCAGATTGTCGAGCTGCTCGCGGGACGCCAGGGCGAGTGCCGCCGTCGACTCGGGCTCGTCCATCTCGCCGTCGCCGAGGAAGGCCCAGACGTGCGAGGCGGAGGTGTCCTTGATCCCGCGGTTCGACAGATAGCGGTTGAAACGCGCCTGGTAGATCGCCGAGAGCGGGCCGAGGCCCATCGAGACGGTCGGGAACTCCCAGAGCCAGGGCAGCCGCCGCGGATGCGGGTACGAGGGGAGCCCCTGGCCGCCCGCCTCCTGGCGGAAGTTGTCCAGGTGGGCCTCGGTCAGCCGGCCGTCGAGGAACGCGCGGGCGTAGATGCCGGGGGAGGCGTGGCCCTGGATGTAGAGCTGGTCGCCGGAGCCGTCCCCGCCCTCCTTGCCGCGGAAGAAGTGGTTGAAGCCGATCTCGTACAGCCAGGCGGCCGAGGCGAAGGTCGCGATATGGCCGCCGACCCCGAGCCGGGAGCCACGGGTGACCATCGCCGCCGCGTTCCAGCGGTTCCAGGCGGTGATCCGGGACTCCATCTCCTCGTCACCGTCGAAGTGCGGCTCGGCGGCGGTCGGGATGGTGTTGACGTAGTCGGTCTCCAGGAGCGCCGGCACCGGGACCCCGGCCGTTCCGGCGTGCTGGAGGGTGCGGCGCATCAGATACGCGGCGCGGTGGGGGCCGGCGTGCTCGGTCACGGCGTCGAGGGAGGCCGCCCATTCGGCGGTCTCCTCGGCGTCACGGTCCGGGAGCTGGTCCAGCTCGCTCGGAAGCTTGCCTACGGGGTCGGGCATGGTCGCCGCCTTCCGACAGGAGGGGGGTGGAGAAAAGCCTTGTCTGGCAGGACAGGGCGGAGGGGCTGGGTGCAGCCCGCCTCCGACTGTAAGTCGCTGATCGATGATCGATCAAAGGGTTGCCGGGCAAAACTTCTCGATCGGAAGAAATTGGCATTCCGTGCCCCAGACGGGGGCACCCAGTGACGGGAACAAAGCAGGTCGGAAGGGGTGGATCAGGCGCGTGGCGCACATCCGAGCACATGATCCTTCACCAGTGTGCCGATGAGCGGATCCCGTCGGCGGAACGCCTCGACCAGTTCCTCGTGCTCCTCGGCGTACGACTGCTGTACGGTCCCGAGCCAGCGGATCGACAGGGCCGTGAACACCTCGATGCCCAGCCCCTCCCAGGTGTGCAGCAGGACGCTGTTCCCGGCGGCCCGCACCAGCTCCCGGTGGAAGGCCACGGTGTGCCGCACCTGGCCCGTACCGTCCGCCTCGCGGTCCGCCTCGTACAGCGCCGCCACATGCGGCTCCAGCGCGGAGCAGTCCAGGGCCAGCTGCTCGGCGGCCAGTTCGGCGGCGATCTGCTCCAGACCGGCCCGTACGGGATAGCTCTCCTCAAGATCGGCCGCGGTCAGATTCCGGACCCGTACGCCCTTGTTGGGGGCCGATTCGATCAGCCGCAGGCTCTCCAGCTCGCGCAGGGCCTCACGTACCGGAGTCTGGCTGACCTGCAGCTCCGTGGCGATCCGGCGCTCCACGATCCGCTCGCCCGGCTTCCAGCGGCCGCTGACGATCCCCTCCACGATGTGCTCGCGGATCTGCTCGCGGAGCGAGTGGATGACGGGCTGGACCATGAAACGCTCCTCGGTGGCAGCGGTCGATGTGTAGACAATACGGCGCGTGCCCGGTACGACTGCGCCCCCGCCCGGAGCGGATCCGGGCGGGGGCGCAGTGTCATGCCGACTCGTACGGGCTGTCCGTGGGCCCTACAGCCCCAGCTCCACCTCGAACTCGCCGGCTTCGAGGATCGCCTTGACCGCCGTCAGATAGCGGGCGGCGTCCGCGCCGTCCACCAGGCGGTGGTCGTAGGAGAGGGCGACATACGTCATGTCGCGCACCGCGATCGTCTCGCCCAGGTCCGGGTGGTTGATGACCACCGGACGCCGGACCGTGGCGCCGATGCCCAGGATGGCGACCTGGCTCGGCGGCACGATGATCGTGTCGAACAGGGCGCCGCGCGAACCGGTGTTGCTGATGGTGAAGGTCGCACCGGCCAGATCGTCCGGGGTGATCCGGCTGGCCCGGACGGCCGCCGCCAGCTCCGCGGTCTTCTTGGAGATACCGGCGATGTTCAGATCGCCCGCGCCCTTGATGACCGGGGTCATCAGGCCCTTCTCGGAGTCCACCGCGATACCGATGTTCTCGGTGTCGAAGTAGGTGATCGTGCCGTCGTCGTTGATCCGGGCGTTGATGACCGGGTGGGCCTTCAGCGCCTGGGCCGCCGCCTTGACGAAGAACGGCATCGGCGACAGCTTGACGCCCTCGCGGGCGGCGAAGGAGTCCTTGGCCTGGGCGCGCAGCCGCATCAGCTTGGTGATGTCCACCTCGACCACCGAGGTGAGCTGGGCCTGCGTGTGCAGGGCCTTCATCATGTTCTCGCCGATGACCTTGCGCATCCGGGTCATCTTGACGGTCTGGCCGCGCAGCGGGGACGCCTCCAGCTTCGGCGCCCTGGACACCGCGGCGGGAGCGGCGGCCGGGGCCTTGGCCTGGGCGGCTGCCTGTGCCGCGGCCGCCTTCGCGGCCTGGGCGGCGGCCTCCGCGGCGGCGATGACGTCCTGCTTGCGGATACGGCCGCCGACGCCGGTGCCCTTGACCGTGCTCAGATCGACACCGCTCTCGGCGGCGAGCTTCCGCACCAGCGGGGTGACATACGCGCCCTCGTCCTCGGCGGCCGTGGGGCTCACCACGGGCGCCGCCGGAGCGACGGGAGCGGGCTGCTGCGCCACGGGCGCGGGGGCCGGCGGAGCCGTGGG
>NZ_LATD01000200.1 GCF_000981895.1 Streptomyces odonnellii | reverse complement strand
TCCCCCCGTCGCCTGGCTGCCCCTCGCCGCCGCCGGGGTGACGGTCTTCTGCTGGGCCTCGGCCTTCGTATCGATCCGCAGCGCCGGAGCCGCCTATTCGCCGGGGGCGCTCGCCCTCGGCCGGCTGCTCGCCGGGGCGCTGGTCCTCGGCGCGGTCTGGCTCGTACGGCGCGAAGGTCTCCCGCCCCGGGCGGCCTGGCCCGGGATCGCCGTCTCGGGGGTGCTGTGGTTCGGCGTGTACATGGTGGTGCTCAACTGGGGTGAGCGGGAGGTGGACGCGGGCACGGCCGCGATGGTCGTGAACATCGGCCCGGTCCTCATCGCCCTGCTCGGCGCCCGGCTGCTGGGCGAGACACTGCCGCCCCGGCTGCTGGCGGGCATGGCGGTGTCGTTCGCGGGTGCGGTGGCGGTGGGGCTCTCGATGTCGGGCGAGGGACGTGCCTCGGTGCTCGGCGTGCTGCTCTGTCTGCTGGCGGCGGTGGCGTACGCGGCCGGGGTGGTCGCGCAGAAGCCGGTCCTGGCCAAGGCGACCGCGCTCCAGGCGACGGTGTTCGGCTGTCTGATCGGCGCGGTCGCCTGCCTGCCGTTCGCGGGGCAGCTTGTCGACGAGATCGGGAGAGCCCCGCTGTCCGCCACGCTCAACATGGTGTATCTGGGCGTGTTCCCGACCGCGCTCGCGTTCACGACCTGGGCGTACGCGCTGGCCCGTACGACGGCGGGGCGGATGGGGGCGACGACCTACGCGGTTCCGGCGCTGGTGGTGCTGATGTCCTGGCTGTTCCTGGACGAGGTCCCCGGCCTGTTCACACTGGCGGGCGGAGCGCTGTGCCTGGCCGGAGTGGCGGTGGCGCGCTCACGCCCACGGCGCCGGAGCTGAAACCGGAGCTGAGAAGCGCCCCGTCCGACGATCGAGGACAAGGACACGAGGACGAGGACACACAGCACAGCCGGCCCGGCCGTCTACACGTCCAGACCCGGCAGCTTCCTCGGCGCCGGGCAGATCCGGCGGCCGTGGTCGTCGAACACGTACAGATGCGCGAGATCGACCAGGAGCGGCACCTGCGCGCCCGTCCGCAGCCGCATGTCGGGGCCGGTACGGACGACGAGATCGCTCGCCGTGATGGCCGGGCGGTCGGGGCTGTAGGTGAGGGGCGTCGGCGGCTCCGGCTCGTCGACGCCCCCGGCGGGACCGCCGGCCCGGCCCAGGAGCCGTCCCAGCACGCCCGGCTTCCGGCCGGGCCTGCGCCGGCGTGGGGCGGTCCTGGGCCGGGCCGCCGGCCTGGGCGATTCGAGTTCGGTCACCGCGGCGGGCCGGGAACCGGTGTTGAGATGCACCAGTGCCTCGTGCCCCTGGTACTCCATGTGCTCGACGATGCCGCTCAGCGCCACCTCGCCGGAGCGCGCCTCGCTGGGCGACGCGATACGCGCGGCCTCGGACCGCAGCCCCACGATGATCTGGCGGCCCTGCTGGATCCGGAGCAACTGGTGGTCGGAGCTGAGGGGTTCGGGCAGCGGCAGCCGCTGCTTGCCCAGGTCGATGGACATCCGCCCGGCCAACGGCGCGTACACCACGGCCTGGAGGAGATTGATCCGCGGGGTGCCGATGAACGCGGCGACGAACACGTTCTCCGGCAGCGCGTACACCTCGCGCGGCGCGCTCACCTGCTGGAGCACTCCCCCGCGCATCACCGCGACCCGGTCGCCCAGCGACATCGCCTCGGCCTGATCATGCGTCACATACACGGTGGTGACGCCGAGTTCGGCGGTGAGCTGGGCTATCTCGGCACGCAGATGGTTACGGAGCTTGGCGTCCAGATTGGAGAGCGGCTCGTCCATCAGAAAGGCCGAGGGCCGCCGGGAGATGGCCCGGCCCATCGCGACCCGCTGGCGTTCGCCGCCGGAGAGCTGGCTCGGGTAGCGGTCGAGCACGCTCTCGATGCCGAGCATCCTGGCGGTGGCCTGCACCCGCTGGCCGGTGTCCGCGCGGGGGTTCTCCAGCCGCAGCGGGAAGCCGATGTTCTCGCGGTTGGTCATGTTCGGGTAGAGCGCGAAGTTCTGGAACACCATCGCCATACCGCGTTCCCGGGACGGCATGAGGTTGGAGTACACGCCGTCGAGCAGGAGTTCGCCCTCGGTGATGTCCTCCAGCCCCGCGATCATGCGGAGCACGGTCGACTTGCCGCAGCCGGAGGGGCCGAGCAGCACCACGAACTCACCGGGGGCGATGTCCAGCGAGAAGCGGTCGACGGCGGGCGGCGCGGACCGGCCGTACATCTTGGTGACGCTGTGCAGGGAGATGGCGCGAGTCATGGATGTTCCGCCCGGGGAGGGAGAGGTGGAGCGGGTGCGACGCCTGAAGTTAGCCGACTACGCGCGGTCGGGGAACGTTTCACGCGAAGGTTCGGGGCCAGGGTTCGGAAGGTGTCAGGAGCCACGCCGGAAAACCGGTTCGGTAACCGGTTTCCCCGCCGGTTCCGGTGTACCGCCCGGTGTCGCACCCGGTGTCGCCCCAGGCTTTCGCAGTCCCATCCCCGCCGCCGCGACCAGCAGCGCGCCGAGCATCATGAAGGGCGCGGCCGCTCCGGCGACCCCCGCCACAAGACCGGCGGAGGCGGGCGCGGCGACTTGTCCGAGACGGTTGCCGGTGAGCCGCAGCGCCAGGGCGGTGGACCGCGCCTCGTCGGGAGCGGCCCGTACGACGGTGGTCATCGACAGCGGCTGGCCGACCCCCAGACAGAACCCGAGCGCGGCCACGACCAGACCGAGTCCCCACACCGGTACGGGCAGTGCGATGCCCGCGCACAGCAGTCCGCCGAGCAGACAGGTGGCGGTGAGCAGGGCCGTACGCCCGAGCAGGCGCAGCATCGGCGGCATCACCAGCCGGCAGGCGATGGTGGCGGCGGCGCGCAGGCTGAGCAGCAGTCCGACGGTGGCCGGCGCGATGCCCCGCTGCTCGCCGACGACCGGCAGATAGGCGGTGAGGACATCGGTCGTGGAGAGCACGGCCAGGCTGATGAACATGCCCGCGGGGACACCTCTGGTGCGCAGTATCCGCCCGACGGGCACCTTCCCCGGCCGTCCGGCCGCCGGGGCGGCGGGGGTACGGGGTTCGAGCCGCCAGAGCGCGGTGAAGGAGGCCGCGGCGACACCCGCCGAGGCGAGCAGGGCGAGGGCGCTCGTACGGTCCAGGCCGGCGCCCTGGCCGGAGACCAGCAGTCCGGCGGCGGCCGGTCCCGCGAGCTGCCCGAGGGAGGCGCCGATGGTGAAGTGGCCGAAGTTGCGGTCCTGTTCGGCGGGGGCACTACGGCGGGCGACGATCGACTGGGCACCGATGACGAAGCAGAGATGTCCGAGGCCCATCACCCCGCTCCAGACCGCGAGGGCGGCGAGCGAGCCCGCCGTACCGCTCAGGGCGCAGCCGGCGGATATGAGGACCACCCCGGCGGCCAGCAGCGGGGCGCACCGCCCCCGGTCGGTCCTGCGGCCCAGCGGTACGGCAACAAAGAGCGGAAGCAGCGCGTACACCGCGGTGATCACGCCGATCGCGCGCTCGTCCGCGCCCATGGAGAGCGCACGGTACGAGACCGCGGGACGCGCCATCGACACCGCGCCCTGCGCGAAGCAGAAGGCGACGACCAGCCGGAGGAGCCAGCCCCGCCCCCCGGACGCCTCGTCCCCGCCCCGTGTCCGCACCATCCGATGATGCCAAAGAGGAGCCCGGCGCCGTGATGCCGCGTGGCCCGTTGACGTGCCGTGGCCACAATCCTACGGTTGTCCATAGGATTGACCGGGACGGTACGAGCCGTACGGACCTGGAGCAGGGGGAAATGCCGTGCCGGACACGGGAACAGGGAGCGGACGCGGACGATGAGCGGCATCGAGCAGGCACGCAAGACCGCCGGGGATCTGGAGCACTCCCCCGGCTTCGGCAATGAACACACTTCGGAGGCCGTCCCCGGCGCACTGCCGCTCGGCCGCAACGCCCCGCAGCGCGCGCCGCTCGGGCTCTACGCGGAGCAGCTCAGCGGCAGCGCGTTCACCGAGCCGCGCGCCCGGAACCGCCGGTCGTGGCTGTACCGCATCCGCCCGTCGGCCGCGCATCCGCCGTTCGTACGGATCGGCAACGGCGCGGTCCGGGGCGCCCCGTTCACCGAGACCGTCCCCGACCCCAACCGGCTGCGCTGGAATCCGCTGCCCGATCCGGCTCCCGGTACGGACTTCCTGGCCGGGCTCTGGACACTGGGCGGCAACGGGGACGCGACGCGGCGCACCGGTATGGCCGTGCACCTCTACCACGCCAACACCGCCATGACCGACCGGGTGTTCAGCGACGCGGACGGCGAGCTGCTGATCGTCCCCGAGCGCGGCGGACTGCTGATCCGTACGGAGCTCGGCCTGCTGGCCGCCCGCCCCGGCGAGGTCGCGCTGATTCCGCGCGGGCTGCGCTTCCGGGTGGAGCTGCTGGACGAGACGGCGCGCGGCTATGTCTGCGAGAACTACGGGCAGCCGTTCACCCTCCCCGATCTCGGCCCGATCGGCGCCAACGGCCTTGCCAACGCCCGGGACTTCCTGGCCCCGGTCGCCGCGTACGAGGACGTCGAGCGGCCGGTCCAGGTGATCAACAAGTTCTGCGGGAACCTCTGGGCCGCCACCTACGACCACTCGCCGCTGGATGTCGTCGCCTGGCACGGCAGCCATGTGCCGTACGTATACGATCTGCGCCGTTTCAATGTCATCGGGTCGATCAGCTACGACCACCCCGACCCGTCGATCTTCACCGTACTGACCTCGCCCTCCGACACCCCGGGCCTCGCCAACGCCGACTTCGTGGTCTTCGGCCCGCGCTGGCTGGTCGGCGAGAACACCTTCAGGCCGCCGTACTTCCACCGCAATGTGATGAGCGAGTACATGGGCCTGATCGAGGGCGCGTACGACGCGAAGGCGGCCGGCGAGGGCGGCTTCGTGCCCGGCGGCGGCTCGCTGCACAACATGATGTCGGCGCACGGCCCGGACCGGGACACCTTCGAGCGGGCGAGCGCCGCCGAGCTGAAGCCGCAGAAGATCGACGACGGTCTCGCGTTCATGTTCGAGACCCGCTGGCCGGTGACCGCGACCGCGCAGGCGGCCGGAGCGGCTCATCTCCAGCGGGGTTACGACGACGTGTGGCAGGGTCTTGAGCGCCACTTCAGGCCCTGACACAAGGTGCCGGCCCCGGCGGCTCCGGCCCAGGGGGCCGTGGCCGTCGGGCGCCGGGCCAGGGGTTCCGGCGTGAGATCACAGTTGTGGAGGAGCCGGTGACCGCCTTCGCCCCCGACTCGCTGGTCCTGAACCGCAAGCTGCCGCTGTGGTACCAGGTCTCGCAGTCGCTGCGCGCCTCGATACTCGGCCGCGGGCCGCACGATCCGCTGCGGCTGCCCACCGAGGAGCAGCTCGCCGCGCACTACGGGGTCAGTGTGCTGACGATGCGTCAGGCTCTCAAGGAGCTGGAGGAGGAGGGCCTGATCAGCAGGCACCGCAGGCGCGGCACCTTTATCGAGCCGGGCGTGCGCCGGGGCGCCCCGCGCCGGCTGCTGGGCTCGGTCGACGCGATCGTGGCGCAGCAGTCGGGGGAGCGTACGACCGTACTCGGACACGGTCCGGCCCCGGTCCCCGGTGAACTCGCCGAGTACTTCCCGGGGCTCGACGAGGTGATCGGCTACCGGCGGCTGCGCTGCGACGGCGAGAGCGGGGAGCCGGTCAACTGGGCGGAGAACGCGGTCCGTCCGGAGATCGCGGCGGGGCTGGACGTGGCGGATCTGGAGCGCTGGCCGATGACCAAGGTGCTGCGTGACGGTCTGGGCGTGCGGATCAGCCGTATCACGGACACCGTCGAGGCGCGCCTCGCGGACCCGGCCACGGCGGAACTGCTGCGGGTGCCGCTGCTCAGCCCGATCCTGCACTACACGGGGGTGACGTACGACGACGAGGGCCGGGTGGTGGATGTGGCCCGGATCCGCTACCGGGGCGACCGTTTCTCGTTCTCGGTGACGGTGGAGACGGATCTCACGGCCGAGCAGGCACGGAAGAGCCCGTCGGGCGAGTAGGGCGTGTCCGGCGGATCTTCGCGGGCCCGCGACGCCCGGCACGGCGCCTCGCCGCGTTGTCGGAGTCGTCCAAGTACGTCCAGTACGAGAACGAGCCTCCGCCTTGCGATCCTCCCCCGTAGCCTGAACGGCACGGGAGGGACCGCCACGGTCTGATCCACGAAGATCCGCCGGACAGGACCTGGCGCGTGTTTCGGAAGTGGCGTCGTCCGCCCGGCGATTTCCGTCCGCGATCGCGGACAAAGCGGGTGCGGGGCGGTGCCGGATACGATGCCGCCGGGGGGCGAGTGCGCGCAGACCGACGGGAGGGCGGTCCGGATGACGGCGACGCGGTCCAATACGACGGGCGGTGGTCCGCTGCTGGCGGATCTCCTGCCGTGGTCGGCGGCTCCGCTGCGGCTCGGCAGGTCCTGGGTCCTGGCCCCCGACCGGGCGTCCCTGACGGCCCGCTGGGACCGGCTCGTACAGGCCGCGGGCACCGAGCGCGAGGCGCTGTTCGGGCCGAGCCGGGCCCGTACGCCGCACAGCGCGGTCGCCGCGCTGCCGGGCGGAACCACCGGCACCGGCAGGTTCGCCCGGGAGTCCGGGCGCTGCCCGCCGCCGCGCCGCGTACTGCACGGACCGTTCGACGAGCAGTGGCTGATCCCGGACCACCGGCTGATCGACGCGGCGCGCCCCGAGCTGTGGCGGGTCGCCGACGAGCATCAGCTCTTCGCCCTGGAGCAGGGGTACGTACCGCAGGGCGAGGGCCCCGCGCTGCTGGTGACCGGTCTGCTGCCGGACGGACGTTCCGCCGGGGGCGGGCCGGGGCGTATCCGGCCGCTCTACCGCCGCCCCGGCGGTACGGAACCCAATGTCGCCCCCGGACTGCTCGCGCTCCTCTCGCTCCGGTACGGGCACGAGGTCGGCGCCGAGGAGCTGCTGGCGTGGGCCGTGGCCGCCGCCGTCCCCTCCCCCGAGGGCCCCGTGGTCCCGCTGACCGCCGATCCGGACGTCTGGGCCTCCGGGGTCGCGCTGGGGCGGCGGATGACCGAGGTCCAGCTCCGCGGGGCGCGCGGCGGCGAGCGGCCCCGGCTGCCGGGCGGCCGACGGCCCTACGTACGGGCCGCGATTCCCGCCCAGCCCGAGGAGATCGCTTACGAACCGGAGGACGAGGCCCTGCTGCTCGGTACGGGCCGGATCTCGCCCGTACCGCACGGGGCGTGGGAGTTCACGGTGAGCGGGGTACGCGTCCTGGAGGCGTGGTTCGAGCGGCGTACCGTGCCCGCCGAGCCGGGCACGCTGGAGGCGATCCGGCCGGCGGCCTGGCCCCAGGAGTGGACCTCGGAACTGCTGGAACTGATCACGGTCCTGGCGTTGCTCGCGGAACTCCGTCCGCTCCGGAAGGAGCTGCGCGGCGGCCCGGAGATCGGCCGGGAGGAGCTACGGGCCGCGGGCATCCTGCCAATCCCGGCGGCGGCACGGCGGCCGGCCTCCGTACTGGACCATCACGAAGAGGGCCCGGAAGGCCAGTTCGCGCTGATCTGAGCGCAGAAGCGCGCACGGAAAATGCTGATCTGATTGCAGAAGCGCGCGGAAATCAAGCAGGCTTCAAGCGCGGGTCGAGCGGCACTCGAGTACGGGTCGAGCGGGAGTGGAGCGGAGCCCCGCGCCGGAGGGACATCCGGGAGGGGACGCCCGGGGGACGTCCGGCGCGGTGCCGCGGGACCGTTGGGGAGGACGGGGAGCGGGAAGGGCACCGCGCCGGAGGGCCGGGATCACCCGGGCGCGTGAGGGATCGTCTGAACACCGGAGCACCGGAACGGGCCGGCCACCGGTTCACCGCCGCGAAGCTCAGTGGCGGCTGCCGAACAGCGAGCGGCGCAGCCGGCGCAGCGGCGCGAAGAGCGAGACCCGCGCGCCCTTGCTCCGGTGCGTCTCGGACGCGTCCCGCGCGGTCAGTTCGCGCATCAGGAGCGTCGCCTCGGCCGTCTCTCCCTGCGGGGCGGCGGGACCGCCGAGCACCGAGAGATGGCGGTCGAGGCGCGTACTGGTCGCGCTGCTCCCGCACGTGACCGCAGGGACTCGCGCCCTGCTGTGTGCCGTTATCTGTTTCATGTCACTCCCCACCCGTACGAGGGCACCCGACCCGGGCAGGTTAACCCTAGCGCCCCCTCACGACACTCGGGTATCCCGCCTTCGCAAGGAACCACACCCGTACGGGGATTGACGCCCATGGCTCGATCCACCGCATTTCAGGGGTAGTTGGACATTTCGCCAGGCGGCGCCTTCACCCCTCCGAGCCGTACCGCCCGCTCACGTACTGCCGCCCGCTCACGCGCCGCCGTCCGCGCACGCGCCGCCGCCCGGCCGGAACCGGTGCGGGACCGGCGGCGGCTCCGGGGCCGTCGGCGGACGCCCCGGACCCGCTGCCGGTCCCGTCCGCGTCAGGCGGCCGAGGTGAAGACCGGCAGGTAGCCGCCCGACTGACCGGCGGCGGTGGGGTGGTACGACTCTCCTATGTTGAGCCAGTTGACGCTGTGCAGCCAGGCGTTGCCCGAGCAGATCTCATGCCCGGTGAAGGCCCCGGCGACACTGGCGAAAGTGAAGCCGTGGGCGGCGGCGCGCTTGCTGGTCACCGAGTTGAGGTGGTCGGAGGCGGCGTTGATCGCGGCGCGCTCGTTCTCGCTCAGCCCCACCACACAGGTGCCGTTGAGCTGGTAGAAGCGCGGGTAGCCGAGGACGACCACGCGGGCCGAGGGAGCCTTCGATCTGATCGCGCCGTACACCGAGTTGAGGTTTCCGGGCAGGGTGCTGTCGACGTAACTGCGGGCCTGCGCGACCCGGTTGAGACACGTGGCCTCGGACTGGAGGACACAGGTGGTCATCACATCGGCGAAGCCGGCGTCGTTGCCGCCGATGCTGATGCTGACGAGGTCGGTGGCCGCGTTGAGCGGGCCGAGCTGACCGGCGGTCACATCACCCGTACGAGCGCCGGAGCACGCGGTGAAGGCGAAGGTCGTGGGTGCGTTCGCGGCCGCCCAGAGTGCCGGATAGGCCCTGGGGGTGCGCTTGCAGTTGCCGCTGGAACTGTCGTAGGCGCCGGCTCCGACGCCGGAGGAGTACGAGTCCCCCAGCGCCACATAGTCGACGGCGGCTGCGGGGGCGGCCTGGGCGGCGGCCGCTCCGGTGAGAGCGAGCACCACCCCCAGGACGAGCGAGGACGTGAGTGCCGTGATTCGGGACAGTTTCATGGGACCTCTCCGAAGCAGGGGCAGGGTTTCTGCCTGAACTGTGGTACCAGCCGCCACAGTTCACTGGAAGTGTCCATGCCAAAAACATTTCCGCGGGGTTTCGGAGGTGCCCTGCGCCTGCCGGGGATCGATCGGAGATCGAATGGAAACGATCGGGGAGGTACGGGATGTGACCGTCTAAGTACGGCCAAAAAAGCCAAAAGCGATTCGAGATCCCAGGTCTTGCCATACAGTCCGATTCATCAATACCGCCGTACATCCACCCGCATCGGTCCATCGGTCTCGGTCCACGGCATGGCGGTTCCAGGGGAGGGCTCAAGTGCCGCGATGGTTCCCGGGGCGGGGCGCGCAATAGGGCCTGTCGTCACGCTGTCGTCGGGTCCTAGGGGTGCCGCTCGGTGACCGCCCCTGGCCGGCAGGGCCCGGGGCCGAGTCGCGTGCCGCGGCCAATACCACAGCTCACCCGCTCAACGGAGTGCCATGCCGTCATGTCCGGGGTGAGAACCCCCCTTTCGAACCGGAAACCCGGCCGGACCGCCCGGGGGCGGGCGGTCCACCGGACGAGAGGGAACACGACTCGTGAGCGCTTTTCTGCGCCCGGCGGCACCGGGCGAAGAGCCGTTGGCGAACGAAGTGGCACCAGTGGCAGCCGCCCCGCCCGCCGGGCCCCGGTCGGGGGCGGGCTGCCCGCCCTGCGCTACCGGCCCGTCTCCTCGTATCTCGCGATCGCGCCGCCCGTGAGCGTCGTGATTCCCGCGATGAACGAGGCTCGCAACCTTCCGTACGTCTTCGCGAGCCTGCCCGACTGGATCCATGAAGTCGTCCTGGTCGACGGCGATTCGAGCGACGACACCGTGCGGGTGGCCCGCGAGCTGTGGCCGGAGGTCAAGGTCGCCGCTCAGCGCGGCAAGGGCAAGGGCGATGCCCTGATCAGCGGATTCGCGGCCTGCACGGGCGACATCATCGTGGTGATCGACGCGGACGGCTCGGCCGACGGCCAGGAGATCGTCTCCTATGTGTCGGCCCTGGTGTCCGGCGCCGACTTCGCCAAGGGCTCCCGTTTCGCGAACGGCGGCGGTACGGACGACATGACCGCGATCCGCAAGCTCGGCAACCGGGTCCTGTGCGCCGTCGTCAACGCCAAGTTCGGCGCCCGCCACACCGATCTCTGCTACGGCTACAACGCCTTCTGGCGGCACTGCCTGGACGACATCACCCTGGACTGCACCGGGTTCGAGGTCGAGACCCTGATGAACATCCGGGTCGTCAAGGCCGGGCCGAAGGTGCAGGAGATACCCAGCCACGAGTACGACCGGATCCACGGCGCCAGCAATCTGAGAGCCGTACGGGACGGCCTCCGCGTCCTCCGGGTGATCCTCCGCGAGCGGGGCGTGCCCCGGGCGGCACGGACGGCGCGTACCCGGGCGGCGCGGGCCGTCCGTACCGGCGCGGCGGCGCTCCGGGGCGCGGTGCCGCGGGGAGAGGCGTCATGAGCGGCCCGCACCGGACCCACGGTCACCTGGCCCACCGTCAGCAGGTGCGTCATCACCAGGCTCGTCATCACCGGCCCTTCTCCGTGGTGATCTGCGTCTATACCGAGGACCGCTGGCAGGACATCCTCGCGGCGGTCGACTCGGTACGGGCCCAGTCGCTGCCCGCCCTGGAGACCCTGCTCGTGGTCGACCACAACGCGGCCCTGCTGGAACGGCTCACCCGGGAGTACCGGCAGCATACGAGGGCGTGCACCGGCACGCCCTCCCCGTCCTCGCCTCGTACTCCTTCACCGCCACCCTGTTCGTCTCGACCGGGTGGCTGCGCGGACCGTACGACGAGGGCGGCGCGCCCGACACCATGCTCGACTGGGACCAGGTGCGCGAACTGGCCGGGGCCGGCATGGAGATCGGCGGCCACAGCCACACCCACCCCGAACTGGACCAGCTCGGCGACGGCCGGCTCGGGTCCGAGGTCCGGCGCTGCCGGGAGATCATCGCCGGGGAACTGGGCACGGCGCCGGACTCCTTCGCGTACCCGTACGGCTACTCCAGCCGAGGCGTACGGCGTACGGTCCGCGCCGCCGGGTTCGCGCAGTCCGTCGCGGTGGGCAACGCGCTGGCCCGGCGCCGCCAGGGCCCGTACGCGCTGGAGCGGGTGACCGTACGGCGCACCGCCGCCCGGAGGAGTTCGGGCGGCTCGTCGAGGGCCGTTCGGTCGCCCGGACCTTCGCCGCCGACCGGGTCCTGGCCAAGGGGTACGCGATCGTGCGCCGTGCCCGCCGGGCCGCCTCGCTGGGCCGTACGGCGGCCGCGGGGCGGTGGTGACGCGGACGGAACACCGGCCCCCGGGGCTCCGGTCGTACGGCACCCGTCGGCCGGGGATCCGGCCCGCGCGCCCGGCGCGGCCCGCCGCCGGAGTCAAAACACCGTGCATAGGCCGTCCCCGTGCCGGATCATGGGCGGCATGTCTGCCAAGCCTCAGGACGCACTGCCGATCCGGCTCACCGTCGACGACAGCGACTCGCCGTCGGATGTGGTCGACGCGCTGTTCCTCGGCCGTTTCGCGACGGGCGAGCAGCCGTACTCGCACAGCTCGACCATCGACCGGGTCAGGTCGGGCGTGACCCTGCTGCCGCCCGGCGCCACCGTGCTGCGCTCGGCGCGCGACGACGACCGCAGCGCGACCCTCGCCGAGGGCGACGGCTGGACGCTGCTGGTCTCCCGCTGGAACCGGGGCGCGGACGTCACCGTCACGGCCGTCAGCCGCGAACTCGCCGAGAAGGTCCATCAGCAGGCGACCGACGGCGCGCAGGACGAGCCGGAGCCGCAGCCGGAGAATGTGACGATGGGCTTCTGGTACGTGTCGCCGCGGCGCGGCCCGCACCGCACCACCCGGCAGATCGCGGCCGGTACCTGGGACGAGATCCGGCCCAACTACACCGCGCCGGTTGCCGACGCGATGGACCGGCTGATGAAGGTGACCCCGGACGACATCGCGGGCCGGCTGCTCCTGCTGCACGGCCCGCCCGGCACCGGCAAGACCTCGGCACTGCGTACGCTGGCCCGCTCCTGGCGCGACTGGTGCCAGGTCGACTGCGTACTGGACCCGGAGCGGCTCTTCAACGACGTCGGCTATCTGATGGACATCGCGATCGGCGAGGACGACGGCTCGGCCAAGGGCCGCTGGCGGCTGCTGCTCCTGGAGGACTGCGACGAGCTGATCCGGGGCGAGGCCAAACACACGGCGGGCCAGGCGCTGTCGCGGCTGCTGAACCTCACGGACGGGCTGCTGGGACAGGGCAGGAACGTTCTGGTGGGGGTGACGACCAATGAGGATCTGGAGCGGCTGCACCCGGCGGTGGTCCGTCCCGGCCGCTGTCTGGCCAGGATCGAGGTGGGGTCGCTGACCCGGCCGGAGGCGCTGTCCTGGCTGACCAGGGAGGACGGCGACTGGGAGGCGTCGGTGGGGCGCGAGGGCGCGACGCTGGCGGAGCTGTACGCGCTGCGCCGGGGCAGTGGGCCCGCTTCGGTGCCGTCCCAGCAGTCCGGTTCGGACGCGGGCCTCTATCTCTGATCGCGCCGGGGGCGGGCGGCGCGTCGCCGAGGGGCCAGCCGTCGCCGGGCCCCGGCGCGCATCGCCGCGTCACGGGGCGAGCCGCCGCGTCACGGGCCAGGTCGCCGCGTCACGGAGCACGTCGCCGGGTCAGGTCGCGTAGACGGCCCGTACCGCGTCCTCGGCGGCGGCCAGCGCGGCGGCCCGGTCGAGGCCGAGGCGCCGCGCGCGCTCCGCGTACGCCTGCGCGGCGCTCGCGGCCTCCCGCTCGGCGGCGTCCCCGGCGGCGGCGACGAACGTGCCGTTCCTGCCCCGGGTCTCGATCACCCCGTCGGACTCCAGGGCGCGGTAGGCCTTGGCGACGGTGTTGGCGGCCAGGCCCAGATCCTCGGCGAGCCCCCGGACGGTCGGCAGTCTGTACCCCACGGGCAGCGCGCCGGAGCGGGCCCGCTCGGAGATCTGGGTACGGAGCTGCTCGTACGGAGCGGTCGAGTCGGCCGGGTCGATCACGATCTGCAGGGTCACGGACCGATTCTCCCCCACCGGGGCACCACCGCGTCCGGAGCCGGGCGTTCCCGGGGAGGACCGCGGAATCCGACGGGAAAGGGGCCGCGGGAAAAGGGGAGGCGGTCCGGCGCGGGACGCGCGTACCGTGCCGCCCCATGACTGTGATCGTCCGTGATTTCCGTACCGAGGACGCCGGGGCCGTGGTGCGGCTGCGGCAGATCTGCACGCCCTATGTGGTGATGACCGAGGAGTCCGTCCTCTTCGAGGTCGCGCATGCCAATCCGGCGAGGAAGTTCCGTCTGCTGGTGGCCGAGGAGGACGGCGAGTTGATCGGCTCGGCGCATGTCGGCGTCGCGTACGACAGCACCGACCCCGGGCAGTCGTCCGTCACTCCACAGGTCCATCCGGCACGGCGGGGCCGGGGCGCGGGCTCGCTGCTGCTCCGTACGGCCGAGGAGCATCTCGCGGTCGAGGGCGCGACCAGCGTCTACTGCTGGGTCCTGGACGAACCGGCGAGCCTGGACTTCGCCGAGCACCACGGCTACCGCGCGACCCGCCCCGCGCACTTCCAGCGGCTCGACCTGGCCGGGGCCGTACTGCCGGAGCCGCCGCGGCTGCCGCCGGGGTTCGAGCTGCGTACGGCCGCGGACTTCGAGGACGATCCGCGACCGCTGTTCGAGGCGGACGCGGAGGCGACGTCCGACGAACCGAGCGACATCGGCACGGACTTCGACGACTACGAGGACTGGCTGGGCCATACCTGGAACAACCCTTGTCTGGACCGCGAGTCGACGACCGTGGTGGTCGCCGACGGCCGCGTCGTGGCGTACACCCTGGCCCATACGGACGGCCGCACCCGCTATATGTCCGGCATGACCGGCACCCTGCGCGCGTTCCGCGGCCGGGGCCTGGCGAAGCACGCGAAGACGGCCTCCCTCCACCGCGCCCGCGCGGCCGGCCGTACGGAGGCGTACACCACCAATGACGCGGAGAACGGCCCGATGCTGGCGATCAACAAGTGGTTCGGCTACGAGGTCTGCGCGAGGGAGGTACGACACGTCCGAGCCCTGCCCTGACGCAAGGCCCCGCGACCGTACAGCCCCACGACGGCGAGGCTTCACCGGGCCCGTCCGGGCGCCGCTCCGTCCTCAGTCGCCGGACGGTGGAGCCGCCCCGTCGAGGGTGGCTGTCAGGGCGTAACGCTCGTCGTCGACGGGGCGGCCCCAGAGGGCGGGGTCCGCCGAGAGAGGCTCGTGGTGGACCCGGTCGGTGAGCGAGGTCAGGGCGGTTATAAGACGGGAGGCCGGGAGGCCCGTGCCGGACCAGACGCCTTCGATCAGCACCAGCCGGCCGCCCGGGCGCAGCAGCGACATCCAGTGGCGGAGCACCCGTTCGGGGTCCGGCAGTGTCCACAGCACATGGCGGGCCAGCACCACGTCGACGCTCCGCTCCCCCACCGGCGGCCGGGCCGCGTCACCTATCAGCACCTCGGCGTCCGTGCCCGCGAGCTTCCTGGCGGCCAGGGCGGCCATGCGGGACGACAGGTCGACCGCGGTCACCCGGTGACCACGTTCGGCCGCGAGCAGCGCCAGGCTTCCCGTACCGCACCCGAGGTCCAGCACCCGGCCCGGCCCGGCCGGCAGCCAGGCCGCCAGACGGGCGGACCAGGCCGCGCGGACGGCGGGGTCCAGTAGGCCGTGGTCGGGTTCCTGGTCGAACGAGTCGGCGAGGGAGTCCCAGGCTGTCGAAGTCATGACCCGATCGTGGCACGCGGCACTGACAACGCCGGTCCAGCAATCGAGCGGAGCCGTCTGGCAGCGCTCCTGAGCTCGAAGGCCAGCCGCGCCCGTACGGCACGGTACGGACACGGCTGGCCATACGGCTCAGCTGATGGCCTGGTAGCCGGTCCAGTCGCCTGCGACGGTGACCTTGGTCTTGTTCTCGGTGCCGAGTTCGAGGTAGGCGATGAGGCTGGCTGCCCCGTCGGTGTTGCGGGTGTACCAGATGTCGAAGGCGCCGCTGTGGTCGGCGTCTCCGGGCGAGGTGATCAGGGGATTGGCGGCAACGGCGAACTGGCTGCCGGCCTGGACCTTGGTGGTCTGGTCGGCGAGACCGTCGCCGTCGTCGCTGGTGCCGTGGTAGACGAACACGTCGCCGGTGGTGCGGTCGCGTGAGCCGAGGTCGACACGGCCGTCGCCGTTGGTGTCACCGGGGGCGAAGAGGTCTTGCCGGCCCCAGTTATCCGAGCCTATGAGGATGGGTTCGCGGTCGGTGTCGAGCCGGTTGTCGAAGGAACCGTAGTAGAGCCAGAGCAGGTTCCCGTTGCGGACGAGCAGGTCAGGGTAGCCGGGGATGTCGGGGGTGCCGTCGTTGTCGATATCGAGGGGACCGTCGACGTCGCCGATGGCGAGGACGGCGTCGGCGTCGCTCCAGTGGTTGTTGGCCGGATCGTAGGTGAGGAGTTCCCGGCTGTCGGATTCGATGCCTGAGCAGTCGGTACAGGCGAAGCCGTAGCCGTTGTTGGGGTGGATCCAAAGACGGCTGGTGCCGGTGGCGGTGTCCGGGCGCAGAGCGATGAGGTCTTCGTAGCCGTCGTCGGTCCAGTCGCCGCGGTGGGTGATTTTCACTCCGGTCCAGTTGAAGTCGGAGGCGGTCTTGGCGTTGTCGGTGAGGGTGCCGTCACCTGCGCCGTAGTAGCGGTGGAGGGTGCCGTCCTTGTCGACGGCCCACATGTCGGGGTTGCCGTCGCCATTGATGTCACCGGGCTGGTCGGCCTGCGTGGGGCCGTTGGCGTAGTAGAGGTAGTCGGCGCTGTCGGACTTGTTGCCGGCCCGGTCGATGCTGCGGGCATAGAGGTGGTTGGAGCCGGCTGTGGTGGGCGTGAGTTTGATGCTGACGCTTCCTCCGGTGCTGCCGGGGGTGGCGGTACGGACGGTGGGGTCGGTGTCGGTCCAGTACTCGTAGGTGGTGACGTCGCTCACGCCGCCGCTGGAGATGACGAAGGTTCCCTCGGTACGGACGGAGCCGGTGGTGGAGGGCCAGCCGTCACTGCCGTCGGGGAACTGGCTGGAGGCGATGGCGGGTGGGGTGCTGGGCCGGTTGGGATCGAAGATGAACCGGCAGGCTGCTGCGGGTACCCAGGCCGAGCTGGCCCTGGTGTCCTGGGCCTGGACCTTCCATGCGAAGTCGCCGTTGGAGAGGCTGAGGTACTTGCTGAGTGTGGCCTTGGGGATCTTGAGTTTGGCGACGGTGCCGGAGGTGATGGACAGGGTCTGGTCGACGATCAGGAAGCCGTTGGGTTCGTCGTTGGGATGGTGGCCGGCTGCCCAGAGGTTGAAGTGGGCCTTGACCGTACCGCCGTCCTTGTCGCTGACCTTTGCGGTGACGTAGAGGTCGGTGTTGCCGATGAGCCCGTAAGGCGTGGTGTTGCAGCCGGAGGCGTTCCTGGTACTGGGGAGGGTGTCCATGCCGATGGGAGCCTCGGGAGGGGTGTTGTACTCGGTGGACATCACCGCGGTCTTGGCATCGAACTTCTTCCACCCGTACACGTCTGCCTCGTCGCCGGCGATGAGACCGAGGGTGATGGTCGGCCACTTGCCCGCGACGGCGTCCTTGGCGGCGGCGGTGGTGTCGAAGGCGAGGTTCCCGGCGGGGCAGTCGCTGCCCCAGCCCCTGGCGTCGGTGACGGTGTCGAGCCGCTCCCGCTTGGCGGGCTGATTGTTCCAGGTGGTGGAGGAGTTGATGGCGCCGGTTCCCCACAGCTCGACCGGCTTCTTCGTGCACGACCAGGACCAGGTGTTCCTGATCCGGAAGGTCGAGGAGATGACCTGCTTGTTCGTGCTCCACAGGCTCTTGGAGTTCATCTGGAAGTACGAACGCGCCAGTCCGTTGGTCTCGTCCTCATAGCCCACCCGCGCCTCGCTGGTGGAGTGGCCCGAGCCACCCCATCCGGCACCGTTGAAGTACGCGCTGGTGGGCGTCTTCTTGTAGGCGATGGTCCACGACTGCCGCGAGCCCTCGATGAACGGGTCGATGTACACGGGGTACTTAGTGTCATCACCCGTCATCAGCTCCGCGTCCGGAGTCAGTTCCAAGGCGTCGTCGTTGAGGCGCACCGGCATCGCGGCCTGCTGAGCGCCATGCCCGGGTTCGAACTCATCGGTGGCGGGGGCAGGACCTGCAGCCGCGTCTGCCACCAGGGCTGTACGAGCGCCGGGCCGGCTCTGCGTGCTGTCCCACATGCGAGGGGCGGGTGCAGTGAAGAGCTCCTGGCCACCCGGGTTGACCGCGCTGACGTTCCCGTAGTTGTCCGTGGTGACATTCACGCCGTCGGTGGACATGCCGTAGGAGATGGTCCTCAACTCCGGGTTGGCGGCGGCCTCGGGAGTCTTGACCACCAGGAGCTGGGCGAATCCAGAAGCCGTGGCCCGCAGCTTGAGGTCCACGTCCGGCAGCACGTCCGCGTACGTGGCTGTGTCCTCTGAGATCACAGGCTGGGCCAGCGGAGTCGGCCAGGACAGGGAAATACTGCGTCCGTCACGTGTGATGGTGGCCAGCGGCCCCCCGCCACCGCCGGAGAACTCAAGTCCCACGCCGGTCGCCTTCGGCGTGATCTTCCCGTCCGCGCCGCGGTGCAGAGTGGTGTCGATGTCCACCAGCTTCCTGCCCTGACGCACCCACTGGGCGGTGGCGAACCGCTCCTCGGTGAAAGTGCCGGACGGGTTGGCGAACACTTGGGACGTCTCGGTGCGCCGCGAGAGCACCTCGACCGGCTCGCCCGACTCGGCGGCCTCGGCCAGCGCTGTGGATTCATCCGAAGCGTCCGTACTGCTGGCCACCAAACTTGATGGACCGTCAACTGCGCTTGCTGGAAAGGCAGTTATGAAAGGGGTGGCAGTCGCCAAAGCGATAGCGACAGCGAGGGGCACACGGCGCAGCGTCGCATATCTCTGTCTCTTCCGTTGGTCTCTCATCACACTTCCTTTTCTGATCCCACACAATACTTCGCGCACCCTATAACCCCGGAGATCGCGTCGCTCCATGGGTTTTCGCCCGAGGGGAGAGCTCGAATTCACAGAGTAGGCAAAGTGGAAAAATCGGTCATGGCTGCATTTGGAGGTGCGACTCCTTCGGTCCTCCTCGCTGCCAGCGAACCGATCTGTGCAGGCCAGAGGCCTCTGGCAGCGAAGCGCCTCGAACTCTTCCGCGTTGAGGCCTTTTGGGATCGGCGAACATCTGATAGTGCGCGGATCTCGTCCAGTTGAAGGTGAAAGCTGCACTACGGAGGGGCCTTCTGCTACCCCATTCCATGCTGCTAAGGTCCCTTCGATCTTCATTTCTGTGAACTTTTCATGGGGGGAATCGGTGTCCGGTTCGCGGGCAAAGACACGTCGCCGTTCCATACGCTCGACCAACAGACGCGTACGGGCCGTGCGCTGGATAGCGGTGTCCCTGGTGGCCTATCTGGTGGCCGGACTCCTGGGCGGCCCGGTCGCCGCGGCAGCCGAACTGGAGCTGCTGAAGGTCAAGAAGCCCGACCCCGTTCCCACTTCCGCGGTCACGGAACACGAGATCTCCCGGCCGGACCAGACACGGCGGAACACCCCGGAAGGCACGCGCTCCCGGGCCTGGCCGGCAGCGGGCACTACGCAGATGGACGTTCCGCGCTCCGGCAAGGCCAAGGGCCGCGCGGGTTCTCTCCCCGTCAGGTTGAGCCGGACGGGAGCCAAGAGCGCCACGTCGACAGGCCCTGCGCGGGCGCAGGTCCAGGTGCTGGACCGGAAGGCCGCGTCGGCGCTCGGTGTTGACGGTGTTCTTCTGGCCGTCAGGCCCCTGGAGGGCGGGCAGGGGCAGCTCGATGTGGAGGTCGACTACAACAGTTTCCGGCGGTCCTTCGGTGGTGGCTGGGCATCACGTCTGACTGTGCAGCAGCTGCCGGACTGCGCGTTGACGACCCCGGGAATCAAGGGCTGCGGTACGGGCACGGTTCTCCGGACGGTCAATGACGCGGAACGCGGGACTGTGTCGGCACCAGTCTCCCTGGCCGCCGCCTCTTCCACCGACCTGGGGAACAGCACCCCGGTCGCCAAATCTCCCGCTTCAGTACGTTCAGTCACGGGCCTGGCAGCCGGTCAAGGAGCGGTGCTTCTGGCTGTGACCGCGTCTGCGTCCGGCGCGTCCGGTGACTTCACCGCCTCGCCGCTGGCACCGTCCGCCTCGTGGTCGGCCGGGGGCAGCAACGGCGGGTTCTCCTGGACGTACGACATCGATGTCCCCGAGGTCCCGGGCGGGGCGGCGCCGGACGTCTCGCTGGCGTACTCCTCGCAGGCGGTGGACGGCCGCACAGCGGCCACCAACAACCAGGCCAACTGGATCGGTGACGGCTGGTCCATGGAGCCCGGCTACATCGAGCGGCGCTACATTCCCTGCACCGAAGACACCAAGGACAGCAACGCCACTGGCAAGGTCGGTGACCAGTGCTGGAAGAAGGACAACGCTGTCCTGAACCTGGGCGGAAAAACCGCCGTCCTCGTCAAGGACGACTCAGTCAAGGACGACCCCGACGGCGAGTGGCGACTGGAGGGTGACGACGGCACCAAGGCCGTCAAGCTCACGAGTTCCAACCGGGGCAATGGAGACGACAACGGCGAATACTGGCGTGTGACGACTCCCGACGGCACCCGCTACTACTTCGGCTACAACCGGCTGCCGGGCTGGGCGGAGGGCAAGGCGGAAACCAACTCCACCTGGACCGTTCCGGTCTTCGGCAACCAGTCCGGCGAGCCGTGCCATGCCGACGCGTTCAAGGACTCGTGGTGCCAACAGGCCTGGCGCTGGAACCTCGACTATGTCGTGGACCCGCACTCCGACGCCATGGCCTACTACTGGGAGAAGGAAACCAACTTCTACGGCCGTGCCGTCAACGACACCACCGGCGCCTCCACCGCGACGGAGTACACCCGGGGCGGCTACCTCAAGCGCATCGACTACGGCCTGCGGTCCAACACCATGTACGGCAAACAGGCCGCTGGCAAGGTCGACTTCACCGTCTCCGAACGCTGCCTGAGCGAGTGCACCACCTTCGACAGCGCTCACGCGGGGAACTGGCCGGATGTGCCGTTCGACCAGTACTGCGCCTCCGGCACCGAGTGCAAGGACCGCTACTCGCCCTCGTACTGGACCCGCAAGCGACTGACACAGATCGACACCTCGGTGCTCACCGGAGGCGTCTACAAGCCGGTCGACACCTGGAAGCTGGCCCACGACTTTCCCTCCACCGGTGACGGGACCGACCCCGCACTGTGGCTGAAGTCGGTCACCCACACCGGCCACACCGGTACCGGCGACGTCACGATGCCCTCGGTCACCTTCAAGGGACAGCAACTGGCCAACCGTGTCGAAGGAGCCACCACCGGCGGTGACGCCGACCCGGTGCCTCCGCTGGTGCGCTACCGCGTCTACGGCATCGATACCGAGACCGGTGGCACGATCGGCGTCACCTATTCGGCTGCCGACTGCAAAGCCGGCGATGTACCCTCTCCCGCTTCGAACACCCGCCGTTGCTACCCGGTCAAATGGTCTCCGCCGGACGCGCCCGCCGCGGACTACGAGCCGTACCTCGACTGGTTCCACTCCTACGTGGTCACCCAGGTCCTGGAGTCGGACAACACCGGCGGCGCCCCGGTCAAGCAGACCGATTACTCCTACCTCGACGGTCTGGCCTGGGCCAAGTCCAAGGACGACGAGTTCACCGACGCCAAACACCTCACGTACGACGACCGCAAGGGCTATGGACGCCTCCAGGTCCGTACCGGCGCCGGCGCTGACAAGCGGACCCTCAAGGAGTACCGCTACTTCCGCGGTATAGACGGCGCCCAGGTCAAGGACCAGGAAGGCGTCGCCGTCACCGACCGTGAGGTCTTCGCCGGAATGACCCGGGAAGAGGCGACGTTCGACGGAGACGGTGGCAAGCTGATCACCGCGACCAGCTACGAACCGTGGATGTCCGCGGCCACCGCGACCGAGTCCCGGCCGGAAGGGCTGCCGGCGGTCAAGTCCTACGCCACCGGAATCGCCTCGGAGAAGACCCGTACCGCCGTCGGCTCCGGCTGGCGGACCACGAAAACGGACCGTTCCTTCGACGCCTACGGCCAGGTCGTCAGCGAGTCCCGGCTCGGCGACACCGCCAAGACCGGCGACGAGGAATGCACCACCACCAGCTACGCCCGCAACACAGATACAAATCTCCTGACCCTCGCATCCGAGATCAGGACGGTCGCCAAACCCTGCGGCACCACACCGTCACTGCCGGCCGACCTGATCTCGGTGGCGCGGTATTACTACGACAACGCAACCAGCCTCACCACTCCGCCGACCAAGGGCGACCAGACGCGTCTGGACGAACAGGACGCGGAAGGAACCGGTTACCTGACGACCGGCACGTACACCTATGACCAGCACGGGCGTGAGCTGACCGACACCGACGCGGACAACAACACAACCACCACCACATACGTACCGACTACCGTCGAATCCCCGACGTCCAAGACCGAGACCCGGCCTCTCGGTCTCACAGAGACGGTGGAGTACGACCCCGCGCGCGGTGTCGCGACAGCCAACGTGGATACCAACGGTAAGCGGACCGACGCCGTCTACGACGGACTCGGCCGGGTACTGAAGGTGTGGAATCCCGGCTGGGCCAAGGCGGACCACGCCACTCAGCCGTCGGCCGAGTTCACGTACACCATCTCCAAGACCGCCGCCAATGCCGTGGCCACCAAGACGCTGCAGTACGACGGCTCGTACGCGACGTCGTACACGCTCTACGACGGTCTGCTCCGCGAACGCGAAACCCAGGCACCCGCCATCGGCACCCAGGACAGGGTCGTCACGGAGACGCTGTACGACACCCGGGGATTCACCTGGAAGTCCTACGCGTCCTACTACGCGACGGGGGCTCCCTCGGCCTCCCTCGTGAGTGGCTCCGACAACAAGGTCCCCGCTGCCATCGAGAACATCTATGACGGTGCCGGCCGGGTCACCGCGGCAATCTCCCGGGCCTTCGGCGACGAGAAGTGGCGCACCAGCAGCGTCTACGACGGTGACCGCACCACAGTGATCCCGCCCAAGGGCGGCACCGCCACCACCGTCGTCACCGATGCCCGCGGCAGGACCACGGAGCGCCTCGAATACACCAACGCCGAACGCACCACTTCCCAGAAGACGGCGTACACCTACGGCAAGTACAGCGAGCCGGACACGGTCACCGACCCGGCGGGCAACACCTGGACATACAGCTTCGACAGCCGGGGCCAGAAGGTGGCGGTCGATGATCCCGACAAGGGCGGGTCGACCACGCGCTACAACAACCTCGGGCAGCCGATCTCGACGACCGATGCCCGCGGCATCACTCTCACCACCGAGTACGACGTTCTCGGCCGCGAGACGAGGACCAAGCAGGGCAGCACCGTGCTGGCGGAATGGACGTACGACACCGTCGCCAAGGGCCAGCTCACCAGCAGCAGCCGCTATATCGACGGCGTCGAGTACCGCACGGCCACGGATTCGTACAACGACAACTACGAGCCCACGTCCAGCACTGTCACCGTCCCTGCCCAGGCCGGGGCGCTCGCGGGCACGTACACCTGGACCTTCGGCTACAACACGTACACCGGCCTGCGGGAATGGATCAGGCATCCGGCCGTCGGTGACCTGCCGAGCGAACGGCAGACCACCGTCTACGGCGAGGGCAACCTGCCCCTGCTCACCACCGCCGGCTCCATCCCCCTGGTCAACTCAACGTCGTACGATGTGTTCTCGCGCCCGGTGCGCACCGAGTACGGAACGCTCGGCAAGAAGGTCTACAAGTCCCAGGTCTACGACGAGCACACCGGCCGCATGACCCGGCAGACCACCGACCGGGACCTCGCCCCGCAGCGGATAGACGACACCGCCTACGCCTACGATCCTGCGGGCAACATCACCGGCGTCACCACCGCCAGCGGCCAGGACACGGCGAGGACCGTGGACACCCAGTGTTTCACACCCGACCTCCTGGGCCGGCTGAGCGAGGCATGGACCGCCAAGACCGACTGCACCTCGGCCCCGTCGTCCTCCACGGTCGGTGGGCCGGACGCCTACTGGCAGACCTACCGTTACGACAGCCTCGGCAACCGCACCCAGCTCGTCGAACACGGTACCGGCGCCCTGGCGGGCTCGGACGCCACCACCACGTACACCCACCCCCAGCCCACGGCGGACCTCCCGCACGCCGTCCAGCAGGCCAGCGTCAGCGGAGGCCCGCAGAACGGCACCACCAGCGCGTTCCAGTACGACGCGGCCGGCAACACCAAGAAGCGCGTCATCGGTTCCCGGACGCAGGACCTGACATGGGATGCCGAAGGCCATCTCGCCACTCTGACCGAGGCCGGCAAGGCCACCAGCTATCTCTATGACGCCGACGGCAACCGCATGATCACCAAGGACGCCGACGGAAGCCAGACACTCACCCTGCCCGGCGGCAACGAACTCAAAGTCACCGGCGCGGGCACCAAGGAGGCAGTCCGCTACTACACCCACGGGGACGAGACCGTCGCCGTGCGCACCAGCAACGGTTTCTCCTTCCTCCTCCCCGACCACCAGGGCACCGCGATGGTCGCGGTCGGCATGACCACCCTCGCCATCACCCGCCGCAAGCAGCTCCCCTTCGGGCAGATACGCTCCGAACAGAGCGACCAGTTCCCCGGCACCCGCGGTTTCGTCGGAGGGACCAACGACTCCACCGGCCTCACCCACCTCGGGGCCCGCGAATACGACCCCGCCCTGGGCCGCTTCCTGTCCGTCGATCCCGTCATCGACGTCGACAGCCCCGCCCAGATGAACGCCTACAGCTACGCCCACAACAACCCGGTCACCCAGTCCGACCCCACCGGCCTCTGCCCTGCGGACCTCTGCGGCAACGGATACCCCATCGGCGGTACCGGCACGAGCAAGAACAACCCCACCCGCTACGTCACTCACGCCTCCACCGGAAACCGCTACGAACTCGGCGCCTACATCGGCACCAACGGCAAAGCCATCACCACCACGGGCAAGAAGTCCGCACAGGTCGCAGCAGCCCAAGCCGCCGCGAGGCGTGCCGTACAGGCCGAGGAAGCCGCACAGGCCAAGGCCGCCAAAGCGAAGGCCGATGCAGAACGCCGCAAGAAGGACGGCATCTGGGGCAACATAAAGAAGGGCAACTGGGGGGCCGCTACTAGCGCGGCCAAGGATTCCGTCGTAAGCGCCGCCAAGACTACAGGTCGTTTCGTGGCTGAGAATCGCGGAATGATAGCGTCCGTGGTGGCGACAGTAGGATGTCTCGTTCCGGCTGTTGGGTGGGTGTCTTGTACGGCTTTGCAAGCCGGCGCCTACGCCATTCGCGCTCAACAGCGGATAGCCGAAGATGGTTGGTCTAATTCATGGCGAGCCAACGTACACGATGGCATCTTCACTGCGGGCACCGCTGGTGTAGGTAGCGCAATCCGATATGCAAAATTTGGTCAGCTTTCACGATGGCGTGAGCCTATGCGTGCGCCAAGTCCCTGGCAAGCCGAGGCATGGCAAGGGGGCATGGCGTACCACCCGATCTATACGATCGCAGGGGCCATCCCCGGAATTGCCGGTGCCTTCAAGGACTACGACAACTAAACGCTGACCAGAGGGGGACGGTGCATCGGGGTATGCCCCGTTCCCTGGTTGGACTGCGTGATCGCTAGCACTCCAGCGGGACTTTTAGATTTTCGCTGATCAACGGCTGGTGGCAGAAAGTGCAGCTGGCGCATGGTGGTCGCGGGGCGTTCTTGCTGGGGCGTCCCGCGATCCTGTGCCCGCGCCGCATGTAATAACAGCGCTGGGAACGAAGCCATCCAGTTCCACCGAGGACCGAATCTGGAGCCAACCGTCCATATTCACAACCACGCCCGGCGCCCGGGCACCGCTACGGCAGCAGGGCACGGAAGAGCCAGAACACGGGGCCTGGTCGTCCCACACCGCCGCCCGGCGGTGGCACCAACGTGCCGTCCTGTAACTGATTGGCTGACCAGGTGGAACGCTGCCAGGCTGCGCAGGGCCGGGGAGATCGCCGAATCCGCAGCCGATCGGACCGCTGACTTGACTACATCGGCCCCAACTCGCCCTCAGGCAACGGCAGCGCTTCCGCAAAGGAACGGCGCCCATCGCCCCGGATCAAAAGCGTGCGTTCTCGCGACCACGTCGACCCGCGCAAAGCCAGCACTGAGTTATTTCACGTCAGCCCAAACCAACACGAGGAAGCGATTCGGCTTAGGTGATCGGTTCCAATCGATAGCCCAACCTCGCTCCGATGCCATGGCACCGACGGCGCCCGCGCCTACGCCACGATAGTCCCTCACCTTCAGGCGGACCTCTGGCCGTCTCTCCGTCCCGTAATTCTTTCCGTCCTTTCGTGGTTGGCGCGCCTCGACTTTGGCCGTTGCCTCGGAGATGGCATGTCGCGCCCAAGCCGCCCAGTCCGTGGATGTACCTTTTCGCTCAAGACGGTAGCGCCGAAGGCTGAGGAAATATTCCTTCGGGAAAGCGAGTTCTCCACCACTACCCACCGAGCCACCGCCGAAGAACCCGATAGCCAGGACTGCGGCGATCAGGAGAAGGTAGGGCACAATAAATAGTGGTTGCATAATAAATTGAGCCCTCAAGCCAACAGTGGACCGAGAAGGAAGCGGACCAAGTTGAGCGTCTGATGGCGGTGACCCGAAACGCGATGGGTTTTTATCATCCACAGTGGATCTCCAGAAGGTGATTTTCCGAGTGTGCGGACTTCGGCACAATGCTAGTACTCAGCCGAACTTCCCTGCTGCTGTGGGTCCTCGCGGGCAACGCACGCGCGCGCCACTTCTACACGAAGGCGGGATTCGTGACGGCGTGGCGGAGCCGTTCGAGGCGGTGGGGCTCAGCATCCGAACTGCGTACGTGAGGGCGTTGAGCGCGTCTTTGGCGGCGCTCAGTCGGAGCGTGATCCCGAACGGCTTGCAGTACGGCATGTGGCCTGCCGTCCCCGAGCCGCCTCAGCCCCTCGACACAGGCCAGCGCCACATGCCAGCGCGGCTCGTCGGGGGGCGAGCAGCCGTTCCAGGGTGAGCGCGGGTGCGGACTCGGGGGCGCGCAACGCGGTGAGCAGCCGTACAGGGTGCAGCATGCAGGCCGTACGGAGCGCGTTGGCAGCGAGCGCGGCAGCGGCCCTGGCGCTACGCGGGTCACCGAGCCCGGCGAAGGCGTAGGCGGCCGGTACACAGCGTTCGGGGTCTCACATGTTCAATGACAACGACCGTACGAGCCGGGTGCCCCGCCCCCATGGGGGATGCTGTTGGCGAATTCGGGGTCGTCTGCTTCGCCCCGCTGGTCGTCAGATTGGCGGGGCGAAGTGCTGCGAAGTGGCTGGTTCGGGTGCGGGCTCGTGGGGTGCCGGTGAGGTGGGCGTCGATGCGGGCGAGGTTGATCGCTGCTCCGGTGAGCTGGTGCTGGAGGCTGGTTTTGGCGAGCCCGCGGTAGCGGGATCTGCGCAGGCCGCATCGGTTCACGGCCTGGGAGATGGTGCCTTCGACGCCGGCGCGGAGTTTGTAGCGCTCTTTCCACGCATCGGTCTCCTGCTCGGCCCGGCGTTGGTGCAGGACCTCATGGATGTCCCGGTCCTGGAAGGTCAGCTTGCGGCGCGGTCCGCGGGTGCATGAGTCCTTGACCTGGCAGGGTCCGCAGTCGGTCTGCGAGAACTGCACCCGGATTTCGACCTTGTCCCGGACGGGTTCCCTCGCCCAGCGGGTGCTGTTCTTCCCGCCGGGGCAGGTGACCGTCTGGCGGTCCCAGTCGATGCTGAACGCGCCGACGGGAAAGCTGTTCCCGGAGGCTCCGGCCCGGTTCTGCCAGCCGGTGCCGGGCATCATCGGCCCTGTCAGCTCCACGTTGTGGTCGCGCCGGGCGGCAACGATGTGGCGGGCGGTGACGTAGCCGGTGTCGACCAGGTGCTCATCGGGAAGCAGCCGGCGCTCGGCGAGAGCGGCGTGGACGGCCGGGACCAGGTCGAAGTCGCTGACCGTGGCATCGGTGGTGGCGACGTTCGTGATCAGGTCCGGCGTGTCGGCCCCGCAGGTCTCGGTGAGGTGGACCTTGTATCCGTCCCAGAGAGTGTCGCGCTTCACGCTCCCACGCGCCTCGATGTCATAGGGAGTGACCAGGCGCATCGCGCCCGGCGGCCGGTCTTTTGGGTCCCGCCGCAGCACCTCGCCTTCGACCAGGTGGAAGTGCTGGACCCACATCTGCCGCAAGACTTCCACCTCCGGCACTGCCCGCAGTGCGGCGGGTGCACCGGGCGAGGTGACGGCCTCCAGCAGTCGCATCCCGTCGGTTCCGATCCGCCGGCCGATCTCGTCCCGCTTGGCCGGAGTCTTGGGGAACCGTGAGTCCTTGGCGCGGGTGGCGTAGTGCCGGAACCAGTCCGGCTCGGCGACCTCGGCCAGCCAGTCGGGAGCGGCGGCGGCAAGCGCGTTCAGGGCCGAGCGCAGAGTTTCGGAGACCATCTCCAGCCAGCACAGCTCCCGCGCTGCCGACAGCACGTGCGTGGAGTCGGTGCGGGCCTTGCCTCTGCCGGTGAGCAGCCCCCTGTCCCGGGCCGAGGCGAGGATGCCGTCCAACATCCGCTGTCCGGCGTCGGCCTGGACCAGCCGGTGCCTGAACTCCGAGAGGACGGAGAAGTCGAAGCCCGGATCGTCCAGACGGAGTCCGAGTGCGTACTTGAAATCGATCCGGGCCCGGACGGCTTCCGCGGCCTGCCGGTCGGTCAGTCCCTCGACGAACTGCAGCACCAGCACCAGTGCAAGGCGCCCCGGTGACCAAGCAGGCCGCCCTCGTGACGAGAACAGGTCCATGAACTCCTCGTCCGTGAACAGTGGCCCCAGTTCGTCACGGACCCGGATCGCCAGGCTCCCCTTCGGGAACGCGGCCCGCGCCACCCGCACCGTCTCCGCCGGGATCTCCCCAGACCCCACCGGCTGCATCAACATCCGCACCCACCCCATACGACAACGTCGGCCTTCAAGACCACAACCAGGTCTTGAAGGCCGACGTCACGCACGGCCCCCGAATTCGCCAACAGCATCATGGGGAAGGGCGGGGCACCCGGCTCGGGCCATGCGGGCGGGCAGGGCCTATGCCGAGGCGGTGCGGTTCCGGCGCGTGGCGATCAGTTTCCGGATGGCCGGCCAGATCAGCAGCAGGACGATCACCGCGTAGACCGCCACCGAGAACGGCGTGTTGACCAGGCCGGTCACGCTGCCGTCGCTGATCTGGAGCGCGCGGCGGAGCTGTTGTTCGGCGGCCGGGCCCAGGATGACGCCGATCACGGCCGGCAGCACCGGCAGTCCGTAGCGCCGCATCCCGAACCCGATCAGGCCGATGATCAGCAGGATCACCAGGTCCAGCGCCTCACCGCCGACCGCGTACGCGCCGACGGCCGCGAAGAAGAGGATCCCCGCGTAGAGATAGGGCCGCGGGACCCGCAGCAGCTTCGCCCAGACCGGCGCCAGCGGCAGGTTGAGCGCGAGGAGCAGCAGCATGCCGACGAAGAGCGAGGCGATGAGGCCCCAGACCAGCTCGGGTTCACGTTCGAAGAGCAGCGGCCCCGGCTGGATGCCGTACTGCTGGAACGCGGCCAGCATCACCGCGGCGACGGCCGTCGTGGGCAGCCCGAGCGTCAGCATCGACACCAGCGTGCCCGCCGCCGAGGCGGACGCGGCCGACTCGGGCCCCGCCACCCCCTCGATGGCACCCTTGCCGAACTCGTCCTTGTGCTTGGAGAGCCGCTTCTCGGTGACGTACGAGAGGAAGGTGGGGATCTCCGCGCCGCCCGCCGGGATCGCGCCGAACGGGAAGCCGATGAGCGGCCCGCGCAGCCACGGCCGCCAGGTGCGCCGGATGTCCTTACTGCCCAGCCACGGCCGGCCCACCGGGATCGCCTCGCCGGTGGAGCGGCGCAGATGGGCGGCGACCCAGAGGGCCTCGCCGATCGCGAAGAGCCCGACCGCGACGATCACCACGTCGATGCCGTCGGCGAGTTGGAGCGAACCGAAGGTGAGCCGCTGCTGACCGGTCATCTGGTCCAGTCCGACCAGACCGAGGGTGAGACCGATGAGCAGCGAGGCGAGCCCGCGGATCCGGGACGAGCCGAGGACGGAGGTGACGGCGATGAACGCCAGCACCATGATCGCGAAGTAGTCGGGCGCGCCGATGTCCACGGCGAGCGAGGCGACGGTCGGGGCGAGGACCACCAGCAGGATGGTGCCGATCATGCCGCCGGCGAAGTGCCCGCCCGCGGCGGCGGCCAGCGCCTGCGCGCCACGCCCCGCCTTGGCCATCGGATTGCCTTCGATCGCGGCCACCACCGCCGCGCTCTCGCCGGGGGTGTTGAGCAGGATCGAGGTGGTGGAGCCGCCGAACATCGCGCCGTAGTAGATACCGGCGAACATGATGAACGCGCCGGTCGGTTCGAGTCCGTACGTCACCGGGAGCAGCAGGGCCACCGCCATCGCGGGGCCGATCCCGGGCAGGACACCGATCGCCGTGCCGAGCAGCACACCGATCGCGGCCCAGAGCAGATTCATCGGCGTGAGCGCCGTACCGAAGCCGTCCAGGAGGGAGTTGAGGGAGTCCATCGGTTACAGCACCCCCATCAGCGGGCCACCGGGGAGGGGGACACCGAGCAGGTTGTCGAAGACGAAGTAGGTGACGAGGGAGAGGACCGCGGCGATCAGCGGGTCGCGGTCGTAGTGGCGGCTGCCGAGCGCGTACGCCGAGCCCCAGAAGAGCAGGGCGCCGGAGATGGGGAAGCCGAGGGGGCCGATGAGGACGGCGTTGGCGAGGAAGACCCCGGCGAGGAGCAGGACCGTACGCCAGTCGCTGGGCTCGCTGAGGTCGATGTCCTCGCCGCCCTCCGCCTCGCCGCGCCCGCCGCGCAGAACGTCGAGGGTGAGCAGGACGGCGACGACGAGCAGGCCGGCGCCGACGACGAGCGGTACGGTCCTGGGGCCGACGGGGCCGCGCTGGGTGATGTCGACGCTCATGGTGAGGGCGTCGGTGAGGACGAGGATGCCGAGGGCGAGCAGCAGCAGGCTGACGCCGAGTTCGGAGTGCTCGCGCAGCCAGGACCGGCGGGGGCCGGGCTCCGGTGTTCCCGCCGCCGCCTGAGCGGTGGCCGGCGTTTCTGTCTCCGCGTTCACAGTCCCAGCTCCTTCAGGACGGAGCCCACGCGCTGGTCCTCCTCGGCGAGGAAGTCCCCGAACTTCTCGCCGGGCAGGTACGCGTCGGTCCAGCCGTTCTTCTTGAGGGACTCCCGCCACTGGGACGAGTCGTGCAACTCGTCGAAGAAGGCCAGGAGTTTGGTGCGCTCGGCGTCGGAGAGGCCGGGCGGTGCCACGATGCCGCGCCAGTTGGTGAAGTCGGTGTCGAGACCGGACTCGCGGAGGGTGGGGGCGTCGAGGCCGGGTATCCGCTCGGGTGCGGTGACCGCGAGGAGCCGCAGTTCACCGGCCTCGATCTGGTCGCGGTATTCACCGAGGCCGGAGACCCCGAAGGCGACCTTCTCGCCGAGGATGGAGGCGAGGAGTTCGCCGCCGCCGTCGAACGGGATGTAGTTGACGGTCTTCGGAGCGATCCCGGCGGCCTCCGCCATCAGCATGGGGGCGAGATGGTCGGGCCCGCCGGGCGAGGAGCCGCCGCCGACCGGCACCTTGGCGGGATCGGCCCGCCAGGCCTCGATCAGATCGCCGATGGTCTTGTACGGGGAGTTCTTGCCGACGACGACGATGTCGGACTCCTCCGTGATCCGGGCGATCGGGGTGGCGTCGGCGAGGGTCTTGGGTGACTTGTTGGTGTGGACGGCACCGACCACACCGAGGCCCATCGACATGGCGAGCTTGCCGTTGCCGTGCTCACCGACGAGCCGGGCCAGACCGACGGTGCCGCCCGCGCCGGGCAGGTTGAACACCTCGATGTTGTGGGTGAGTTCCGCGTCCTCGGCGTTCTTGGCCAGGGTGCGGGCCGTGATGTCGTACCCGCCGCCGGGGGTGTTGGGGACCATGAAACGCAGGCCGGGGATCTGCGTACCGGTGTCGGCGCCACTGCCCGAGGTGAGCAACGGCGGCCCCACCAGCACCAGCAGCGCCGACCCGAGCAGGGCCAGAGGGGTGCGCAATCGCACGTCTGCCGCCTTTCGGAAAGCTTGTGAAGTGGGCCACATGTTGCCTGTGCGTTAACAAGCTGTCTCGCTTCCGGAATCAACGGACGTTGTGGTCATTGCGGTCGCGGCCTAGCGTGTCGCCGTGACGAAAGTGCTGGTGGTGGACGACGACTTCATGGTCGCCAAGCTGCACAGCCGCTATGTGTCCGCGATGGACGGGTTTACGGTCGTCGGGGTGGCGCACAGCGGCGCCGAGGCGCTGCGCGCGGCCGAGCGGCTGGCGCCCGATCTGGTGCTGCTCGACATCTATCTGCCCGATATGGACGGGATCGCGGTGCTGCGCGAGCTGCGGGCGGCGGAGGTGCGGGACCGGGGCCGTACCGCCGTCGACGCGCTGTTCATCACGGCGGCGCGGGACGCGGGGGTGATCCGGGCGGCGCTGCGCGCGGGCGCGCTGCACTATCTGATCAAGCCCTTCAGCCAGACGGCACTCCAGGAGCAGTTGCGGCACATCGCGTCCCTGCGGACGCGTCTCGCCGGGCTGGGCGAGGCGCGCCAGGAGGACGTGGACCGTATCTTCGGTACGCGTCCGCCGGGCAGCCGCGGTCTGCCCAAGGGGCTGGCCGCGCACACGGCGGATCTGGTGGAGGGGATTCTGCGCGAGCACAAGGACGGGCTGTCGGCGACGGAGTGCGCGGACGCGGGGGCGCTGTCCCGGGTGAGCGCCCGGCGCTATCTGGAGTACTTCGCGGAAACGGGCCGGGCGGAGATCTCCCTCCGCTACGGCGGCACGGGCCGCCCGGAACGCCGCTACCGCTGGACGGGCTGAGCGCGACGCGGGGGCGGGCGTTACGCGGGGGCCGGCGTTGTGCGGGGGCCGGTGCGGCGCCGGCGCCCCCGCGTGCGGTGCGGATCGGGTCGTACGCCCGGTCGGTCTCGTACCGGCGACCGCCCGGGCCGCACACCGTCGTGACCCATGGGACCGGCGTTGTGCGGGGGCCGGTGCGGCGCCGGCGCCCCCGCGTGCGGTGCGGATCGGACCGTACGCCCACTCGGTCTCGCACCGGGCGACCGCCCGGGCCGTACACCGTCGTAGCCCGTGGGACCGGAGTTGCGCGGGGGCCGGTACGGCGCCGGCGCCCCCGCGTGCGGTGCGGATCGGACCGTACGCCCGGTCGGTCTCGCACCGGGCGACCGACCGAGTCGTACACCGCCGTGGCCCATGGGACCGGCGTTACGCGGAGGCCGGTACGGCGTCGGTCCCACAGAGCACGGCCCGGGTCAGGCCGTACGGCCCGGCGGTCGTGTGCCGGTGATCACCGTGGCGTAAAGCTCCTCGGAGCGGGACACGCGCGGGGTGAGGCCGGCGGACGCCAGCGTCTCCACCGCCAGGGCCGCCTGGCGCTCGCTCGTCTCGACCAGCAGCGAGCCTCCCGGTGCCAGCCAGCCGGGCGCCTCCGCCGCCACCCGGCGCAGGACGTCGAGCCCGTCCGCGCCCCCGTCGAGCGCCACGCGCGCCTCGTGTATGCGGGCCTCCGGGGGCAGCAGCCCGACCTCCTCGGTCGGTACGTACGGGACGTTGGCGAGCAGGACGTCCACCCGGCCCCGCAGCGCGGCGGGCAGCGGCTCGTACAGATCGCCCTCGTACACCCGGCCTCCGGCGGCGGCGACATTGCGCCGGGCGCAGCGCACCGCGGCCGGGTCGATGTCGGCAGCGTACAGCTCGGCCCGGCCCAGGGCCGCGGCCAGCGCCGCGCCCAGCGCGCCGGAGCCGCAGCACAGATCGAGCACGACGGCGCCCGGCCGGGCGAGCGCGGCGGCCCGCCGTACCAGGAACTCGGTACGGCGGCGGGGCACGAAGACCCCCGGGTCCACGGCGATCCGCAGACCGCTGAACTCCGCCCAGCCGAGCACATGTTCAAGGGGCAGACCGGCCACCCGCCGGTCCACCATCGCGGTGAGTTCGGCCGCGGAACGGGCGGCGGAGACGAGCAGACACGCCTCGTCCTCGGCGAAGACACATCCGGCGGCGCGGAGCCTGGCGACCACGCCGGACGGGGCGGCAGCCGACGAGGAAGACGAGGGGGACGAAAGGGACGAGGGAGATGAAGGGGACGACTCGGACGAGGGAGTCGAGGGGGTCGAGGGAGTCGACGCGGAAGCTGACATGGGGAGCCTTTCGGAATGCCGATGGGCACTCCCGGCGGTCACCTATGCCTGATGGACCGCACGGCCGAGAAGGGGGAGCGCCCGACCTGATACAGCGGTGATGGGTCTCGCCTCCTTCGGTGGGTCCGTGCACAGCTCACTGCTGGCGACGGCCACCCTACCCGAGCCCGCCCGGCGGCGGTCAACGCCCGCAGGGCTTTCGGACGCCGCCTCCAGCCGCCCTCAGGTGCCTTCCTGAGCCGACTCTTAGGCTTGCCTTAACGGCGCCATAAGGATTGACCGCACCCCGTCCGAGCAGCGGATTCCGGAGTTCCGAGCGGCTAGCTTGCTGATCGCCGGGGCGGCGTTCGACGGGGAGGTCGTCCGCCGCCCCGGCGGATTCCGCCCGTGCCGCTCCTAAGGAGAACCTGCCCATGACCGCTCGCCGTACGGCCGCCGGGATCGTCGCCCTCGGTCTCGTTCCGCTCGCGTCGGCCGGGCTCACCGCCACGCCGGCCGCCGCTCATGGGTCGCTGACGGATCCGGTCAGCCGGGTCGCCGCCTGTTATGCCGAGGGCCCGGAGAGCCCGCGGTCGGCGGCGTGCAAGGCGGCGGTCGCGGCGGGCGGTACGCAGGCGCTGTACGACTGGAACGAGGTCAACATCCCCAACGCGGCTGGGAATCACAAGCAGTTGATCCCGAACGGAAAGCTGTGCAGCGCGGGCCGGGACAAGTACAAGGGGCTCGATCTGGCGCGCGGCGACTGGCCCTCGTCCCCGATGACCGCGGGCAACAGGACCTTCCGCTACAAGGCCACCGCGCCGCACAAGGGTTCCTTCGAGCTGTATCTCACCAAGAACGGCTACGACCCGGCCAGGCCGCTGAGGTGGTCGGATCTGGAGCCGAAGCCCTTCCTCAAGGTCACGGACCCGAAGCTGGAGAACGGCGCGTACGTCTTCGGCGGGATCGTGCCGAACAAGTCGGGCCGCCATCTCATCTACTCGATCTGGCAGCGCTCGGACAGTCCCGAGGCGTTCTACACCTGCTCGGACGTGGTGTTCGGGGCGGACAACGGCGGTGCGGGCGGCAGCGCTCCGGCGGTCCCGGCCCCGACGGCCTCGGCGCCCACCGACAAGGAGATCGCGGCAGGCGCGGGCAAGTCGACGGTCGAACACAACGGTCACGGTGACACCGGCGAACACACCGAAGCCACCGACACCACTGACAGCGCCGCCACCCCCGGCACCGCTGACAACACCGACACCGACAGCTACGGCGACGACACCGCCACCGGCACTCCCGAGGCGCAGCCCGCCGCCGCGTCGGCCGGTGCCCCGGCGGCACAGTCCGGCGGTGGGCAGCCCGCGGACGTACAGTCGGCCGCCCAGTCCGCCGAAGGGCAGCAGAACCTCGCCGAGACCGGCGGCTCCGGTGTCACCCCGTATCTCGCGATCGGCGGTTCGGCGACCCTCGCCATCGGCGCCGCCGTCCTGTTCGCCTCGGCCAGGCGCAGGGCCGTACCGTCCGCCAGGCACGGCCGCTGACCTGCTCCGAACCCTGGCCTCTTCCCCCGCGGGCTCAAAGCGTCTTCCGCTCCCGGGCACACCCACCCCCCGGGAGCGGAAGACCCCCGTCAGTCGAACACCGACGCACAGGTGGTCGGTGTCGCCCGCGCCGGGTCGAGCGCGTTGGCCACCTCGTGGAAGGCGACCCGGTCGATCAGCCCGATCGCCGCGTGCTCGGAGAAGTCCACCGGGCACAGGTCCTGGAGCAGCACATTGCGCACATCGGGACCGGACAGGAACTGTGTCCGGTACGGAGTGACCACCTCGTCGTACCGCGTGGCGATCACGGTGTAGCGCACACCCGGCACCGTGTCCCCGCCCGCGTTGAGCCGGGTGAGAAAGGGCGACCCGGCCACCTGGTCGGCGAGCGCGGGCGTCTTCTCGGTCAGCAGGTCCTCGATACCGGGGAAGTACCGCAGCAGCCCCGTCAGCCCGAGCAGGGTGGTGCCGTGATTGCTGGGGGCGATACCGACCAGCGCGTTCACCTTCGCCGCGCCCCCGAGGAACTTCAGATAGTGACGCGGCATCATGCCGCCCTGCGAGTGCCCGACGATATCGACCTCCGCGGCCCCGGTGGCCGCGAGCACCCTGTCGACATAGACGGCGAGCTGCCCGGCCGAGGCGTCGATGGGCCCCAGCCCGTGGAACAGCGGTACGCCGGGGAGCTGCCCATGGTCGAGCGAGAAGACGCAGTAGCCCCGGTCCACCAGATACGGGGCGAGCCCGAGCCAGTTGTCGATGGCGTTCGCGAAGGTCCCATGGACAAGAACGACCGGCCGGGGATGGGCGGCGGAAGGCTTGCAGGAGTAGTCGTTCCATCCACGGCTCGAAGCGGCGGCGGCGGAAGCGGAAACGGATGTGGGGGCGGGAGCGGGGGTGTCGGCAGCGGCGGCCGGGGCGACCAGAAGCGTGGTGGCCAGCAGCAGCGCGCCCAGAGATCCGAGCGCGCGTTTCCAGGGCAGCATCGTGCGATCTCCTTGCGGCTCAAGGGAAATGGCGATGTCTGTCAGCCCTGTGGCCCGGACCACAAAAATGGTGGCGCTGCCAAAAGTTACGCACGAGTAGGTCGGAGAAGGGAAGTTACGCGTCAGTAAAAAATGCGCGGCGCTCCGTGCGCGGCACTCCATGCGCCGCGCTCCATGCGCCACGCTCCATGCGCCACGCTCCATGCGCCGCGCTCCAACGGACCCGCGGGATACGGGCGTTGTTCCGCTACGCGGCCAGCGGGCCCGGCACGATCGCTCCCGGACCGAACTTCGCGCGGGCCAGATCGGTGACCGCCTCGATCCGCCGGGCCCGGTCGTCCACCGGGTCCAACGAGAGCTGGCGGGTGGCATGTTCGGACGGGAGCAGGGCCTCCGCCCGTACGGAGAGGGCCCGCACCCGGGCCCGTTGCAGGGCGAGCGACTCGTGCGTCCGGTAGACGGTGGCGGTGAGGGACGGGGAGTGGGCGGTCGGTTCGGGGAGGGTGCGGGTGCGGGTGGTGGCGGAGTGGTCCGCGTACCGGACGGTGAGGGTCAGGGAGCGGCACACCTGGGCCGTGTCGCGCAGCCGGGCGCCCAGTTCCTCGGTGATCGAGAGCAGCGCGCGCCGGTGCAGTGTCCGGTCCAACTCGTCGCGGGCAAAGGTCCGTTCGGCGGTGAGGGAACGCGCGGCGGCGTTCGGGGCGACCTTTGTACGGTCCACGCCGTGCGCCTTCTCGTACAGTTCGCGCCCGGCGCGCACCCCGGCGATCCGCTGGAGCGTCGACAGCGGTACGGCGGCGGCCCCGCCGATGGTGGTGATGCCGTACGAGCGGAGCGCGCGGGCCGTCGCGGCGCCGGTGCCTGGCAGGTCGGTGACCGGTCTGGGGCCCAGGAACCGTTCGACCGCGCGCTTGTCGTCGGCCACCACCAGCGTCGTCCCCGGCTCGGCGTCGCGCGCGGCCATCCGCGCCAGCATCGGGGTGGCGGCCACCCCGATCGCGCACCCGGCCCCGAGGTGCGCGAGTGCCCGTACCCGCAGCAGGGCGGCGATCCCGGTGGCGTCCTGCCCGAAGTACCGTTCCGCGCCCCGCACATCGACGAGCGCGGTGTCCGGTGGCAGGGCCTGGGCGACCGGGCTGATGTCCTCGATCAGCCCGAGCAGTCCCGCCAGCTCCGGTCCGGCCGAAAGCGTGCGCCCGCGCCGGAGCCGTACGCAGAGGATCATCCCGCGCTCCCCGGGCTGGAGTGCCACAGCTTCCGTCCGGTGGGCAGGCCCTCGCCGGGCGGCTTGAGGTCGGCCCAGGGGTTCATCGCGTAGCCCGTGGGAAGCTGGATGCGCCGGCCCGAGTCGGCCGGGGCGGTGTCCCGGTCCGGCCGCGGCGCGTCCAGCGCGGCGGCGACCGCGTCCAGGCCCCCTTCCCGCCGCAGCTCCACCAGCTCCGCCAGATCCCAGGCCGCCGCGCCCACCACACTCAGGCTGCGCGGACCGCGCCGCTGCACCACTCCCCGTACCAGCAGCAGCCAGGAGTGGAAGACGGTGTGCGCGCACGCCTCCTGGCTGTCGCCGAAGAAGGCCAGGTCGACCAGGCCCGTACCGTCGTCCAGTGTGGTGAAGATGACCCGCTGGCCGGAGCGTACCGGCGGGGTCTGGGTCGCCGCCTTGGCGCCCGCGACCAGGACGGTCCTGCCGTGCGGTACGTCCCGCAGCCGCTTGGCCGACACCGCCCCCAGCTCCTTCAGGAACGCGTAGTGGTCCTCCATCAGATGGCGGGAGACATCCATGCCGAGGACGCCCAGCTCGGCGCTGAGGCGTTCCGTTCCGTCGAGGTCGGGCAGCCCCGCGCCGGCGGTCCGCCGCCCTCCGCCGAGCGGAAGCTGATCGCCGTAGGCGCCGGATCTCCGCTGCGCTCCGTGCAGTTCGGCGAGATGCAGCAGCAGATCGCGCCGGTTGGCGCCGAACCGGTCCAGCGCGCCCACCTGCGCGAGCCGTTCCGCGACGGGCCGGGACGGCCTGGCTCGCTGCCAGAAGTCCAGCAGCGAGGAGTAGGGCTGTCCCGCCTCGATCCTGGCCGTCTCCGCCTCGCTGATGCCATGGACATCGGAGAGCGCCAGCCGGAGCCCCCATCTCCCGCCCCCGGGCTCCCCGTCCCTCAACGCCTTGTCC
>NZ_LATD01000020.1 GCF_000981895.1 Streptomyces odonnellii | reverse complement strand
CGTATGCCCGCACCGACCGCACCGCACCGCCCTTCCGGAATGGAGTGCACCGTGGACGACCAGCACACCGACACACCCCCCGCGCCGGCCCCGGACTCGCCCCGCCGCCCGAGCCGGCGACAGGTCCTCTCCCTCGCCGCCGCGGCCGGGGCCTTCACCGCCCTCGGCGGGCTCCCCGCCTTCGCGGCCTCCCCGCCCGTGGTCCGGCAGACCGCGTCCCCGCTCCTTCCCCAGGCATCGGCCACCAGATTCTGGTACCAGGCCCCGGCCTCGGACACGAACATGATCGAGCAGGGCCTGCCGGTGGGCAACGGCCGCCTCGGTGCCCTCGCCGGCAACGATCCCTCCCGCGAGGTGCTCCTCGTCACCGACGCCACCCTCTGGACCGGCGGACTCAACGGCACACTCGACGCGGACGGCCAATTCCCCTACGGGCGGCAGGACTTCGGTTCGTTCACCCTCCTCGGCCGGCTGACCGTCGAGCTGCCGGACCACGACCTGTCGTCCATCTCGTCCTACCGGCGCGACCTCGACATCAGCCAGGGCGTGGTCTCGTCCTCGTACCGGCTCTCCGGAGCGACCTACGAGCGCCGGATCTTCGCCAGCCACCCCGACGACGCCGTCGTCATGCACTTCTCGCAGAAGGGCGGCGGGCGGTACACCGGCTCCGTGAGCCTCGCCGGTACCCACGGTGAGGAGACCACGGCGGACCGCGCCCGCACATACGCCTCGTTCAACGGCGCCTTCCCGGACGGCGGACTGCGCTACGGCGCCGCCGTGACCGCGTACAGCAGCACCGGCAGGGTGACGGTCGACGGCACGCGGATCACCTTCGCCGACTGCCAGGAACTGACGGTCGTCGTCAGCGGAGGCACCGACTACGCCCCCGACGCGGCCACCGGCTACCGTGACCTCGACCTCGACCCCGAGCGGCTGGCCAGGACCAAGGTCCTGGCGGCTGCCCGTCATTCGGCCACCACCCTGCTGCACAGCCATGTCGCCGACCACCGCGAGCTGTTCGAGCGGATGGACGTCTCGCTCGGCGAGTCGTCGGCGCTCCAGCGCGGCCTGGACACCTGGGAGCGGGTCACGGCACGCCACACCGACGGCTTGGCGGACCCCGAACTCGAAGCCGCCTACCTCCAGTTCGGCCGCTATCTGATGATCGCCGGATCCCGGGACAGTCTCCCGGTCGCCCTCCAGGGCCTGTGGCTGGACGGCAACGACCCGGACTGGATGGGCGACTACCACACCGACATCAACATCCAGATGAACTACTGGATGGCCGACCGGGCGGGCCTGTCCGACCTGTTCGACGCCTTCGCCGACTACTGCCTGGCGCAGCTCCCTTCCTGGACCAGGCTCACCCACGACCTCTTCAACGACCCGCGCAACCGGTTCCGCAACTCCACCGGCAGGATCGGGGGCTGGGCCGTCTCCTTCTCCACCAACATCCATGGCGGCAACGGCTGGTGGTGGCACCCCGGCGGCAACGCCTGGCTGGCCAACTCCCTCTACGAGCACTACGAGTTCACCCAGGACACGGCGTATCTCGCCAAGATCTACCCGCTGCTCAAGGGCGCCGTCGAGTTCTGGGAGGCGCGGCTGATCACCACGACCGTCACGGACGCGGCCACCGGCGGGAGCCGCGAGGTGCTCATCGACGACAAGGACTGGTCGCCCGAGCACGGCCCGCAGGACGCCAAGGGCATGACCTACGCGCAGGAACTCGTCTGGGCGCTCTTCGGGAACTTCCGCACCGCCGCCGCCGTCCTCGGCAAGGACGCCGCGCACAGCGAGGCCGTCGGCGCCCTCCGGGAGCGGCTGTACCTCCCCGAGGTCAGCCCCACGACGGGCTGGCTCCAGGAGTGGATGTCGCCCGACAACCTCGGCGAGACGACCCACCGCCATCTCTCCCCGCTCATCGGGCTCTTCCCCGGGGACCGTATCCGCCCCGACGCCTCCACCCCCGACGAGATCGTCGACGGCGCGGCCGCCCTGCTGACCGCGCGCGGGATGAACAGCTTCGGCTGGGCCAACGCCTGGCGCAGCCTGTGCTGGGCGCGGCTCAAGGACGCGGACAAGGCGTACCAGCTCGTCGTCACCAACCTCAGGCCCTCCGTCGGCGGCACCAACGGCACGGCGCCGAACCTCTTCGACATCTACGAGGTCGAGAAGGGCCGGGGCATCTTCCAGATCGAGTCCAACTTCGGCACCGCCGCCGCCATGATCGAGATGGTGGTCTACTCACGGCCCGGCCATGTCGAACTGCTGCCGGCACTGCCCGCGGCCTGGGCGGACTCCGGCCACATCACGGGAGTCGGGGTACGCGGCGGCTTCGTCGTCGACCTGAGCTGGCGGGACGGCAAGGTCACCGAGGCCCGGCTGCGCAGCGTCGGCGGACGCACCACCACGGTGTCGTACGGCGCGACGACCCGGCAGATCAGCCTCCGGCCCGGCGGTTCCGTCACGCTGCGGAACCTCGACCGGTGAGGCCGCGCCGGAACTCTCCCCTGGGCGCGGCGGGCACCGTCGTCGCGCTGCTGGCCGTGCTCTGCGCACCCGCGACAGCGGCCGCCAAGCCCGCCGCGGCCCAGGCATCCCGTCACCAGGTCGTCACCTGGGGCGCGAGCGCCGACCGGATGGGCGACGCGTCCGCCGACCGCAGCTACCGGCTGATCGTACGGACCAGCGTGGGCGGCACCGACGCGCGCGTACGGCTGTCCAACGCGTTCGGCGACCACCCGGTGACCTTCGACAACGTTCACGCGGGCCGCCGCGCGCAGGGCGCGGAACTCGTACGGGGCAGCAACCGTCCCCTCACCTTCGGTGGCGCCCGCTCCGTCACGCTCGCCCCGGGCACCACCGTGACCAGCGACCCGCTGCCTGGGCGGCTGCCGGCCCAGAGCGATCTCGTCGTCAGCCTGCATGTGGCGGACGCGGCGGGCCCGGCGACCGGCCACGGCATGGCCATGCAGACCTCGTACACGGCGGCCGGCGACCACGCGGCCGAGGAGGGGGCCGCCAACTGGACCGGACGGACCGGCTCCTGGTACTACCTCGACGCGGTCAGCGTGGAGACCGGCACCGACACCGGAGCCGTCGTCACCCTCGGCGACTCCATCACCGACGGCTGGCAGTCGAGCACCGACACCAACCGCCGGTGGCCCGACTATCTCTCCCGCCGCCTCCAGAACTCGGCGGGGACGGCGGCCGGGGCCGGTGTCGGGGGAGTCGCCAACGAAGGGATCTCCGGCAACAAGGTGCTGGCCGACGGCGCGGGACAGAGCGCGCTCGGACGCCTCCAGCGCGATGTGCTCTCCCAGCCCGGCGTCCGTACGGTCTTCCTGTTCGAGGGCATCAACGACATCAAGGCCCACACCGGAGTCACGGCCGCCGATCTGATCGCCGGCTACCGCGAGATCATCGGCCGCGCGCACGCGGCGGGCCTCTGTGTCGTCGGCGCGACCGTCCTGCCGTTCAAGGGCTGGCCCGAATTCGATCCCGCCGGAGAGGCCGTACGCCAGGAGGTCAACGCCTTCATCAGGACCGGCGGTGAACTCGACGCCGTCGCCGACTTCGACAAGGCGCTGCGCAGCCCGTACGACCAGGAGCGGCTGCTCCCGGTCTTCGACGGCGGCGACCATGTCCACCCCAACGACAAGGGCATGCAGGCCATGGCCGACACCGTCGATCTGAAGAGCCTGGACTGCGACCGCTGAGCGAGGACCCGCGGCGTGGGCACCCGCGGCGCGAAAACGCTCCGGGCGAGGACTCTCCGGGCACAGGCCCTCTCCTGCCACCGGGCGCTTCTCCCGTATGATCCACCGGCTCCGCTTCCCCCGGGCCCACCACGGCCCGGGGGAAGCGGCCATGACCCGAACCCACCCGTACGAGGGAGCGCTCCCATGACCGGCGCCACCACCACGGCACCGTACGCATCCGAGATCGAGGACCTCCTCGGCCGCATGACGGCCGAGGAGAAGCTCGGCCAGCTTCAGCAGCTCTCCTGGACCGGCGACACCGGGCCCGGCGAGGGGCAGACCCACGAGGTGGAGACCGCGGCGCGGCTGGGGCTGCTCGGCTCCGTCCTCAATGTCGCGGGCCCCCGGCACACCAACTACCTTCAGCGCATCGCCGTCGAGGAGTCCCGGCTCGGCATCCCGCTGCTGTTCGGCCTCGACATCATCCACGGCTACTGGACGACCTTCCCCATTCCCCTCGCCCAGGCCGCGAGCTTCGACCCCGGGGTATCGGCGCGGGACGCGGAGGTGTCGGCCCGGGAGGCGCGCTCGAACGGACTGCACTGGACCTTCGCGCCCATGATGGACGTCACCCATGAGCCGCGCTGGGGGCGGATCGCGGAGAGCGGGGGCGAAGACCCGTATCTCAACGCCGTGTTCGCGGCGGCCAAGGTACGGGCGTACCAGGGCGACGACCTCGCCGCCCCCGACCGGCTCGCCGCCTGCGCCAAGCACTTCGCCGCCTATGGCGGCGCCGAGGGCGGGCGCGACTACAACACCGTCGATGTCTCCGAGGCACGGCTGCGCAATCTCTATCTGCCGCCGTTCAAGGCCGCCGTCGACGCGGGCGTGGCCACGGTGATGGCCGCGTTCAACACCATCAGCGGTGTCCCGGCGCACGCCAACCCGCACACCCTGACCGACATCCTCAAGGAGGAGTGGGGCTTCGACGGTTTCGTCGTCAGCGACTGGACCGGTGTCCATGAACTGATCGCGCACGGCTTCGCCGCCGACGGGGCGGACGCCGGCCGGCTGTCCCTCAACGCCGGGGTCGACATGGAGATGGTCTCCACCCATCTCGCCGACCACGGACCGCGGTTGCTCACCGAGGGCCGTATCAGCGAGAAGCGGCTGGACGACGCGGTCGCCCGGATCCTGCTGCTGAAGTTCCGGCTCGGGCTCTTCGACCGGCCGTACGTGGACGAGGGCGCCGCGGTCACCGGGCCGACCGGCGAGGCACGTGCGGCGGCCCGGGAGACGGCGGCGCGCTGCATGGTGCTGCTGAAGAACGACGGGGGAGTGCTGCCGCTGGACCCGGCGACCGGATCGCTGGCGGTCGTCGGCCCCTTCGCGGACTCCACCGATCTGCTGGGTACGTGGATCGCGCCCGGAGCCGCGGGCTTCCCCGCTGTCACCGTGCTCGACGCCGTCCGCGAGGCGGCGCCCACCGCCCGGGTGACGCACGCCCGGGGAGTGGCCGCCGAAGGGCACGACACCGGCGGCATCCCGGAGGCCGTCGCCCTGGCCCGGGACGCCGACCTGACGGTCGTCGTGGTGGGCGAACCGGCCGCCATCACCGGCGAGGCCGCCACCCGTGCCGACCTCGCGCTGCCCGGCGCGCAGCGGGACCTCGTCGCGGCCGTCGCCGCCACCGGGCGTCCCTTCGTGGTCGTCCTCGTCAACGGCCGCCCCCTGACCACCGATGAGTGGCTCGACTCGGCGCCCGCCGTACTGGAGGCCTGGCACCCGGGCATCGAGGCCGGACACGCGATCGCCGACGTGCTCTTCGGCGCGGTCAACCCGGGCGGCAAGCTGCCGGTGACCTTCCCGCGTACGGCAGGACAGATCCCCGTCTACTACAACCACGAGAACACCGGACGCCCCTACCGGCCCGAACACCCCGACGAGAAGTACGTCTCCCGTTATCTGGACCTCGACGAGGGCCCGCGGTTCGTCTTCGGCCACGGCCTGAGCTACACCACCTTCGACGTTGGCGCCCCGAGCCTGAGCACCGACCGGATCGAGGCCGGGGCACTGCGCGCGGGTGCCACCGTCGAGGCGGCGGTGACCGTGCACAACACCGGCGACCGCACGGGCGACGAGGTGGTCCAGCTCTACGTCCACGATGTGGTGGCCAGCCAGGTGCAGCCGGTCCGCAGGCTGCGCGGCTTCCGGCGCGTGACCCTCGCCCCGGGCGAGTCCACCACCGTCCGCTTCCCGCTCGGCGCCGAGGACCTCGGATTCTGGGAGGGCACGGGCGAGCCGCGCTTCACGGTCGAACCGGGCGACTTCCACATCTACGCGGGCAACAGCGCCCTGGCCGAGGAGAAGCGGACACTGACCGTCACCTGAACTGAAAGGTCTCAATTACGCTCGGCGCAGCCCGGTTCCGGTGCGTGGAGGACGGCTGCGCCGTTTTCACCGCCGGCTCCGGTACCCACCGTTCCGCCGCCGGACAGACGGCCCGTCCACCGCTCCGGGTCCTGTCCGGACCCGGAGCGGTGGACAGCGGGTGTCAGCGCAGCCGGTCGAGGGCCCGGGTGTGCCACTGGGGGTGATCACGGAAGCCGCGCCAGCCGTCGGGGGCGGCCAGCACCGCCGTCAGCGCGTCCTCCGGGCCGAGAGTCCCGCGACCCGCCAGCTCCCGCAGGATCACGACAGCCGTCGTCAGACCGTCCAGGCCGCCCGCCGAGAAGTGCCGCAGAGCGATGGCCCGGTCCGCCGTGGACCCTGACGGCGACGCCGTACGGCCGGCCTCCACCAGCGGCCGCAGCCACCGGGCCCACCGGCCGTATGTGTCCTCGCCGGCCGGTTCCGCCACCGCGAAGAACGGCTCCAGCGCCCGGCCCAGCCGGTCCGCATACGTTCGGGCACTGCCCTCGATCCATGGATGGTCCGCGGTGAAGTGCTCCCAGCCGACCTCCGCGTACAGCGGTTCCAGCCACCACCGCCCGGCGGGCCGCAGCCCCTCGTAACCGCTGAGCACGAACGCGTCGCGCACCAACTCGTAGTCGGGTGTGGCGTGTTCGGCCAGCAGGACCGCGTCGTACAGGTCCTTGCCCTGCGGATACGCGTCGCTGACCAGCCACAGCAGCTTCCAGGCCAGCGAGAGCCCGGGCGAGGCGGCGAGCAGCCGGCACCCGGGGCCGTCCCCGAGCGGCCGCAGTTCGGCCGGCTCGGCCGGGGCGGGCAGCAACTCGTTGAAGACCAGGTCGAGTTGGACCGTACCTCCGGGGATGCCGGGAGCCGACCACGGCAGCAGCATCCGGCGGCCGGGAACGCGCTCGTAGGTCCAGATGTCCTCGGTGACCATTCCGGCCGCGTCGATCACGGCCCGGTCACCCCGGGTACGGGCCAGAGCCGCCGCGTCCCGGGCGATCGCCTCGAACAGCCCGGCCGTACGCGGCTCGTCCATCGCCCAGTCCCGCGGTACGACGACAAAGTCCAGATCGCCCGGGTCACGGGCCCGCTCCCCGAACCAGGTGGCCATCAGCACACTGCCGCGCAGCACGAGATGGTCCGCCCAGGGGCCTTCTGCGATCGCCGCGAGCACCAGGTCCAGTACGGTGCGCCGCGCCAGGTGCCAGGCCCGGCCCGTCTCCTCGTCCGGGAAACGGGGCTCGCCCGCACGGTAGGCGTTGGCGAACTGCTTCAGCGCCGGGTCGAAGACCGCGGGCCGGTCCATCCCGGCCGGCGTCGGCAGCAGGGTGCGCGGCAGATCCCACCGCCGCCGTGCCGCCTCGTCGAGAGGAGCGTGCGGCACGGTCGGCGAACCGCGCCAGAACCGCGCCCAGGAACCGGGCTCATCGGAGTCGGAGAAGGACGTCATCGTAAGGCCCCGGGTGGTCGACGGCGGCAGTGCGCGGTGGCGGTGTGCGGTGGCGGTGCGCACGGATCACACTGGCAGTCCGCTCGACCGGTGGCCAGAGAATATCGGTCCGGGCATGCCCGTCACCCGGCGGAGCGGGCGCCTGACAGACGGTGGCTCTTCCGGTCAGGACAGGCGGTTCCGGCAGGCAGGGCCGATGATGGAAGGCCAGGAAGGCGATAGGCAGAGGCTGGCCCATGGCCGTTTGGCACGTACGGGACTTCGCCCCCGACGATCTGGAAGCAGTGGTGCGCCTCGACGCGGAGAGCGCCACCACCGACCGGGCGCCGGTCTTCGGTCTCTCCGAGGTCGTCGCGGCGCTCCAGGCACACCACCCCAGCGTGGTCGCCCTGGCCGACGACCACCTCGTCGGCGCGGCGGTCGGCCGGATCGACGGCGAACGCGCCTGGGTGCTGCGTATCGGTCTGCACCCGGCCTGGCGGAACCTCGGCCTCGGCACCGCGCTGCTCGCGGCGCTGGAACACCGCCTCCAGGGCGCCGGGGCCAAGACCATGGCGGGGGTCCTCCACGAGGAGGAGACCGGCGCCACCGCGCTCGTCAACTCCGGCTTCCGCGCCCACCGCGGCCTGACCTACTTCGAGAAGGCGCAGCCGGTGACCGCGCAGGACTCCGCGATCCTCTCCTCGCTCGGCGCGATCGTGCCCGAGGCCGGGCTCTGGGAGAAGCTCAGCGGGATGGCCGACGAGAAACAGCTCATCGAACGCCGCCTCGTACTGCCGCTGGCCAACCCCGAACTCGCCGACCAGCACGGCGTCGAACCCCCCAGGGCCGTCGTCCTGTTCGGCCCGCCGGGCACCGGCAAGAGCACCTTCGCCACCGCGGTGGCCAGCCGCCTCGGCTGGCCCTTCGTCGAACTCTTCCCGTCCCGGCTCGCGCTGGAGGACGGCCTGGCCAACGGACTCGGCCGCCGCTTCGACGAGATCGCCCAGCTCGACCATGTACTGGTCTTCATCGACGAGGTGGAGGAGGTCGCCGGCGCCCGCAATCTCGCCGATCCGGTCTCCGTCGGCGTGGTCAACGAACTCCTCAAGTCGATCGTCCGCTTCCGTGACCACGACGGAAGGCTGCTCATCTGCGCCACCAACACCGTCGCCGCCCTCGACCCCGCGTTTCTGCGCCATGGCCGCTTCGACTACGTCCTGCCGCTCGGACCGCCCGACCAGGAGGCCCGCAAGGCCCTGTGGTCCAGCTACATAGCCAAGGCCGGAGCCCGCGTCGACACCGAGATGCTCGCCGACGCCAGCGACGGATTCACCCCTGCCGACATCAAGCAGGCCGCCCGTACCGTCGCCCAGAGCGTCTTCGAGCGCACCTTCGACAGCGGGGAGCGGGCGGTGCCGACCACCGAGGACTACCTCCGCACCATCCGCCGCACCCGCCCCACCGTCACCAATGACATGGCCCTGGAGTTCGCGGACCACACCATCCGCTACGGCCGGACCTGAGCCCTCCCCCTCCCACCATCGCATCTTCGCCGTGCCGATCCCGTCCCCCTTTCGAGGGATATGCCTGGGGCGTGAGGCATTGCCAGAATCGTCACGCCCCAGCGGTACGAGAACGAGTGGTACGAGAAGGAGAGCCCTCATGAAGATCACCGGACCCCTGTCCGTCCTCGGTACGGCCGCGCTGATCGGCTCGGTCCTGCTCACGACGGGCGTGTCCGACGCCGCGCCGGCGAAGTGGGCCAGACACAGCGACGCGGCGGCCGAGTTCAGGAGAGCGGGCATCACCTCGGTGTCCAGCGGCGGCTGTACGAACTGGAACCAGAGCAACTGCACCTCGTTCACGAACATCAACAAGGCGACCGTCGCCGGAGCGATCGCCTTCAAGAAGGCGAGCCGCTGCAAGGTGATCATCACCGGCGGCACCGAGAGGGGACACGCGGCCGGTAAGTACAGCCACCGCAACGGCTACAAGGTCGACATGTCCCGCAGCGGGCCCGTCGCCAAATGCCTCGACTCCTACATCACCGGCACATTCAAGTACGCGGGCAAGCGCGGGGACGGCGCCAGGATGTACAAGTCCCCGGCGGGGAACGTCTACGCCGACGAGCACAACCACTGGGATGTCACCTACTTCAAGGCCAGGGCCTGATGACCGGGGCCTGACCAGCCCGGGCCGCCGTCCTACCATGGTGCCCGTGACCGCGACCGATACCGATATTGATGCCGACGACGTCCGCCGGATCGCACTGGCGCTCCCCGACACCGTGGAGAAGGAAGCGTGGAGCATGCCCACCTTCCGTGTCGCCGGGAAGATGTTCATCACGGTTCCGGACGATCAGACGTCGTTCGCCGTACGGTGCCCCAGGCACGAGCGGACGGAGCTGATCGCGGCGGAGCCGGAGAAGTTCTGGGTGCCGCCGCACGAGGCGAGTTCCGCATGGGTACGGGTACGGCTCGGCGCGCTGGAGGACCTGGAGGAGCTGCGCGACATCCTCGTGGACTCCTGGCAGCAGGCCGCTCCCGACCGCCTGCTGGAGGCGCACCCCGACCTGCGGTTGAGGACGGATCCCCGCGCCTGACGGGCCTTGACGGGCAGCGATCGCGGCGGACGTAACAGGGCACACAAAGGCACACAAGAACGCCCCCTCCATCGGAGGGGGCGTATCACTGCTCGACTTCGTCAGCTTCACTCGACAACGTCAGCTCAACCACGTCAGACGGTGCTGACGGCGGGATTTGTACCCGCGATCTGCCATGACTATAGCCCCTCGCGGCAGCGGTTGGGGGCGGGAACCGCCGACACGCCGGGAAATCCGTCGTCGTATGCTCCCCGGCGTGACAAGGGGCGGCGGAAGCGGGGCGGCAGATCATGACTGAGGGTCAGGCAGGCGGCACGGAGGCGGCGCGGCTCCTGAACGAGGCCTTCGGGGCGGACCAGGTGGTACGGGTCGATCCGGAGCGCCTGCATCCGGCGATCACGCACGAGCCGACGAGGGCCTTCCTCACCGGCACCGGTCTGATACGCCGGGCGGGACTGCTCCGGCTCAACCCGGACCCGGAGGGCGGCGCGCGCCAGGTGTCCGACCTGTTCCCGGACGACGAGGAGGCCGAGGACACCGGGGAGTTCGTGGTGCTCGGCAGGTTCGCGGCGGAGGGGCGGGACGAGCACACCGAGAAGGAGGGGGACGGCGGGGACGACGAGCACGACTCGTACGAGGAGTACATCGTCCTGGACGGCCGCACCGGCCGTGTCCATGCCCTCGACGACCCGTCCGGCAGCAGGCTGCTCGCCTCAGGCCTCCACTCCTTCACGCTCTTCGCGCTCGCCCTCGAATGGCTGCGCACCGGCCGCGAGACCTTCGAGGAGTCCGCCGGACGGTACGGTCCCGAAGCCGTGGCCGAGTCGACCGGGACGCTGCTGGGCCTGATACGGGACCACGATCCGGCGCTGCTCGGCACCGAGTACGAAGGCATGGAAGTGTCCCCTTTCTGGCGGCTGTCCTTCCTGCTGGGCCCGCTGAGCCGGATCGCCGCGCCGGGCGGCGGGGACGGGCTCGCGCTCGCCCTGCCCGAGGGGCTGCTGGAGGAGGAGTACGGCGCGGACGCGGTGGTGCGGTTCGGCGACGAGGATCTGCCCGAGGTCCTCACCCATGAGCCCACCCGCGTCTTCCTCCGTGACACGGGACTGGTCCGCGAGTCCGGCTGGGTGTCCCTGGACGAGGGCCCGCTGGTGACACTGGCCGACGAGCATCGGGCGGACGGCGAGGACGGCGACGAAACGCCGGGCGAGCCGGCGCCCGGGGCCGAGGGGCTGATCCGTATCGGCTACCTCGTGGAGGACACCGACCTGGTGATCGACGGCGCGACCGGCCGGGTGAGGGGCTGGTTCATCCCGGACGCCCGGCTCCAGTCCGTCAACGCCGATGTCTCCACGCTCGCGTTCACCCAGTGGCTGATCGCCCGTGTGAGGGCCTTCGACCACGAGCACCAGATCACCGACGACTACCCCAACCTGGCCGCCACGACCACCGCCGTCCTCGCCGCCGTCGACCCGGTCGCCCGCTCCGGCGACGACGGCGACCTCTGGCAGTACTGGCCGGAGGCCTTCCTCGACGAGGTCGGCGGCGGCCTGTACGCCTGAGCGGCCCCACAGCGCGGACACGGCCCAGCGTCTCTCGTTCGGATCTGCCGGGGCCCGCAAGCCCAGCAAGGTCCGAACGAGAGGCACTAGCTGTCGAAGTCGACCGCCAGGGTCTCGGACACCGGATAGGTCTGGCAGGTCAGGACATAGCCCTCGGCCACCTCGGACTCCTCCAGCGCGAAGTTGCGGCGCATGTCGCCCTCGCCGTGCGTGATCCGGGCGCGGCAGGTGCCGCAGACCCCGCCCTTGCAGGCGAACGGGAGATCCGGGCGAGTGCGCTGGGCGGCGTCGAGGATGGATGTGCCGCGCGGGAGCGGGGCGGTGGTGGAGCGGCCGTCGAGGGTGATGGTGACCTGGCTGACCGGGCCCTCCGCCACCGCGTCCTCGTGGCGGACCGACCGTACCGGCTGGTCGTCGGCGTAGAACAGCTCCCGATGGACCCGCCCGGCCGGTACGTCCAGCGCGGCGAGCAGCCGCTGGGCCTCCTGGACCATCAGATGCGGGCCGCACAGCCACCAGTGGTCCGTCCCCGCCACATCCACCAGCCCGTCGATGAGCGCGGTGAGCCGCTCGGCGTCCAGTCGGCCGGAGAGCAGATCCGCCTCGCGAGGCTCACGGGACAGCACATGCCCGAGCTGGAGCCGCGCGGGGTAGAGATCCTTGAGGTCCGCCAGTTCGTCGGCGAACATCACCGTGTCCGTACGCCGGTTCCCGTAGAAGAGCGTCACCCGCGAGCGGTCGTCGGCGGCCAGGACCGACTCGGCGATCGACAGCATCGGTGTGATGCCGGAGCCCGCCGCGATCAGGACATGGTGGCCCGGCGTGGCGAGGTCGGGGGTGAAGGAGCCGGTGGGCGCCATCACCTCGACCGTGTCCCCGGGACGTACGTCGTGCACCAGCCAGGACGAGAAGAGCCCCCCGGGCACCATACGGACACCGATGCGCGGGGGCGTGCCCTCGGGGGAGCAGATGGAGTACGAGCGGCGCTCGTCCCGGCCCTCCGTCTCCCGGCGCAGTGTCAGCGTCTGGCCGGCCCGGTGCGTGAACTCCCCGGCCAGTTCGGCGGGGATGTCAAAAGCGATCGCGGCGGCGTCCTCGCACAGCGGCTCGACCGAGGCCACCCGCAGCCGGTGGAACACCGGCCTGCGGCGCGTGCCTCCGGCGGTCACGGACACACCGGGCCCGTCGTCCGGGGCGGTCGCGGCCGCCCGGCCGGTCTTCCCGGCGGTGGTCGGGCCCATCAGATCTCCTTGACGTATTCGAACGGTTCCAGACAGCCCCGGCAGCGCCACAGCGCCTTGCACGAGGTGGAGGCGAAGCGCGAGGTCTCCTCGGTGTCGGCCGAGCCGCAGCGCGGGCAGGTGACCGCCCGCCGGGTGACCGACAGCTCCAGCGGGACCGGCCCGGCGGGCCGTCTGCGCACCGGGCCGGGTGGTGCGATGCCGTGCTCGGCCAGCTTCCGGCGGCCGGCCGGGGTGATCCACTCGGTGGTCCAGGGTGGATCCAGCTCGGTACGGATCTCCACCCGTTCGAATCCCGCCTCCCGCAGCCGCGCGGCCACATCGGCGCGCATCTCGGCCATCGCCGGGCAGCCCGAGTAGGTGGGCGTCAGCCGTGCGACGACCGTACCGTCCGCCCCGACCTCGACGCCGCGCAGCACACCCAGGTCGGCCAGGGTGAGCATGGGCAGCTCGGGATCGGCGACCCGCTCGGCGACCCGACGGGCCCGGCGCGCCACAAGATCGGAGGTCTCGGTGGTCACCATGTCGCCTCCGGAAGGGCACGGGCCACGCTCTGCAACTCGGCCAGCAGGGGCGCCAGATGAGCGGTGTGATCCCCCTCCCGGCCACTGCCGCCGAGGGGTTGGGCACCGTCCGCCGGAAGGCTGAGCCCCGCGGCGTCGAGGACCTGGCCCAGCACCTCCGTCACCTCGTCCCGTACGGACCCGGCGTCGATCCCGAACCCCGGCTCGACGGCGAGGAGTTCACCGACGTACGGGGCGATCTCCCGCAGCGCGGCGGTCATTCTGCGGTGCGACTCGTCCGTACCGTCCCCCAGCCGCAGGGTCCAGTCGGCGGCGAACTGGCGGTGGTACGCGAGTTCGTTGACCCCCTTGGCCGCGACGGCGGCCAGCACCGGATCCGGCGCGGCGGACGCGAGCCGCCCGAACAGCGCCAGCCGCCAGCAGGACAGCACGAGCAGCCGCACGATCGAGAACGCGAAGTCGCCGTTGGGCAGTTCGGCGAGGCGCACATTGCGGAAGTCCTCGGCGTCCCGGAAGTAGGCGTACGCGTCCTCGTCGCGCCCGGTGCCGTCCACCTGCCCCACCCGCGCGTAGAGCAGCCGGGCCTGGCCCAGGAGGTCGAGCCCGATATTGGCGAGCGCCACCTCCTCCTCCAGCTCCGGAGCGCGGGTGCACCACTCGGCGAGGCGCTGCGCCTCGACCAGCGCGTCGTCGGCGAGCGCCAGACAGCGCGCGGCCAGCTCGCGCGCGTCGACGCCGTCCGGCACGGCCGTGTCCACACCGTGCAGCGGATCCTCGAAGCCGGTGCCGAACGCCCACCGGGCATCGCTGTCGTCATGTCCCTCGGCCAGGGACAGATAGACGTGGTCGTCGCTCATGCCCGGCTCCTAGATATGCGGGACATCGTCGGGGATGTCGTAGAAGGTGGGGTGGCGGTAGACCTTGTCCGCGCTCGGTGCGAAGAAGGGATCCTTCTCGTCGCGGGTGGAGGCCGCGATGTGCTGGGACCGTACGACCCAGATGCTGACCCCCTCGTTGCGCCGGGTGTAGAGGTCACGGGCATGGGTGAGCGCCATGGCGTCGTCGGCCGCGTGGAGCGAGCCGACATGGACATGGTTGAGGCCGCGCTTGCCCCGTACGAACACCTCGTACAGTGGCCACTCGCGCGGGGCCTCCTCGGCCGTCGTCCCCTCGGTGCCGGTCACGCCGCTGTCCCCTTCTCCGTACGAACTTCGCCACGAGCTTCTGTGCCGACGGCTTCAGCCGCGCGGGCGGCGCGCCTGGCCGCGTGCGCGGTGGCGGCCTCGCGGACCCAGGCGCCCTCTTCGTGCGCGGCGCGCCGCCGCTCCACGCGCTGCGCGTTGCACGGCCCGTCGCCGCGGATCACCCGCTGGAGCTCCGACCAGTCGGGGGTGCCGAAGTCATGGCGTCCGCGCTCCTCGTTCCAGCGCAGCTCCGGGTCGGGCAGCGTGACACCGAGCTTCTCGGCCTGCGGCACGGTCATGTCGACGAACCGCTGGCGCAGCTCGTCATTGCTGTGCCGCTTGATCTTCCAGGCCATCGACGCGGCCGAGTTGGGGGAGTCGCCGTCGGGCGGGCCGAACATCATCAGTGACGGCCACCACCACCGGTCCACCGCGTCCTGCACCATCGCGCGCTGGGCGTCGGTGCCGCGCATCATCGTCATCAGCAGTTCGTAGCCCTGCCGCTGATGGAAGGACTCCTCCTTGCAGATCCGCACCATGGCGCGCGCGTAGGGACCGTACGAACTGCGGCACAGCGGAACCTGGTTGCAGATCGCCGCGCCGTCCACGAACCAGCCGATCACCCCGACATCGGCGAAGCTGGGCGTCGGATAGTTGAAGATCGAGGAGTACTTCTGGCGCCCCTCGATCAGCCGCTCGGTCAGATCCGCGCGGTCGGCGCCCAGGGTCTCGGCCGCGGAGTACAGATAGAGGCCGTGGCCTGCCTCGTCCTGGACCTTGGCGAAGAGGATGGCCTTGCGGCGCAGCGACGGCGCGCGGGTGATCCACTCGCCCTCCGGCTGCATGCCGATGATCTCCGAGTGGGCGTGTTGCGCGATCTGCCTGATCAGGGTCTTGCGATAGCCGTCGGGCATCCAGTCGCGCGGTTCGATCCGCTGATCCCGTGCGATCGTCGCGTCGAAGTGCGCCTGGAGGTCCGGTCCGGCCGGACCGGCCTCGGCCGCGGCGGACGGAGCGGCGCCCGCGGGCGGGACGGAGTCTGTCGTGGTCATCGCTACCAGCTTCCCAACCGACCGTTCGTTCGGTATGTGATACGACGAGTTTACTGCGGGGGTACGAGCCCCGCCAAGAGGGTTGTCGATGGCCTCGGGCAAGTGCGGGCCGTCGTTCACACCCGCTCCACCAGCATCGCCACGCCCTGGCCGACGCCCACGCACAGGGTGGCCAGGCCTCGGCGGACGTCCTCGCGCTCCAGGCGGCCCAGCAGCGTGAGCAGGATACGGGCCCCGGAACAGCCGAGCGGATGGCCGAGGGCGATGGCGCCGCCGTCCGCGTTGACGGTCTCCTCGTCGAGCTTCAGCCGCCGTACGACGGCCAGGGCCTGCGCGGCGAAGGCCTCGTTCAGCTCGACCGCGCCCAGCTCGGCGGCCTGCCAGCCCGCGCGGGCGAGTGCCTTCTCGGTGGCGGACACCGGGCCGAGGCCCATCAGGGCGGGCCGGACGCCGGCCGACGCGGCGGTGACGATCCGGGCCCGGGGGGTGAGCCCGTACCGCTCGACGGCCTCCGCGCTCGCCACGACCAGGGCCGCGGCCCCGTCCGACAGGGGTGAGGAGGAGCCCGCGGTGACGATGCCGTCCTTGCGGAAGACCGTACGCAGACCGGCGAGCTTCTCCAGGGTGGTGCCGGGACGTGGGCCCTCGTCGACCGTCACCTCGCCGCCCTTGACCGGGACCGGCACGATCTCCCGGTCGAAGCGGCCCGCCCGCTGCGCCGCGACGGCCCGCTGATGGCTGCGCAGCGCGAAGGCGTCGGACTCGGCGCGCGTGATGCCGTCGAGGGCGGCGACCTCCTCGGCGGTCTCGCCCATGGACAGGGTCACCTTCGCCGCTTCGGAACCGGCGTCGGCGTCGGCCGCGGCGAAGCGCGGATTGGTGAAGCGCCAGCCCAGCGAGGTGTCGAACATCTCGCCCGGCTTGGCCCAGGGCGTGCCGGGCTTCGCCATCACCCAGGGGGCACGGGTCATCGACTCCGCGCCGCCCGCGACCACCAGCTCCGCCTCGCCGGACCTGATGGACTGCGCGGCGGAAGCCACGGCGGTCAGGCCCGAGGCACAGAGCCGGTTGACGGTGTACCCGGGCACGGTGTGCGGAAGTCCGGCCAGCAGTACGGCCATCCGGGCCACATCGCGGTTGTCCTCGCCGGCCTGGTTGGCCGCGCCGAGGATCACCTCGTCCACGGCCTCGCCCGGAATCCCGGAGCGCCGGACGGCCTCGCCGACCACGAGGGCCGCCAGATCGTCCGGCCGTACGGTGGCCAGGGCGCCGCCGTAGCGGCCCTGCGGGGTGCGGGCCCCGTCGATCAGATAGACCTCGTCGGACATCGGTGCGCTCCTCGGCGGGTTTCCGGGGCATGCGTCGCCCCTCTTGACAGCCGAGGGCGATGCTTGATTCCTTGACAAGGCCGACGCTAACCGAATGTTCGGTCGGTTCACAAGACGGCGGAAATGGTGACGCGGGTCACTGGCGGCGTCCACGGCGCACGCCCGGTCCGGGTCCCGGCGGCGACCGATGCGCGAAGGAGACACGATGGGCAGTCCGACGAGCCGGGCGGGTGCGGGGATCCGCCGGGGCGAGCCGCTCCCGTACGAACTGCTCGACGACGGCGAGCGGTTGACCCGCGACGAGCTGAGGGCGCTTCAGCTCACCCGGCTGCGGGCGACCCTGCGGCACGCCTACGACCATGTGGAGCTGTACCGGAAGAAGTTCGACGAGGCCGGAGTCGGCCCCGACGACTGCCGCACCCTGGCGGATCTCGCCCGTTTCCCCTTCACCACCAAGGCGGATCTGCGCGACACCTACCCCTTCGGCATGTTCGCCGTACCCATGGCGGATGTGCGCCGCATCCACGCCTCCAGCGGCACCACCGGCCGCCCCACGGTGGTCGGCTACACGGAGAACGACCTGTCCGTATGGGCCGACGTCATCGCCCGCTCGATCCGCGCCGCCGGCGGCCGGCCCGGGCACAAGGTGCACATCTCTTACGGATACGGCCTGTTCACCGGAGGCCTCGGCGCGCACTACGGGGCGGAACGGGCCGGGTGCACGGTCATCCCCGCGTCCGGCGGGATGACCGCCCGCCAGGTCCAGATCATCCAGGACTTCCGGCCCGAGATCATCATGGTCACGCCCTCGTACATGCTCACCCTGCTCGACGAGTTCGAACGGCAGGGCGTCGATCCCCGTACCAGCTCCCTGAAGGTCGGCATCTTCGGCGCCGAACCGTGGACGGAGGAGATGCGCCGGGAGATAGAGGAGCGCGCGGACCTCCACGCCGTCGACATCTACGGACTGTCCGAGGTGATCGGGCCCGGTGTGGCGCAGGAGTGCGTCGACACCAAGGACGGGCTGCATGTGTGGGAGGACCACTTCCTGCCCGAGACCGTGGATCCCCTCGGCGACGAACCGGTGGCCGAGGGCGGGAGCGGTGAACTCGTGCTCACCTCCCTCACCAAGGAGGCGCTGCCCGTCATCCGCTACCGCACCCGCGATCTGACCCGGCTGCTGCCCGGCACGGCCCGTCCTGCGTTCCGGCGCATCGAGAAGATCACCGGCCGCAGCGACGACATGCTCATTCTGCGCGGGGTGAATCTCTTTCCGACCCAGATCGAGGAGATCGTGCTGCGTACGCCCGGTGTCGCCCCGCACTTCCAGCTCGAACTGTCGCGCAGGGGCAGGCTGGACCATATGACCGTACGCGTCGAAGCGCGCCCGGACACCGGGAGCGGACGGCGCGAGGCCGCAGCGGGAGAGATCGCCCAGGGGATCAAGGACGGTGTGGGGGTGAGCGCCGAGGTCCTGGTCGTCGACCCCGACACCCTGGAACGCTCGGTGGGCAAGATCCGCCGCGTCAAGGATCTGCGCGCCGGCTGACCGGTACGGCCTGCGCCCGCTGACCGGTACCGGCCACACAGCGCGCCGTTGGCCCTCGCCGTGTCACGGCAGCAGCGCGGCTGTGAGCATCTGGGCCAGCCACCCCTCGTACTCGGCCCTCGCCCAGCCGCGCTCGCGGGTCAGTCGCTCATGGACCTGAGGGGATGTCAGCAGCCAGCAGGCGTCGGCCGCCCTGGCCGGGTCCAGGCCGGGGCGCAGCAGCCCGGCCGCCAGCAGATGGCCGGTGAACGCGGCGGTTCCGGCCAGCCGTTCCCGGTCGGTGACGGCCGCCAGTTCGGCCAGTTCCGGATCGGCCGCCGACAGCACGGGCAGCAGCCCGGCCAGCCGCTCATGGACGCCCGCCACGAAACGCGCGTACCCGGCGAGCTTCCTGCCCGGGTCGGGCTCCGCGAGTACGGCGCGTAGCTCCGGTCTGGCATGCATCGGGACCGGGGCGTCGTCCTCGGCCAGAGTGGTGTCGTAGACGGCCTTCACCAGCTCCTGCTTGCTGCCGAACGCCTTGTACACCGTCGGCACGGAGACCCCCGCGCGCCGGGCGACGGCCTGGACCGAGGCGGCCCGGTAGCCGTCGCACAGCAGCAGTTCCCGGCAGGCGTCCAGGATCGCGGCACGGCTGCGGGCCGCCGCCTCCCGTCTGCCGCTGCTGTCGTAGCCGCGCCGCGGCCGGTCCGGTTCGGGCATGCCTCTGCCTCTCCCTTGATTTCGGTATAATCGATTCTATCGAAATCGCTGTCGAAATCGGTCCGCACATCTGTCCGGTCGCCACAGCCGGACCGGACATCTGGGAGCAGCCGTGGAGCAGACCCCGCAAGGCCCGCCGGGCGTCCACCGTCTGGGCGACAGCCTGGTCAACTTCTACGCGGTCGAGGAACCGGAGGGACTGGTCCTCGTGGACGCGGGGCTTCCCGGGCACTGGACGATGCTCGTCGATGCCCTCACCGGCCTCGGCGCGTCCGTCACCGACATCAGGGCGGTGCTGCTCACCCATGCCCATCCCGATCATCTCGGTCTCGCGGCCAGGCTCCAGCGCGAGGCGGGCGCCGCGGTATGGATCCACCGCGCCGACGCCCCGACCCTGGCGGCCCCCAATCCGGCGCTGGCCGGCCCGAAGCCGGAGCGCGCCATCGTGCCGTATCTGCTCCGCCGGCCCGCGGCGCTCGCGCTGCCCCTGCACCTGGCGCGCCGGGGCGGCTTCCGGCCCGCACCCGTGCCCCGGCCGGGCACCTTCCAGAGCCGGCTCGTCCTCACCGGGGTGCCCGGCGCGCCGGAAGCGGTGCCGCTGCCCGGCCACACCCCCGGCAGCGCCGCGTATGTCTTCCCCGGGCACGGCGCGGTCTTCACCGGCGACGCGCTCGTGACGTACGACGGGCTCACCGGCGCCCGCGGACCCCGGCTGATGTGCCGGGGCTTCAGCCACGACAGCGCCGGGGCGCTCGCCTCGCTCGACCGGCTCTCCGAACTCGCCGCGGGCGCCGGGCAGGGCGGCGATCCGACGCTCTTCCCCGGGCATGGAGAGCCCATGGTCCACGGTCTGTCCGAGGCGGTGACGCGGGCCCGGGGTCTGGGCGTGATCTGAGCCCCCGGACCAACTGCCGCCGGGCGGAGAGCGGATGTCGGTCGTAGGCCCGGCCACTGTTCGGCGCGGCGGGGTCCGCGGCTCGACCGGACGGGGGCGCCATGGCGCGGGGACCGGGCCGGGATCCATCATGGGTGCGCGCGGACGTGGCCGTGGGCGCGGAGGCGGACGCGCTTGCGCTTCTGGTGCGGTGCGGTGCGATCCGCCGCGGCGCGAGGAATCAGTGAGAGGAAACCGGCGATGACCTTTGATGTGGCCTCGGTACGCGCGCTCTACCCCGCGCTCCACGACGGCACGGCCTATCTCGACGGCGCGGCCGGCACCCAGGTGCCCACCGCGGTCATCGACGCCGTCACCGATGCCTATCGGGCGGGCATCGGCAACGCGGGTGGTGCCTTCCCGGCGAGCCGGTACGCGGGCGAGATCGTCGGCGAGTGCCGACGGGCGGTCGCCGATCTGGTGGGCGGAGTCCCGGAGGGCATCGTCCTCGGCCAGAACACCACCTCGCTCGTCTACCGCTTCTCCCAGATACTCTCCGCGGCTTGGCGGCCCGGCGACGAGATCGTGGTCTCCCGGCTCGACCACGACGCGAACATCCGGCCCTGGGTGCAGGCCGCGGACCGCGCGGGCGCGACCGTACGGTGGGCGGAGGCCGACCCGGCGACGGGCGAACTACCGGTGGAGCAGTACGACACCCTGCTCGGCGAGCGCACCCGGCTGGTGGCGGTCACGGCGGCCAGCAACATCCTGGGCACCCGCCCCGATGTCGCCGCCATCACCGCCAAGGCGCACGCGGCCGGCGCCCTGACCTACGTGGACGGGGTGCACGCCACCCCGCACGGCCCGGTCGACGTCACCGCGCTCGGCGCCGACTTCTACGCCACCAGCGCGTACAAGTGGTCCGGTCCGCACATCGGCGCGGTCGCCGCGGACCCGGCGCTGCTGGAGACACTGCACCCCGACCAACTGGCCTGCTCGCCCCGGTCCGTACCGCTCCGCTTCGAGACCGGAACACCGCCCTTCGCCGACTTCGCCGGGGTCGCCGCCGCCGTCGACCACCTGGCCGGACTGGCCGGCCCCGGGGCGGGAAGCCGGCGCGAGCGGCTGCTCGCCGCCATGGGCGCGGTCGAGTCGTACGAGAGCGAGCTGTTCGCGGTCATGCTGCGCGGGCTGGAGGAACTGCCCGGCGTCACCCTGTACGGCAAGCCCGCGCGGCGCACCGCGACCGCCTACTTCCGGGTGGCGGGCCACACCCCGGCGGAGGTCGCCGAGCACCTCGCGGCCCGCCGGGTGAACGTCTGGAGCGGTCACTGCTACGCCTGGGAGCTGACCGGTGCGCTGGGACTGCGCGACACGGGCGGCGCGGTCCGCGCCGGTCTCGTCCATTACAACGACCGCTCCGACGTCGACCGCCTGCTGTCAGCGGTCGCGGAACTGGGTAGCTGACGACGGCCGTCCGGGGCATTGTCAGTGGCGGGTGCGATGCTGCCGGTCATGGACGAACTACTACGGCGACGGCGCGTGTACGGAGCCGACCACGACGATCCCGACCCGGGACCGCGGCCCGGCCATGTCTACCGCGAACTGGTGGCCGGACCGCTGGACGGCCTGCTCCTGGACGTCACCGGCTGGAGTGACCAGCAGCTCCGGGAGGGGGCCGTGCTGCCCACCGAAATCGGCGCCCATGGCTCCGGCGGCCATACGCTGTACGCCCCGAGACCAGCGGCCCCGGCCCACTGGGACTGGGCGGGCGACATACCGTGACCGGCGCGGCTGTCCGGGCGCGCTGTCGGCCCGGATCCGGGGGTCTCCGGGTGATCGCGCCGCGTGCGTAAGATGTGCGCGGAATGTACGGCGGCCGGTACGCCGGAAGTCTGTTCCGGCGATGGCTGTGGGTGGGAGGTGCTCCATGTCCGAGTTGTTCGACGCGGTCGATGCCCTGATCGCCGGGCAGTCGCCGCTTCCTCCCCCGGCGGAGCGGGAGCGGCTGCGGAAGGCGCACGGTCTGAGCCAGGACCAGGTCGCCACGGCGCTCAAGGTGCGCCGGGCCACACTGGCGAGCTGGGAATTGAGACCCGCGCGAGATTCGGGTTCACCGCGGCCCCCGGCACCACCGACGACAGCCGGATCCGCCTCATCACCCAGGCACTTCCCCCCGCCTACGCGGCGCGCCTCTTCGACGCCCGGGCCACCGGCGCGTCCGAGCAGCAGCTCCGGGACATCGCGGCCGAAGGCCTCCAGGAGATCTACTTCAAGGACCGTGGCCGCCGCGCGGACGGCCTGCTCGTGGAGTTCACGGACATCGACTACATCGAGCTGGACTTCTGAGAGCCGGTCGTCCGGCTGAGTTGCCCGGGTGTCCCGGTGCCAGCAGAGTGGGCGTAGGGGGGAGTGGTCACGCACCCTGCCGCACCCCGCCGGCGGGTTACGTGTGTTCCGTACACGGTCGGCAGAAGGACACAGGGAGACAGCGATGGCGCAGCGAGACGACCTTCCGGCACCGTCGCAAGGGCTGGTCCTGACCCACTTCCTCACCGTGCGCGACGTCCATGCGTCGTGCCGTTTCTACGCGGACATCCTCGGCGGTGAAGTCGTACTCCCCGAGAACCCCGGGATCGTGAAGGTCGCCAACGGCTGGATCATCATGAACCCGGGCGGCGGACCCACCCCGGACAAGCCCGATGTGGTGCTCACCCCGCCCGCCCCGGGCGACCCGGTGTCGTCGTTCCTGAACGTACGGGTCGCCGATCTGACGGCGTTCTACGAGCAGGCCACCGCGAAGGGCGCGCACTTCCTGACCGAACCGCTCGACCGCAAGGCGGAACTCCGCTGCTATCTGCGCGATCCCGACGGATATCTGGTCGAGGTGGGCCAGGCGACCGGGATGCTACGCGGTGTCTTCGCCGACAGGCCACCCGCCGAAGGCAGTTGAGAGGTCCACCGGGCAGTTGAGAGGCCCATTGCGACCGGCCCCCACCTCATGACGGTGATCTTGCGTGACTTCTCGGTCCTTCCATCGGATAAGCACGGTGAGAAGTTCATCTGCTCGCATAACGCGGCGGAACACAGCGGATCACACGCGCAACACAAGGGGCAGGAGCCAGAGATGAAGCGCACGACGCGGACGGTTTCCCGGTGGGCGGTCGGGATCACAGCCACGGCGATGGCGGCCGGGCTGCCGGTCGGGACGGCGACCGCCGACGAGACCCACAGCAACTCGCACAACGGGCCGAATGTGTCCCTGATCTCCACCGGCCAGATCGACGACCCGATGGAGGACGTACTGGAGCACACCCTGCTGTTCGGGGACGGCTACACCTGGGACTGACCCGAGGCTGAACCGCGCCTGCGCATGCGGCTGCCGGTTCCCCAGGGCGGAGAGGAGCTGAAGCTTCCGGTAACTCTCCGTCCCGGGTGTTGTGCCCGGCCGGCCCGGTCAGCCCCCGATGAGTTGCTGACCGCCGTCGATGTCGTACGTCGCGCCGGTGAGCGCCTCGTTCACCATGATGTGCACGGCCAGGGCGGCGACGTCGCCGGGGCCGACCACCCGGCGGATCGGCAGCTTCGTGCGCAACTCCTCCCGCCGTGCCTCCAGTTGATCGCCCAGGAGCGAGGCCGACAGGGGCGTGTCGACGAATCCGGCGGCGATGAGGTTCACCCGGACCGGGGCCATCTCCAGTGCCAGATTCGCGACCAGGGGTGGCAGCGCCGCTGTCATGGCCGACACGACGGACATCCCGACGCCGGGGCGCCGGCCGCCCGTGCCGCCGACGAAGAGCAACGTGCCTCCGGCGCGGACCTTGGCACGGCTGTACAGGGCGATGCCGAGCGTCAGCGCCATGCGCTCGTCGAAGCCGTGGACCGCCTCGGCGAGGTCCATGCCGTCCAGTGGCATGTACGAGGGGGCGCCGGCGGTGCTCATGACGTGGTCGACGGGGCCGGGCAGCTCCTCGAAGAACGTCCGGAGGCTGTCGGCGTCGGTGGCGTCGAAGGCCGCCGTGCTGACGGGGCCGACTTCGGCCGCGGCCCGCGCCAGCCGCTCGGGGTCACGGCCGGCCAGCACCACGTCGGCACCGCGGGAACGGGCGAGGCGGGCGGTCTCCAGCCCCATCCCGGCGCTGCCGCCGATCACCACCACGGTCTGCCCCGCCAAGTCGGCCGCGTCCCCGGCCCCCGGAGCGCTCGGTGTCGCACTCATGAGCCGGCACCTCCTCCGAATCTTGCCGTCGCCCCCAGGCGCAATTGTCACGCCGCGGGCCGGTCCCCGCCCGTCCGCCGGGGACGCGGGGACGCGGGGACGGGCGGACGCGCGGGGACGGGCGGGCGCATGCGCCCACGGCGCCCGGCCGGGGATCGGCAGTCCCTGTCCTTGCGGCCCCGCGTGCTTCCGGGTTTACGCTCGTGCGCAAAAACCTGACGTCTGCGTGCAGTTCAGCGGCAATGAGATGAAATCAGTTCGCAGGAGCCTTGTGGAACGAACCGCGCGGGACCTAATGTCGCCTCACCTCATGGCGTCCGCTCCGCCGAGCGTCGCAGGCGTTCACCCCTTCCGACCTCCCGACCTTCCGACAGAAACGAGAGCTTTTCGATGTCATGGAGCATCACAGGAGCCGTCACCGGACGGTCCGGCAGTTCCGGTGGCCCCGGCAGACCGCGTAGATCGAGCAGCTCCGGCAGACCCGCACGAAGAGCCGCCGCGGTGGTCGCGGCGGTGACCGCGGCCGCCGCCGGTCTCGGTCTGCTGACCGGTGGAACCGCCCTTGCCCGCAACCCCGCTGACGGGAAGTCAGGACCGGTGGTGACCCGCGCCGCCCTCGATCCGACACTTGTCGCGGGCAGGGGCGCGAACCTGGGCTTCGTCGAGCAGGAGGCGGAGAACGCCACGACGAACGGCTCGGTCATCGGCCCGGACCGTACCGCGTACACCCTGCCCGCCGAGGCCTCGGGACGGAAAGCCGTCCGCCTCACCCCGGGCCAGCACGTCGAGTTCACCCTGCCGAGCGCGGCCAACGCCATCACCGTGCGCTACAGCATTCCCGACGCGCCGGACGGCGGCGGCATCACCGCCCCACTCGATGTCACGGTGAACGGCAGGGACCGCTCCACCATGACCCTCACCTCGCAGTACGCGTGGCTTTACAACCAGTACCCGTTCTCGAACGACCCCAACGCCGGTCTGCTGCACCCGGACTGGTGGATCACCGAGTGCTCCTGTGTACCGGACGCCACCACACCGGCCCCGGTCATCGACAAGCCGTTCCGGCCGAACCACTTCTACGACGAGCAGCGGCTGCTCCTCGGCAGGACCTACCGCGCGGGCGACACCGTACGGCTGACGGTCCCGGCCGGAAGCCGCGCCGCGTGGACGGTCGTCGACCTGCTCGACTCGCACCGCGTCGGCCTGCCGCACATCGAGCCCGTCGCCGCCAACGTACTGGCCTTTGGCGCCGATCCGTCCGGGCGGCGCGACTCCGCCGACGCGCTCGACAGGGCGATCGCCTTCGCGCAGCGCAAGCATCTCAAGGTCTACATACCGCCGGGCACCTACCAGGTGAACCGTCACATCATCGTCGACGACGTGACGATCGTGGGCGCCGGCAACTGGTACACCATCATCAAGGGACGCCAGATTTCCCTCGACACCCCGGCCCCCGACGGTTCCGTCCACACCGGAGTCGGCTTCTACGGCAAGGACGCGGCGGACGGCGGCAGTACCAATGTCCATCTCTCCGGGTTCGCCATCGAGGGCGATGTCCGCGAGCGCATCGACACCGACCAGGTGAACGGCATCGGCGGCGCGATGAGCGACTCGACCATCGACGGCCTGCACATCCGGCACACCAAGGTGGGCCTGTGGTTCGACGGACCGATGTCCAATGTGCGGATCACGAACAATGTCATCGTCGACCAGATCGCCGACGGCCTCAACTTCCATACAGGTGTGACCGATTCGGTCGTGTCGAACAACTTTGTCCGCAACTCGGGTGACGACGGCCTCGCCATGTGGTCCGAGAAGACGGCCAACACCCGTAACACCTTCGACCACAACACCGTGCAGACCCCGGTCCTCGCCAATGGCATCGCCGTCTACGGCGGCAAGGACAACACCGTCTCCAGCAATCTGATCGCCGACCCGATCCGGGAAGGCAGCGCCATCCAGGTCGGATCGCGCTTCGGCGCCGAGGCGTTCACCGGATATCTGCGGATCGCCGACAACACCACGGTCCGCGCCGGAACGTACGAGCTGAACTGGAACATCGGCCTCGGTGCCATCTGGTTCTACGCCCTGGAGAAGAACATCGACGCCGACATCCAGGTGACCGGCGACCACTTCCTCGACAACACCTACAACGCCATCATGCTGGTCAGCGACTGGCCGGTGAAGGACCTGTACTCGATCAGGAATGTCCGCTTCAAGGACATGAGGGTCGACGGTACGGGCACCTCGGTGGTGAGCGCGCGGGTGGCGGGCTCGGCGTCCTTCGAGAATGTGGACGCCCGCAATGTCGGGGCGGTCGGGGTGAACAACTGCGGTTCGTTCAACTTCCCGGCCACGGGCTCGGAGTTCTCGCTGACCGACCTCGGCGGCAACGACGGAGGCGGCACCACAGGGCCCTGGCTCGCCCCCTGGGAACTCCCCAACACCATCACCTGCGACGACCGCCCACCGGTGATCGCGCCGTCCGCGCCGTCCGCGTGGTGACACTGCCGCGATCGCGCGGTCACTGAAGAGCCGGCCCGGTCGGCCGCCCCAGGAGTCATGGGCGGCCGGCCGGGCCGACCGCTGGGTCCTGTCCGGCGAAGATCCGCCGGACAGGGCCTAGTCGGCGCTCGTCGCCGAGTGCGGTCAGGAATGCCCGCCGTACGCGAGTTCGCTGGCCAGCAGCGCCGCTCCGACGACGCCCGCGCGGGGGCCGAGTTCGGACATGACGATCGGCAGATTGCCCGTGGCCAGTGGCAGTGACCGCTTGTAGACCACACTGCGGATCTCGGCGAGCAGCAGATAGCCCAGCCCCGACAGGCCGCCGCCGATGACTATCATCGACGGGTTCATAAAGCTGACCAGGGTGGCGAGCACCTGCCCGACCCGGTGGCCGCCCGCCCGGATGAGATTGACGGAGGCGTTGTCACCGCCCGTGGCACACTCGGCCACATCGACGGCCGTGAGCGTCCCCTGCTCGGCGAGCCGCTCGGCGAGGGCGGGGGACTGTCCGGAGCGTGCGGCCTCCAGGGCGTCACGGGCCAGGGCCACACCGCCGAAGTACGCCTCCAGACAGCCCGTGTTGCCGCAGGAGCAGACCGGTCCGTCGGCCTCGACCTGGATATGGCCGATGTCCCCGGCGCAGCCCTCCGCGCCCCGGTATATCCGGCCGTGGTGCTGCATGCCGGAGCCGATCCCACTGCCGATCTTGACGAAGAGCAGATGGTCGACGGACCTGGCGACTCCGCAGTGTGCCTCGCCGAGCGCCATCACATTGACGTCGTTGTCAACGACCACCGGGCAGCCGTGCTCCTGGGCGAGGGTGTCCCGTACGGGATAGCGGTTCCAGCCGACCATGATCGGTGGGGAGACGGGCACACCGCTGCGGAAGCTGACCGGTCCCGGCAGACCGATGCCGATGGCGTCGAGACGGGTGTAGTGGCCCTGGGCGCGCAGCTTGTGCAGGATCTCGCTGACCCGGTCCAGTACGGCGACCGGGCCCGAGCGGATGTCGGCGGCCTCCGCGTAGGCGGCCACCGGTTCGAGGCCGCCGTCGGTGATCTCGATGTCGATCGAGCTGGCGCCGAGGTCGACGGCCGCGAACCGCAGGCCCGGGTCGAGCTGGACGAGGGTGGAGCGGCGGCCGCCGCGCGAGGCCGCGGGCCCCGCCTCCAGGACCATGCCGGTGGCGACCATCCGGTCGAGCTCGGCGAGGAGCCGTGGGCGCGGCACCTCCAGTCTGTCCGACAACTGGGCCCGGGACAGTGGGCCGTTGTCGCGCAGCATGCTCAATACACGGTACTGAACGCTCACGGGCTCCACTTCCCCAGACTCCCCAAGGCGTCGGCGCGGTCACACCGACCCTTACTGTCCGATCGTACGGAACTTCTGCTCATCCCGCTAAAAGTTGGCCGAAGCGCTGCCCCACCACAGGGGGCAGCGCTTCGGGCAGTGCTGTCGGACGGTGCACGCGGCAGTGCTGTCAGGCACTGCCGCGTGGACACATCAGTCGGTCAGCCCTCCCTTGACGTCCCGGGCGTCCCGCGCGAGGGCGGATCTCGCCGCCGCGTCGGTCACCAGCGCGGAGTCGCCCGCCGAGGTCGCGAACGACTCCAGCACGGAGGCCGCCTGGCTGATCCGTCCGGCCTCGGCGTGCGCGCGCGCCTGGCCGAGCCGGACCGTCAGCCGCTGCTCGCCCTGCGCCGTGATGAGCCCCGCGGCACGGAGCCGGGGGAGCAGCGCGTCGAGGTCGGCGAACGACGTGGTCGTGGTGAAGCGGACGGTCCTGACGGTGGTGTTGCCGGCCTTGTCCTTGGCCGTGACCGTGAGGTCATGGCCTCCCAGCGGCAGCCGCCAGAGCTGTACGGGCTGCCCCGAGGTGATCGCCGCGCCGTCCAGGGTGACGGTCGCGGTGGCAGCGCCGGAGACCGCGTCGGTGGTGCTGATCACCGGCGTGGGCTGCTTGGAGTCGCCATAGGCGGCGTCCGCGTCCACACCGGCGACCGTCACCGAAGGACCGGTCCGGTCGATCCGTACGGTGAGGGTGCCGACCTCCGAGACATTGCCGCCGCTGTCGGTCGCCCGGTACAGGACGGTGGTGGTGCCCTCGGTGGAGAGGGTGACGGCCGAGTTGGCCGCCAGCCAGGTCGTACCACCGTTGACCGAGTACTGACGGCTGCTGACCGTGCCGTTGTCGGTGGCGGTGACACTCAGGGACACATTGCTCGTGTACCAGCCGTCGCCGCCGTTGGGCTGCGCCGGGTTGAGCGCCGCGGACACCTTCGGCGGTGTCTTGTCTGCGACACCGGGACCCTGGAAGGTCAGCGCGTCCAGATCCACACCGCCCGTGCTGGTGACATAGAGCTGCCCGGTCCCCGAAGGCGCGCCGGGGAGCGGAGTGGTGACGGTCTTCGGACCCTCACCGGCCGGTACGGTCACGGTCGCGAACGGCTCCGCGTCCGCGGCGTTCCAGCGCAGCGACAGGGTGCCGGCGCCCGAGGCGAGGGTCTTCACCCCGGTGATACCGGTGAACGAGACCGGGTCGTACGAGATCCAGTCCCCGGCGTCGAAGGAGGTCACCGTGCGCTGACCGGACGCCCCGGCGTCGTCGGTGACGGTGACGCCCTCCGCGGTGTCGTAGTGCTCGGCCTGCATCAGCGCGGGGTTGAGCACCACCTGGGCGTCGCCGGTGGCCGGAGGCACACCGCCCGCGCCCTTGTCGGTGTAGGTGATACCGAGCACACCGAAGACGTTCTCGGTGTCACCGTGTCCGGCGTCGGTGGGTGTGACGACCGCGCCCGAGCAGCCCGTACCGCTGTTGACCGGGTGGCCGTGCTGGTTGTGCCCGAGACCGAAGGTCCAGGCGACCTTGGCGCAGTCGGCCGTATTGCCGTCCTCGACGTCCTCGACCCGGACCCCGTACGGCACGGCGTCGCCCCAGTTGAAGAACCCGCCGTTGGGCGGCGAGGTGATCCCGACCGTCGGAGCGGTGTTGCCGACGGTGATCTGACGGCTCGACAGACCGGTCTTGCCCTGCGGATCGGTGACCTTGAGCCGGGCCTGGAACTGGCCGTTGTCCGGATACGTACGGCTGACCCGGGGGCCGGTGGCGTCGAAGGTGCCGTCGCCGTCGAGGTCCCACTGATACGTCAGCGCGCCGCCCTCGGGGTCGCTGGAGGAGGTGGCGTCGAAGGAGACCGCGAGCGGAGCCTGGCCGGAGGTGCGATCGGCCTTGATCACCGCGGTGGGCGCCTTGTTGCCCTCGGCGTAGTCGATCCGGTAGAGGCCCGCGTCGGGGTTCTGCCGGAAGAAACCGTCACCGTAGTCGAGGACGTAGAGCGCGCCGTCCGGGCCGAACTCCAGGTCCATCGGGTTGTCCCAGGGCGGAATGCCGTTCGCGGACCGCTCGCTGTTGGGCAGGACGTTCTCCAGCTTGGTGACGGGCCCGTCCGGTCCCGCGAGGGTCAGGGCGGCCACATAGTCCTGGGAGAACTCCCCGAGGAACGCCTTGCCGTCCCAGTACTCCGGGAACTTGCCCGGGGACGGGTTGTCCGCGTCGTAGTGGTAGACCGGACCGCCCATCGGGGCCTGGCCGCCGGGTCCGCCCGGGCCGCGGAACGCGGTCAGCTCGGGCCACGGCTGGTCGGTGTCACGGTCTCCGTACCACAGTGTGGCCGGGACGGACGGGGGCAGCTCGGTCAGACCGGTGTTCCAGCGCGAGTCGTTGACCGGCTTGGCACAGTCGAAGGCCGGGCCCGGGGTGAGCGTGGCGAAGTCGAAGTCACGGTACGGCTTGGTGTTGTCACCCGTGCAGAACGGCCAGCCGCTGTTCATGGCCTTGGTGGTGGTCTGCCACTCGACATACCCCATCGGCCCGCGGTTCGGATCGGCCGTGCCCGCGTCGGGGCCGTAGTCGCCCCACATCACGGCGCCGGTCGCCTGGTCCACCGCCAGCCGGAAGGGATTGCGCAGACCCATCACGAAGATCTCGGGCCGCGTCCTGTCCGTACCGGGCGGGAACAGGTTCCCTTCCGGAACGGTGTACGAGCCGTCCTCCCCGACCTTGATACGGAGGATCTTGCCGCGCAGGTCGTTGGTGTTGCCGGAACCACGGCGCTCGTCGAGCCCCGGGTTGTAGGTGGCGGCGTCGTTGATCGGGGTGTAGCCGTTGACATTGGGGCCCGACGCCGGTGTGTTGCCGCCGGTGGCGAGATAGAGATTGCCGTCCGCGTCGAAGTCCACGTCTCCCGCGACATGGCAGCACTGGCCGCGGTTGGAGTCGACCCGGATGATCTCCTGGGCGGTGGACAGATCCAGCTTGTCCCCGGTCCACTTGAAGCGGGTGAGGGAGTCGTACCCCTTCCACCGGTCCCAGTACGAGTCGGTCTCGCCCGCGGGCAACTGGAGCGGCGCCGAGCCGGCCGGAGTGTTCAGGGGCGGCGAGTAGTAGAGGTAGACCCACTTGTTGGAGGCGAAGTCCGGGTCCAGGGTGACGGTCTGGAGCCCCATCTCCGAGTTCTGGTACACGTCGATGTGGTTGACGACCTTGGTCACACCGCTGCCGGGATCGGTGAGCCGCAGATCACCGTTGCGCGCGGTGTGCAGGACCCGGTTGTCGGGCAGTACGGCGAGATCGATCGGCTCGCCGGTGTCCTTGGTGAGGGTGACCTTCTCGTAGTTCGCCCAGTCCAGGGCGTGTTCATGGTTCTCGTGTGCTTGAGCCGCGGGCGCGACGGCCACCATGCCGAGCGCGGGCAGCGCCGCGAGCAGGACACCCGAGATCAGGCGTCTGAGGGAACGGTGCACGGGGATGCGTCTCCTTGGTCGCTGACGGGCGGGAGGGTGCGCGACCGGGCCCGTCCGGCCTACCGTAACGGCGATACGCCGGTACGGCGGTTCCGGCGGGCCGGGCCCGGTCGGTGTGCGAGCTAGGCGAGCAGACCCTTCAGCGCCGTGAAGCTCCGCTCGGCGGCACCGAGCGAACCCGGCGGATTCGGCTGGGTGTTGGGCGCGGTGTCCTGCTCCCAGATACCGATGTGGGACTCGCGGGGACCGATGTCACGGACGAACTTCTCGTACGGCAGATCGCCCGCGCCGAACTCGACGATGTCGTAGCCGTCCGCCTTCGACGGATTGCTGTCGCCGTCCTTCATGTGGAACAGCGGGTAGCGGTACGGCTGGTTGCGCACATACGCCGCCGGGTCGAAGCCGGGCCAGCGGTACTGGCCGACATACGCCCAGTAGACGTCCATCTCCAGATAGACATGGCGCGGATCGGTGTTCCGGAGGAACACGTCGTACAGCCGTACCGACGGCTGGTCGGTGGCGAAGGCGAACTCGCCCGCGTGGTTGTGCTGGTAGAGCTTGAGACCGCGGGCGGTGGCCGCCGCGCCCCAGGTGTTGAACTCCTCGGCGGCGGCGAGATAGCCCGCGACCGTGTTCACATTCGTCGGGGCGTTGGCGGTTCCGACATGCGGCATGCCGAGGATCTCGGCCGCGTCGAGTTCGCCCTGGATGTTGTTGCGCAGATTGCCGATGCCGACGTGGCTGCCCACCGCGCGCAGCCCGTTGTCGTCGAGGAGCCGCCGGATCTCGGGGAGGGTGATCTGCCGGCCCAGGATCGAGGTGTTCTGGGTGTATCCGGCGAACTCGATCTCCTTGTAACCGATACGGGCCAGCTCCGGCAGCACGACGCCGAAGCCGAGCGCGCTGACCTTGTCGCGGATGCTGTAGAGCTGGATGCCGATGCGGTCCTTGGGGATGGACAGGCCGCGGGTCGCGGCGGAGGCGTTCGCCGCCGTCGCTCCGGTGACCGAGGCGGCGGCGAGCGCCACGGTGGTGCCGACGGTGGCGCGCAGGAAGTCCCTGCGGTCGAAGGACTTGTGCAGATGGCCCATGGCCACTCCTGAGGGAGGAAAGAAGGTGAGAACGCTCGGGGGCGCTGCGCCGCCCGTGCCACGCCGCCCGGTCGGCGACGGCCGGTCGAGGTGTGCTGAAGGTGCGTGGCAGTGGGGCGGTGCCGCGGTGGCGGCGCGCCGGGACCGGTGGTCCTTCGGCGGGGTGCCGCGCTGCGACGGTGGCCGTCGCGGGGGTGCCATGACAGGCCGATGACCCCGCGTGGCCGCCGCGTTGACCGGTGCCGGCTGGTTACAGACGGGTCGCGCCGGCGGCCTTGGCCTCGGCCCTGGCCTCGGCGGCCCGCTCCGCGGCCTTCTCGGCGAGGCCGTCCCCGCGGTCCTGCGGCGCCGCCTTGAAGGAGCGCGCGGCGGCCGATGCGGCACCGGCCGCGGTCGTCTCGCCGGTTATGCCGCCGCGGATCCGGGCCAGTTCACCGACCTGGAGCACGGGCGAGTTGTTGGTGGCGGTCAGCTTGCCCCGGACGATCGCGTTGTCCAGTACGGCGGTCGCGGTGTTGTCGGTGACCGCCAGGTTCCCGTCCAGGTACGTGGCTCCCGAGCAGGAGCCGAGCAGCCCCTCGCCGCCGAGCTGGAGCGTGTCGGAGTTCGCCTTGTACACCGTGTCGCCGTACACCTCGCTGGCGCACAGGACTCCGCCGAGCGCGTTGCCGTTCACGGTCAGCTTTCCGTCGACGGTGCTGTCGTAGACGTCGGAGTACTGGTTCGCCTCGCCGGTCAGACTGCCGTCCACGGTGCTGCCGGAGACGTACAGTTCGCCGGCCTGGGCTCTGACATTGCCGTCGAGCGTCGAGTCGACGGCGTACAGGAAACCCTGGTTGGCGGTGATCGCGCCCTTGACGGTGGTGCCCTGCAGATGGGTACCGAAAGCGCCCTGCGCGGTCAGCGCACCCTTCACCGAGGTGTCGGTGAGATCGGCATAGGCGTTCTCGCCCACGCTGAGCCCGCCGTTGAGGGTGGCGCCCGAGGCGACGAGGTCGGCCCCGGCCTGCACCGTCACGGTGCCCTTGACCTTCGTACCCGTCAGGGTGCACGACTGCCCGGCCGGTACGACCAGATCGCCGCCGACGGTGACGGCCCCGCCATCACCCACACAGGTGGTGTAGAGGGCCGCCTGCGCGGATCCCGCGAACGCGACGAGACTTCCGGAGGCCACCAACGAGGCCGTGGCGACGAACGTGCGGATCTTCATATCGCTTCCCTTCTGCTGCGGTCACGACCGCGCGGGTCGGCGCGGTCCGATACCCCGTATGACGACGTTCGCCGGCGTGTGCCGACGAGGTCCTGCACAGTGCGCGAGCGTGCGGCCGTCGCGACGGCTGACGCGCAGCGCCTAGGGTCGGGCGGGGCCCGGCCGTGGGGGGAGACGAACAAAGACAAGGACGAACTGAGACAGAGGTGCTGTACGGCGTTCGCGGGAGCGCCGGTAGGTCGTGGTGCGGTTGAGCGGTGTGGGTGTTACCGCGACGAAACACTTGCCTGGTTGGGCCGAGACATTAGGGCGACGTGTGGGGGCTGTCCAGAGGTTCGGATGAAATCTCCGGAACTTTCTCATGATCCGTCAAAAGATAGGCCCCCCAGGTAAAAAGCTGGCGGATGCGGGCATGTGGCGTGCCCGATTCACGGCCTGGAGCGATTTGGGCCCCTGTCTGGGCCCTGCCGTGGGTCCTGGACTGGGCCTGTGGACCCTGCTGTTGGGGCTCGGGTTGTTCTTACGCTGCTCTGCGTTCGGGGGACGTTCACGACATGGGGTGAGGAGCGGATGGTGGAGAGCGCCGGGGATATATCGGATTGGCATGCCCATGCCGATAGGGCCGTCGCGATGCGGGAGGACCGGGGTCAGGGCGGCGTCGAGTACGTCGCCGTGGCCGGGGTGGTCGCGCTGATCGTCGCGGCGATCGTGGGACTGACCGTGCCCGAGGACGAGGCGGTGGGGCTCAAGGACGCGGTCTGCCGGATCGTTCATGCCGCCGACGGCGACTCCGGGTGCGATTCGGGCAACAAGGGTGGCGGTGGCGGCGGGGACGACGGTGGCGGAGGCGACGGCGAGGGGCCCGCCGTACCGCCCGGCGATCCGTTCCAGCCCGCCAAGTGTCTGCTGTCGCAGGATCAGACCAAGGACACCGTGGTCATCCAGATCCTCTTCATCAAGATCAGCAGCTCGGAGACGGTGAAGCTCCAGCAGTGGTCCGACGGTACGGTGACGCTGGAGCGGGTGACGGAGTCCGGGGCCGGGGTCACGGCGAGCATCTCGGCGGGTATCCCGGGGTTGAAGGACTGGGGCGGCAGCGCCTCGCTGAGCGGTTCCTATGTGGCGGGCAGCGGCAGCGGCGGTCAGTGGCTGTTCAACGGGAACAAGAGCGACAACCCCCAGGCCGACCTTGAGGCCAATCTGGCGGACGCCAAGCAGTTCGCCGAGTATCTGAAGGCCATGGACGACTGCAACAGCCGTCCGGCGGGCCCCCGTTCCTCCGAACTCGGAATGATCTGCGGCTACCACGCGGGCAAGAAGAAGCCCGACCTCGAACCGGAGCGCGCGCCGGACGTCGACATCACCAAGACGAGTACCGAGGTGTCGGGCGGGGTGAGCTTCGGCAAGTCGTTCAAGAAGGGCAGCGGGGAGGGCGGCAAGGACGGCAAGCCCAAGGACCTCGGCAGCATCTCCGGCGAGACGTTCTCGGGCTCGATGACCGAGGACGTGGTGGTCCTGCGGAACAAGACGGGACCGGACGCCGGGAAGATCACCTTCGTCTACACCTTCTCGGTGAGCGGCAAGGCCGGCGAGGTGGGCCAGGCGACCGGCACGCGGATGCAGCAGGTGGCGGTCACCTATGACGCGGCCATGTACGACGAGGAGGAGAAGAACGGACGGCCGCACCATCCGCAGAAGATGGTGATCACGACCAGCCAGGAGTCCGGGGACGGGCCTGGGATCAATGTCGGGGCCGGGGCCAACGCGGGACCTGTCACGATCGATGTCGGCGGGGGCGGCGGGGAGATCGAGTCGCAGATCCACACCGAGTCCGCCGAACTGGTCCTCGACAACGACGCGGACAGCACGCTGGTGGAGGACTGGCTGCGCGGGCGCGGTGACTTCCCGGCCAGTGACGCGCTGCCGACGCCGTCGGACGCGGCGGAGGCGCCGGACGCGGACACGGGCCCGCTGGAGCGGCTGCTGCACGACAAGGGCAAGCTCTCCAAGCTGGACTACAAGGCCAACACCGACTGGTGGAACGCCTCGCTCGGCATCGGCTTCGGTATCTCCGCCGGACAGGTCACCGTGGGTTTCAAGCTCTTCGGCATCGACATCACCCACGAGCACAAGGAACAGACCATCACCGGCAATCCGACCTACGCCACGGGCCCCAAAAGCGGCGGCACCCGCCCCTGGGTCGAATGGAAGAACTGCACCCAGACCAAACCTGTCACGGCCTGACGCGCCATCACGAGGTGCTTCGCCGGTGGTCAGCGCAGTGGGGTGTGAGGGCCCTCGTGGGTGGCCCGTGCTTCCAGGTGCTGCCACATCGTCGTGGTGGTGAACGAGGGGCCCAGGTCGGGGAGTTCGGCCAGGTCCTCGTCGCTGATCGGGTGGAGAGGGGCGCCGACGGCGGCTATGGAGAGGGTCATTTTCGCCAGTGAGTCCACCGCCAGGGCCAGGGTGACGGCCGTGGCCACGGCGTCCGCCGGGTCGCCGGTGCCCACGGTCACCAGGCCGTGCCCCTTGAGCACCACCACCGGGCGGTCGCCCAGCGCGGCGGTCATCGGCGCGGCCAGGTCGCGGCGGCGGATCAGGGCCGAGCGGGGCCAGACCGGGATGCCGTCGCGGGCGAGGCGGGCGGCGGGGATGTCGTACGAGCCGACCAGCGGAAGCCAGGGGAGCCCGGCGGCCGAGGCCGCGACGACCGCCGGCGGATGCGCGTGCACGACCGCGGTGACCTCCGGCCGGGCGCGCAGGATCTCGGTGTGGAGGGGCAGTTCGTTGGGCGGCGCCCATCCGTCGGCGCCGCCTTCGCCCGTACGACGGCCGTCGAGGTCGACTTCCTGGACATCGTCGACGACGGTGAAGGCCAGCCCGCGTTCCCGGGGGCCCCGTCCCCGTATCAGCAGCCTGTCCGCACCCACACGCGCGCCGACATGGCCGAGGATGTGCTCGACCAGCCCCGTGACGGCCAGCACTCGGCACGCCATGGCCACCCGCTCGCGCAGCGCCTCGTACCCCTGCTCGTCGCGCGGTGCTCCGCCGCCGGGCGCACGGTCGGTCATCGGGTGCCCTTCCGGCGATCTTCCTGGTATTTTGGTATGACCTTAAACCATTGGTCTGAGGGCCGTCAAACGAGCGTCCCGCCGTGGGACACTGTGCGCATGCCAACCCGACCCAGGAGCCAGCCTCCGGCAGCGCAGACCGGTGGCGAGACGCCTGCCGGGCGACTTCCCGTGCCCGAAGAGCTGTTCAAGACCGTTTCCTCCAGCCGTGTCTCGCAGGTCATCGTCGATCAGATCCGGCTGCTGCTGAAGGAGGAGCGGCTCAAACCCGGCGACCGGCTGCCGAGTGAGCGCGAGCTGTGCGTGCACTTCGGGGTCAGCCGGGTGACCGTGCGCGAAGCGCTGCGCATCCTTGAGGCCAGCGGGCTCGTGGAGATCCGGGTCGGTGCCCGCGGCGGCGCCTTCGTCACCACGCCCGACGCGCGCCAGGTGGGGGAGGGTCTCGCCACCCTGCTGTCGCTGTCGCCGCTCACCGCCGCCGAGGTCACAGAGGCGCGGCTCGTCGTCGAGTTGGGCATCGTCCCCCTGATCGTCGAACGGGCGACACAGGAGGACCTGGACGACCTGCGGGCGATGTGCGACGAGCACGCCGAGGCGCTGGAGCGCGGCGAGTACACCATGGAACTGTCCGCGGACTTCCACACCCGTGTCGCGGCCTGTACGCACAACGCCGCGATCAAGATGCTGGTCGAGTCCTTCCATGGCCCCCTGCTGATGAGCCTGCGGCAGGCCCAGACCGTCGAGCCGCAGATGGGCCTGCTCGGTTCGAAGGAACACCGGGACTTCGTCGAGGCCGTCGCCGCGCGCGACCTCGACGCCGCGACCGCGACCATGAACGCCCACCTCCAGCGGACGGCGTCCCGGGTCAAGGACGAGCACGCGGAAGGCGGCCCGGCCACAGGCTGACACTGTCGAGCCCCACCGGCGCCCCATGACGACTCCTCGTCATGGGGCGCCTTTCTGTGTGCTCCTTCTATGTGCTCCCCGGTGAGTGGCGTGCTTTACGCCGCGTGCTTTCGCCGCGCGTGGTTGTTCCCGGCGGTTGTTCCCGGAGGCCGAATCGTCCCAAGGGGTGACGGACGACACGCGCAGGTATTATGGTTAGACCACTGAACCGAACTGTAGATGCCGCACCACTATGCCCGCACAGCACAGGAGGACCCATGGGAGCGAAAGGGCGCGTCTTCGTCCGCGGCCTGACGTCCGAGACCTACGGTCTCGACGAATTCCGCCGGCAGCAGCTCGCGGTGGACAGAGTGCGCGACGACTCGGTGGTCGTCGACGACGCCAAGGTCGGCCACTCCGGCGACAGCGAGCAGTCCCGTACCTGGTGGCGTGTCGGCCCCGGTGACGAGGACTTCCTCACCCAGACGATCCAGGTCCACTTCGTGGAACTCCCGCCCGAGTCCAGCAACCACGGACACGGCCACCAGAACGAGGCGGCCTTCTACATCCTGCGCGGGCGCGGTTACGAGATCCACGACGACCAGCGCTACGACTGGGCCAAGGACGACCTCGTCTTCGTCCACACCGACTCCGTCCACCGCCACTTCAACCCGTACGGCGAGACGGCCACCGCACTCGTCGTCAAGGCCAAGAGCACCTGGATGTTCATGGGCCTGTGGCAGCAGGGCCGCAGCGGCCCGGTGAAGCGTGAGGCCGAGTTCGGGCCCCGCGAGGACTGGTCCAGCATCTGGACCCCGGGTGTCCTGGACCGCAAGAAGGTCATCAGCCCGGCGGACACCAAGTGGGAGAACACCCCGCTCGGCCGGGTCCGGGTGATGTCCTCCCCGGAGCGCACCGACGCCCGGATCTTCTCCGTCGACGCCTTCGAGCTCGACATCCCCGCGGGCAGCCGCTCCGGCAAGTACTGGAAGATGGCCGACGAGGTCTTCTACGTCCTCGAAGGCGGCGGCTACGCGCTCCAGTGGGAGGTCGAGGCCGAGATCGCCGAGAAGTACTACGCGCGGATCGCCCTGGAGCCCACCCGGTACGAGATCACCCAGGGCGACACCCTCTACGTACCGCAGAACCACATCTGCCAGCTCTTCGCCGCCGACGGCACACCGCTGCGTCTCTTCTCCTCGCAGAACCGTGTGTTCAAGCACCTCGGTTACGACAACGTCCACTTCCTGGAGGACGCTCCCGAGTACAGCGCGCGGTAGAGGTCCCGGCACCCGCCGCGCACGAGGCCGCGCCCCCGACCGGGGACGCGGCCTCGTCGTACGTTCACACTCGCCGTACGTTTCACGCTCCGGCCCGCTCACACTCGGCCCGGGGCCCGCCCGCCGAGCTCTCCTCCGCCGCCGCGATCAGATCGTCCGCCCCCAGCAGGGACGGGTCGCGCGCGGTTTCCAGCCGCAGTGCGAGGGCGCCGTGCACCGTCTTGCGTATCCGCCGCCCGTCCAGACCGGCGAGCAGCTTCCCCACCCGCCGGTGCACCGCGGTGTCCTCGGCCAGCGCTCCCAACGCGGGCCACTGGGACGCCAGTTCGCGCAACGAGTCCGCCACGATCAGCGGGATCACGGACTCGTCCGGCAGAGCGGTCCTTACGACCAGGTCGGCGCGGGACAGAAACGCGTCGTCGACCGCCTCGGCGAAGTTCGTCGTGACCACCAGCAGGGTGCCGGGACGCTCGGCGCGCAGCGCGTCCAGCCCGCTGAGCACGGCATCGGTCGCCCGGTGGACATCGACGGGATTGGTGTCGAACGAGGCGGCCTGCCGGCGCACCGCCAGCGCCTCGACCTCGTCCACGAGAACCAGCGTGTGCGGACGGCGCGCGGCCAGTTCCGGCAGGGTCTCCCGGAAGAGCCGGGAGACCGAGCGCTGGCTCTCGCCCAGCATCTCGCTGGGGAAGGCATGCGGATCGACCTCGACGAGGGTGGTCGCGCCGTGCGGTGCCAGGGTCCGCGCGGCGGCCTGCGCCAGCCCTTGGGCCAGGGTCGACTTGCCGGTGCCCGGCGGTCCCGCGAGGACGATCAGACCGTGCGGCGCCACGGCGGAGCCCGCGAGCCGCGCCCCGTGCCGGAGCACGAGGACGGCGGTCGCGAGCAGCCGTTCCTTGACCCGGGGACCGGTGATCACCGCGTCCCACGGGCCGTCGTGGTGACCGGCGGGCAGGGCATGGATCCCCGCCACACCGTGCGGCAGAGCTACGGTCACCTCGTACACCTTCCGTGCGATCCCACCGCGCTCCCGTCCGTGGCACAACCGCGCACAGCACGAGCGCGCGTGGCGCGACAGCTCATGGCGCCACCGCTCATGGCCAGGTGGGCCGCCGGAGCGGCGGCCACTCGACGGTCGACGGGTCACCGGCCTGCGCGTCCCGGATGTGGTCCGGCGGCTCCTCGAACAGCACCAGCGGATCGCACAGCGCCCGCATGGTCTCCAGCAGACTGTCGAACATATGGATGCGCACCACCTTCGCCGTACGCGACGGGTCGGTGTTGATGTGCTGGTGCCACAGGAAGTGGTCGACGACGATCAGATCGCCCTTCTTCCAGGGGTGCCGCTCGCCGCCCTCCGGCTCGGTGCCCAGATAGCTCTCGCCCGAGCCCTCCACCACGTACAGCCAGGCCTCGCCCGGGTGCCGGTGCATCGACTGGGCGCGGCCGGGACCGATTTCGAACATGGCCATGGTGATGCCGGAGGCCTGGTAGCCGATGGCCTGGTCGAGCAGGAAAGTGGTACGGGTACCGCGCGGAGTGTTGCGCAGTTCCAGCTCGTCCCAGCTCGTGTGCAGCCGTCCCGAGCGGCGGGCCCGCTGGTCGCGGGCGAGCCGGCGCAGCCGCGCGGCGTACGGATCGGCCCCGTCGTGTCCCTCGGAGTACGGCGGCCGCGGCGGGAGTGTGTCCCAGGAAGCGTGTCCCGCGTCCTCGATGACGGCCATGCCCATGGTCTCCAGGAGCGGTTCGCTGGAGAACGTCAGATAGCGCGCTGTCGCGGCCCCCGGTTCGCCGGCATTGCCACTGCGGTGCCAGGACCAGGCAGGGAAGTGCAGGGAGTCGCCCGGCCCCCACTCGACGCGCTCCCCGTCGATCTCGGACCAGCCGTGCCCGGCCACCACGAACACCATGGCGTCCCACGAGTGGCGGTGTGTTGTGGTCGTCGTCCCCGGACCGAGTTCATGGACCAGGGCGTCCATGGTGCGGGTCGGCCGGTCGCCGTCGGCGCCGACGTACACCCCCACCCGGCTGCCGCGCGCGGTGGGATGTGTCTCGACGTCCTCGTGTGCGACGACGGTGCGGTGGTTCTTGCGCCAGTCCTCGATGAACTGGGCGCGGCGGCGTTTCTGTACGTGGTAGTGGGTGGTTTCGGTCGTGGTGTGCGTACTCATGGTTCCTTCCGGCTGTCGGCGGGCGGGAGTTGTACGACGAGAGGGGCCGGCGAGAGGGGTACAGGCGGGGAGTGTGTACGAGAGGGAGGACACGCGCCGGGTCAGGTGGAGGCGGGCTGCGCCTTCGGCACGCTGTAGTCGCGGACCGTACGGCTGCCGAGGGCGCTCAGCCCGGACACGGCGGTGGGGACCAGACCGCCGAGCGTGAGCGCGAGCACGGGACCCGCCACTCCGGCGAGCGCGCCGATCACGGAGTCCCCGATCGCGGGACCGCCCCGTGAGCACATCTGGTAGATGGCGGAGACCCGTCCGCGCAGTGTGTCCGGTGTCTCCACCTGCACCGCGGCATGCCGGACGGTGGTGGCGAGCGCGTCCGCGGCCCCGAGGGCCAGGGCCATCACGATCGCCACCGGGAACACCCGTGACTGCGCGAGACCCGCCACGGCCAGCCCGTACGCGGCCGTGGCCCACAGGACGATCCGGCCCGAACGCGCGGTACGCACCAGCTTGAAGACCCACACGGAACCGATCAGCGCCCCCGCCGAGGGAGCGGCGGCGAGCAGGCCGTACCCGGTGGCCCCGGTGTGCAGCACGTCCGCGGCGAACGCGGGCAGCAGCACCCGGTACGCGCCGAACACCGTGGCCGCCAGATCGAGCCCCATGAGCTGCCGTACCAGCGGCTTGCCGCCGACATACGCCACGCCTTCGCGCAGGCTCTCCAGCAGCGACGTCCGCTCGTCGGCCACGGCCAGCGGCGGAACCCGCAGCACGGCGAGGACGGCGACGAGCGCCCCGTACGTCACGGTGTCGAAGACATAGACCGCGCCGGGGCCGCCGGCCGCGATGAGCAGACCCGCGAGCGCGGGGCCCACCAGAACCGCCAGTTCGCGCGAGGGGTTGAGCAGGGCGAAGGCGTCGACGAGCCGCTCCCTCGGCACCATCGCGGGGATCAGCGCCTGGCGGGCCGGCTGGTCGAAGGTAGCCGCCGCCGTCGCCAGCAGCGAGGAGACGACGACCGTCCAGACCGTGGCCGCGTCGGCGAGGGTGACGGCGGCGAGCCCGGCCGACACGACGAGCGCCAGACACTGGGTCACCTGGAGCAGGCGCCGCCGGTCGAGCCGGTCGGCGTAGATACCGCCGAGCGGAGACAGCACCAGCAGGGCGACGGCCTGCGCGAGGCCGACGAGGCCCACCTGCGCGGTGGAGCCGGTGAGTTCGTAGACCTGGTAGAGATTGGCGGCGACGGCTCCCCGTGTCCCGATCTGGGACAGGATCACACCGCCCCAGTAGAGGGTGAAGTCACGGTTGCGCAGCACCTCGGGTATCGCCATGCGGGACACTACGCCTCTCCCTGGTTCCGGTGTCCGTTCCCGGGCCGTTGTGACCGGGCCGGCGGTGACGGGCTTGTTGTGACGGGCGGCTTGTGACCGGGCCGCTCGTGACCGGGCCGCTTGTGACCGGGCCCGTGGTGACCGGGCCGCTCTTCCGGGTCCTGACCGGCCCAGGAAGAGCGGCCCGGAGGCCCGTACATCTCAGTCGACCGGTACGAGCGTGACCTTCTCCGGAGCCACGGTGAGATGCACCTCGGTGCCCGGCGGTATCGACACCGTCGGGTTGGAGCGGCTGCGGATCTCCAGATCGCCGACCCCGGTGATGTGGTCGATGGCGTCGCCGAGGAACGCGCGCGTACGGACCTTCCCCGACCACTCGTTGGGAACGTCGCCCCGCGGCGTGGTGGAGACGTCGATCGACTCCGGCCGGATCGACAGCAGGACCGAGTCCCCGGCGGCGGGCGTCCTCGGACACTCCCGCGCCACCAGCCGCCCCTGCGTGGTCTCGACGGTCACCTCGTCGCCCGTCACCGACACCACCCTGGCCTCGATGAAGTTGGACGTACCGATGAACTCGGCGACGAACCGGGTGGCCGGCTTGGTGTAGATCTCGCGCGGCTTGCCGATCTGCTCGATGCGTCCCTCGTTCATCACCGCTATCCGGTTGGACATCACCAGCGCCTCGGACTGGTCATGGGTCACATAGATCGCGGTGAGGTTCAGCTCCCGCTGGAGCCGCTTGAGTTCGAAGCGCATGCTCTCGCGCAGCTTGGCGTCGAGATTGGAGAGCGGCTCGTCGAGCAGCATCAGCTCCGGCTGGGTCACCAGCGCCCGGGCCAGCGCGAGGCGCTGCTGCTGGCCGCCGGAGAGCTTGGTGGCCGGCCGGGAGGCGTACGCGCCCAGCTCGATCACGTCGAGCACCTGCTGGACACGCTCCTCGATCTCCTTGCGCCCGGGCCGCTTGGCGCGGGGCATCACATCGAGCGGGAACGAGACGTTCTTGAAGACCGACATGTGCGGCCAGATCGCGTACGACTGGAAGACCATGCCGAAACCACGGCGGTTGGCCCGCAGATTGATCCCCTTCGCGGAGTCGAACAGCACCCGGTCGCCGAGGCTGACCCGGCCGGCCGTGGGGTGTTCGAGGCCCGCGATGGAGCGCAGGGTGGTGGTCTTGCCGCAGCCGGACGGGCCGAGCAGGGTGAACAGCTCACCGTCGCGTACGTCGAAGTCGACTCCGTCGACGGCGAAGACACGGGTGCTGTCGGCGGACTTGCGGCGGCGCGCGGAGCCCGCGGACGATTCATAGCTCTTGGCGAGGGATTCGACAGTCAGCATCCCTGGTGTCCCTTCGGGCAGGTGCTAGTTCGACGAGTCGCCCTGCAGCCCGAAGCGGGCTCCCAGGCGGTAGGCGATGGAGACGAGCAGGACAAGGATCAGGACCATGCAGACACCGAGCGCGGCGAGCGTGGTGAACTGGCCGTTCTCGAACTGCTCCCAGATCAGGACCGAGAGCACTTCCTTGCCGGGGCTGTAGAGCAGGATCGTGCTCGACAGTTCGCGGAAGGACACCACGAGGATGTAGACCCAGCCGGCCAGGATGCCGCTGCTCATCAGCGGCAGCAGCACCCGCCGGAAGGTCTGGAACCACGAGGCGCCCGAGACCGCCGCCGACTCCTCCAGCTCCGGCGACATCTGGGCCATCGCCGCGGACGAGTAGCGCATCCCGTACGGCAGATAGCGGGTGCAGTACGACACGAGCAGGATCAGCAGCGTGCCGTAGATCGGCAGCGGCATCCGCAGATAGACGAAGGACAGCGCCAGGCCGAGGACCAGCCCGGGGATCACGATGGGGGTGAAGGCGAGCAGGTCGAGCACCCGCCGCCCCGGTGCCCTGGTGCGCAGCACCACCCAGGAGACGATCGAGGTCAGCAGCATGACCGCGGTGGCCGCGCCGATGCCGACGATCAGTGAGTTCTTCAGCGCGGTGAAGGCGAGGGGCATGTGCAGCACCTCGCTGTAGTTCTCCAGCGACATCGAGCTGAGCGTCTTGCGGGAGGGCGCGGCGTAGTACTTGAGCAGGGACGCGTAGACGAGGACCGCGACCGGCAGGACCACCGTGACCAGGAAGTACACGATCACCCCGGCGCCCACCCAGGGCCGTGCCCGGCCCAGGTCCACCGGCCGGGGCCGGAACGCCTTGCCGGTCACGGTCTGGAAGTTGCGCGAGGAGCGCTGGAGCCAGCCGGAGAGCAGCACCCCGGCCGCCGCGATCACCAGCAGCCCGATGGCCAGCGCGCCCGCGGCGCCGTAGTCGATCGGATAGGCGCGCAGGACGAAGTAGATCCGGCTGGTGAAGACGTAGATGCCGTTCTGGAGTCCCAGCAGGCCGGGTACCTCGAAGCTCTCCAGGGACTGGACGAACATCAGCAGCGAGGCCGAGATCATCGCCGGGCGCAGCAGCGGGACGGTGATCCGCCGCAGTACGGTGAGCCGCCGGGCGCCGGACATCGCCGCGGACTCCTCCAGCGAGGGGTCCATCGCCCGGAACGCGGCGACCATGAGCAGGAAGGTGACGGGGGCCAGATGCAGCCCCTGCACCCAGATCATGCCCCACACACTGAAGATGTTGACCGGTGCGGTGCCGAACAGCGGCTGGAAGATCAGGGTGTTGATGACGCCGCTCGACGGGTCGCCGAGGAAGATCCACGAGGTCGCGTACAGGATGCCGGGCACGATCAGCGGCACCAGCGAGGCCGCGAAGAACAGCCCCTTGAAGGGGGTGTCGGTACGGACCTGGATATAGGCCAGGACCGTACCGAGCACCAGCGCGAGCGCCGCCGAACCGAGCGCGAAGCCCAGCGAGTTGAGCATCATCGAGCCGGCCTGGGAGTTGCCTCCGTAGGCACGGCTGAACGCGCCGAACGAGACACCGGTGCCGGTGCTGTTCAGAAAGGTGTCATGGATGAGATAGCCCAGCGGTACGAGGGCGAGATAGCCGACGATCACCACGGCGCCGCCGACCAGGAGGCCCTGGAAGGAGAGCAGTCGCCGCAGCAGCCCCGCGAACCGGCCGGGGGACGCGGGCTCGGGGGAGGCCCCCGTGCCCGGAGTCCCCTGGCCGCCCTGCGGAGCGGTGGCGGTGGAGGCGAGTGCCATCGCGCGTCACCGCCCCACCGTGTCGGCGCCGCGGAGCAGCGCGTCGTACTTCTTGTCCCAGACCGTGTCGTCCTTCGTCAGGCCCTCGACATCGAACGGTACGAGGGTGAGCCCGGCGACGCTCTTGTCGCCGGGGACCTTGGTGGACGGGGTGAGGCCCAGATCGACCAGGGTCTGCTGGCCGCCGGTGAGCAGCCAGTCGTAGAACAGCCAGGCCGCGGCCGGGTGCTGGGCGCCCTTGATCATGCCGACTCCGTTGGGCCGTGCGAACGCGGGAACGGTGGAGACCCCGCTCGCCGGCAGATGGGTCACCGGCGCCCCGTCCTTGGCGGCCCTGGCGGTGATGTACGTGTAGTTCATCGCCTCCATCGAGGTCTGGCCCGCGGTCAGGAACTGCATCATCGTGGTGTGTCCCTTGGCGACCTTGGAGTTGGCCGCGATGCCCTTCCAGAGGGTGTCCACCTCGGCCTGTGACTTTCCGTGGTCCAGCCAGTACTTGGTGACGTTCTCGTACCAGTCGCTGTCGCTGATCTCCATGGTGATCTTGCCGCGGTACTTGGGCAGGGCCAGGTCCTCCCAGCTCCTGGGCTCGTCACCGGGCTTGATCTTCGTGGTGTTCCAGGCGGGCTGGAACACATTGAAACGGGTGGCCGTCCAGTGGTCGAACTTCCCGGCCGGCTCGACCTTGTCGAGAGCGGAGCCGTTGTAGTCGGCGAGATGCCCCTTGCCGGCGAGGATGGCCATCTCCGCGAAGTTGGTCTCGATGACATCGGCCCCCGGACGGCCGGCCTCCTGTTCCTGAAGGGTCCGCTGGAGGACCGTCTCCGAGTTGCCGCGGAAGACGCTGACACGGATGCCGTACTCCTTCTCGAAGGCCTCGGCGATCGGGGTCGCTATGTCGGCGGTCATCGAGGTGTACAGGGAGAGGGTCTTCCCCTCCTTCCCGGCCAGCTCCTCCGCCTGCGCGCGTTGCTCGGTGCCGGCCAGTCCCCGGAGCCGGCCGTAGACCTCGTCCGAGCCCGCGCCGGCCTGGCCCGGCATGCCGCCGCACCCCGCGACGAGCGTCGCGGCCAGCAGACCGGACACGGAGAAAGTGAAGTTACGGGTCCTCATACGGGTGCGCTCCTGTGAAGAGGTGCAAACGGTGAGTGGGTCAGCCGGCCTTGGGCACGCCGCGCAGCAGGGCGTCGTAGTCGGCGCTCCACCGCTTGCCGTCCGTCTCTGCGGACTTCGAGAAGCTGTAGGTGGTGGTGCCGGCCGGGATGGGGTCCTGGAACCCCGGTACGGATGTGGCCGCCGGGATGCGAAGGGACTCGGCGATCGCCTTCTGCCCGTCGCCGAGCACCCAGTCCGTCCACAGCAGCGCTGCGGCGGGGTGCCGGGGATGGGACATGAGGCCGACTCCGTTGGGTCGCAGGATCACTGGTTCCACCACGGGCCGCCATGCCACGGGCGCGCCCTTCTTGGCGGCCTTGTCGACGGTGTGGCTGTATACGGACAGGGCTACGGCGAACTGTCCCGCACTGAGGAGTTCGCCCTGCACCGTGTGGCCCTTCGTCACCTTGACATTGGCGGCGATCCTTTTGAAGAGGTCGTCGGCATCGGATTGGCTCATTCCCTGCTCTTCGGTGAGGTACGTATGCATCGACGCGTACCAGTCCCAGTCGCCGATCTCGACGGACAACCGGCCCTTCCAGCGGGGATCGGCCAGGTCGGCGAAGCTCTTCGGCTCCTGGCCCTTCTTGACGAGGTTGGTGTTCCAGCCGATGACGAACGCGTTGAAACGCTCCGCGGTCCAGCCACCGAGCCCTTTCGCCGCGTCCTTGAGGCCGGCCGCGGCCGGTCCCGTGTACGGCTTGAGCAGGCCCTGCGAGTCCAGTGCGCGCAGTTCGATGTCATTGGTGTCGACTACGTCGTTCTGCGGCTTGTTGGCCTGGTTCTCCTGGGATATCCGCTGGAGGACCGTCTCGGAGTTGGCGCGGAACGCGTTGACCTTGATCTCCGGATAGGCCTTCTTGAAGCCGTCGACGAGGTCCTGGATATCGGTGTTCGAGGTGTAGAGGTCGATCTGCGCGCCGTCCTTCTTCGCGTCGGCGAGCAGCTTGTCCGTCCGTGCCTGGCCGGTCAGCGAGGCGTAGGGGGCGTAGGGGTCGGTGTCGGCGGCCTGGCCGCCGGGGGACTGGGTCGTGGGAGAAGAACCGCAACCCGTGAGGATCAATCCGGCGGCCACGAGGCCGGCCGTAAGAGCACCATGTCGCATCGCACACTCCTGGGCGAAGCCGGTCGCGGGCCCTCGTTGGCGGGCGAGTGGGGCGCGGGCGTTAAGGGAGGGAGACCGGGCAGCGGGCTGTTCGTGCGGTTGAGATGTCCGAGCGTTGCCGCTTGGGTCCCTGCATGAAACACCAGGTTCGGTCTTATGGTCTAACCATGCGACGTCGGTGTTATCTCATTGTTACCGACGGATTATCGGGAGATTGACCAGCTACGTTTCGGACATCTCGTCAGGTCTCCGACGGGCCTGCCGGGGCGCCCGGGAACGGCGCCCGGCACGACCGGTGTCAGAGACGGGGATCCTCGCCGAAGACAAGGGACTTGATGGTGACGGGCACGGTGTTGGAGGGCCGGCGGACGCGTCCGATGTCGATGTGGTCGAAGTCCCGCAGCCGCAGCCCGTCGATGACCAGGAGCGGTCCGGTGACCCCGAGTTCGTCCCTGAGCAGCCTGCCGAGGGTCAGGGCGACATCGCCGTCGAGCACGACCAGCACGGCTCTGCCCCGCGCGGTGCGCTCGGCGAGCGCGTCCCGCAGTCCCCGGGCGAAGGCCAGCAGCCGCCGATGGCTCGGGGGCCCGCTCCACGACAGCGCGACCGCCACGTCCGTATCGGCCGCCACCTCTTCGACGGCGGCCAGCCGGTGGCGTACGGCGGCCTCGACGGCGGCAGCGTCGACACTCTCCCCGAGCGCCAGGACCGGCCGTACGACCCGCAGATCACGGCGTGGCAGCAGGGCGCCCGGGTCGGAGACGAAGCCGGTGTTCCCGCTGAGCTGGACGCTGTACTCCGAGGCGCCCAGCGCGGTCGCGCGGATGCACTCGCCCGCGGGCAGCAGCGGGAAGGGCAGCGCGCCGGAGTCGATCCGGCGGCGCACCGCCCGGCCGAGCGGCAGCCCGAGATCGCCGAACGCCTCGCTCTGCCGCCCGTACACATACTCGGCGACCCCGCCCGAGAACATCACCCCGTCGACGGGTTCCGGCACCATGAGCGGCGCCGTCAGCAACAGCTCCGCGACCTCGGGCGGCGGAGGACCGCCGGTGACGGCCGCGACCAGCGCGTCCGCCATCGCCTCCGCGACCCGCTCCGTCTCCTCGGGGCGCGCGAGATCGCCGGGCGCCCAGTCGAACCCCGCCCGCGCGGCATGGCGCCGGCCGGCCGGATCGAGCCGTACGATCCGGCCCGCGCCGTCCATGACCTGGAGCCGCCCGCCGATGTGGACGGCGGCGGTCGACACCACCTCGCCCCGGTCGAGGACCGCCAGCTTGGTCGTGCCGCCGCCGATGTCGATATTGAGGACACGCAGGCCGGTGTCGTACGAGACCTTCGCCGCGCCCGAACCGTACGCGGCGAGCATGGCCTCCATGGTGTGCCCCGCGGTCGCGGTGACGAGATCGCCGCCCCGCTCGGCGAGCACCCCCGCGATGGCCTCGGCGTTGCGGCGGCGCAGCGCCTCACCGGTGAGGATCACCACCCCGGTGTCGACCGTGCCGGGATCCACGGCCGCGTCCCGGTACGCCCGGTCGATGACCGAACCCAGCGCCTCGGCGTCGATGCGCTCGGCACTCGCGTACGGGGTGAGAGCGACGGGGGAGCGGTAGACGGTCTCCCGTCGCACGACGATGTACCGGCTGGTCAGGTCCTCGCCGATGCGCCGCAGCAGCAGCCGGGAGAAGACGACCTGGGTGCCGGAGGACCCGATGTCCATCCCGACGCTGTGCAGCGTGACATTGTCCTGCTGCCAGATCGGGTTGTCCTCCAGCGCGCCGGGCTCCTCGTCGGCATGGTCGTCATGCGTGTGTGCGTGCGTGTGTCCGTGCGTGTGTGCCGCGGTGTGTTCGTTGTGATGGTGATGGTGAGTGTGATGGTCGGGATGGTCGGCGTTGTGCGGCCCGGCGTGGCTCACGATGACGCTCCTCGTCGTGATCGCGGCACGGCTCGGGCGGCCGAGTCCGCGCCCGTACGAGGGTGTGCGGCCCCGGGAGGCCGGGCCGCACACCTGGGGGAAGCCGGACCTCAGCCGGTGACCTTGGTGCCCTCCGGCAGGGGCGCGAGGGTGGGCAGCTCCGCCGCGTACACCTCGTCCATCCGCGGCTCCATGCCGTGCTTGGCCAGTGCCTCGCGGAAGGTCTCCCGTACCAGCGGCGACTCGTCGGCGTAGTCGATCTGGTCGCCACCGACGCGCCGGCTGATCCAGGCCTTCGGCACGCCCTGCGCGTTGCGGATGGAGACCACCTCGTGCTTGAAGGCGAGATAGCGGCCCGGCTCGGGGCCGGTGTTGAAGTGCTGGTGGAACCACATGTTCGGCGGCACGATCAGCGAGCCGGGGCCCCATTCGTAGCGCCGCGGCTCCTCGCCCTCCGGCCACATCAGGCTGTACCCCTCGCCCGACAGGATGATCACATGGGCGCCGGGACCGTGCCGGTGCCCCTTCTTGTACGTGGCGGTCGGGAACTGCGAGATATGGCTGTTCATCGATCCCTTGGCCATCGCGAAGCGGATGTGGCCGCCGCCCGCGCCGCGCTCCTTCGCCTCGATCAGCGGCAGACTGACCGCGTCGGCGACGAAGTTGGTGTCCAGCAGCAGGCCCTTCTGCTCGCCCCTGGGGGAGAAGTAGTCGGGCTCGCCGTTGAAGCGGTCCGGGAAGTCGTGCGCGGTGCCGAAGACGAAGTCCACGTCGTCGTAGAGATTGATGACCGGTGGCATGTTCGTCGAGGAGACGAAGCGCGCGGTCTTCAGCCCGGAGCCGTTGAAGTGCTGGTGATGGGCGTTGAGCGGGATGGCGAAGATCGATCCGGCCTGCCATTCGAAGGTGACCCGGGCTCCGGCGTCGTTCCACACCGTCGTCGAGCCCTGCCCGTCGAGGACGAGGATCATCTCCTCGAAGAGCTGCCGCTGGGGCGCCAGTTGGCCGCCCGCGGGGATCTCGCACACATAGCAGTCGTTCGAGGTGCGGGTGGCCTCGTGGTTGATGAACACGCCCCGGCCGCCCCGCCGCTCCCACGGCTTCAGCTCGACCGTACGCAGGTCGGGTACATAGTGGGCGGCGATGATGTCCAGCCCCTCCGCGGCCACCCAGCGCGTGTAGGGGGAGTCCTTCTCGGTGGCGAACTTTGCCGCCAGCTTGTCGTCGACGATTGCGTCCTGGGCCATACCACGGCCTTTCCTGGTCGGCTTCTCTGCCACGCGCATCTGGATTGGTAGAACCATAAGGCCACTACTTTTTTGGTGTCAACGAGTCATACGGGATCCGAGCGCGCAGGTCAGAGCCTTGGGCCGGTCGCCGGCGTGCTCCGGTGCCCCTCCCGGGCCACCGCGCGGGCGGCCTCGGCGGCGGTGACCGGGTCGAGATAGCGGCCCCCGCGGGCGATCGGCGTGAGCCGCTCGTCGAGGGTGTAGAGCAGCGGGATGCCGGTGGGGATGTTCAGCTCCATCAGCTCGTCGCGGTCCAGCCCGTCGAGATGCGCGGCCAGCGCGCGGAGCGAGTTGCTGTGCGCCACGACCAGGACGGTCCGCCCGGCGCGCAGATCGGGGGCGACGGCCTCGTGCCAGTGGGGGAGCAGACGGGCGCTGACATCGGCGAGGGATTCGGTCCGCGGCACCCGCTCGCCATCGGCGCCCGCGAGGCCCGGCTCGTCCTCGTCATGGGTGAGCGGTGGCGGAGCCACCTCGTACGACCTGCGCCAGAGCCGGAAGCGCTCCTCGCCGTACTCCCGCAGCACCGCGCTCTTGTCCTTGCCCTGAAGCGCGCCGTAATGCCGTTCGTTGAGCCGCCAGCTCCGGGTGAGCGGCGCCCCGGGGCGGCCGAGCGCCGCCAGCGCGAGGGTGCCGGTGCGGACGGAGCGGCGCAGTACGGAGGTGTGCGCGACGTCCGGGAACAGTCCGGCGGTACGGAGCAGTTGGCCGGCCCGGCGTGCCTGTTCCTCGCCGTGCGGGGTGAGATCCACATCGACCCAGCCGGTGAAGAGGTTTCTGGAGTTCCACTCGCTCTCGCCGTGGCGGAGCAGGATCAGCGTGTGCATGGGCCCGATTGTGAGCACGCGCGACGGCGGTCGCGCCACCTTCTTGTTCACCCCTCAGCAATCTGGTCTAATGGTCGGACCAAGGGCGGGATGGCTCGGTGCCGCGTCCGTCGCTTCGGAAGAGACCAGCCCTGAAGAGACAGAAGCCCGGAGAGGGAGTAGGACCTTGCCCAAGGTGATCTTCGTCGGCAGCGCCGGCTCCTCGTACACCGTCGACGCGACGGCCGGGGATTCGGTGATGGCGGCAGCGGTCAGGAACGGCGTCCCGGGGATCGTGGCGGAGTGCGGGGGCAACTGCTCCTGCGCCACCTGCCATGTGTGGGTACGGGAGGAGTTCGCGCCGCTCGTCGGCCCGCCGGGCGACATGGAGGACGACCTGCTCGACATGGGGGTGTCCGACCGCAGGAGCACCAGCCGTCTCTCCTGCCAGATCCGTGTCACCCCGGAGCTGGACGGGCTGACCGTCGACATCCCGCCCGAGCAGCCCTGAGCGCTCAGTACCCGTGGTCAGTACTTGAAAGGGAAACGGCTGTGCTAAGACAAGACATCAACGAGCTGCTCACGCAGACCGGCCCCGGGACACCCATGGGGGAGCTGTTCCGGCAGTACTGGATCCCCGCGCTGCTGGCCGAGGAGCTTCCGGAGAACGACTCCCCGCCCGTACGCGTCAAGCTTCTCTCGGAGCGCATGGTCGCCTTCCGCGACAGCGAGGGACGGTACGGCCTGGTCGACGAGTTCTGCGCGCACCGCGGTGCCTCGCTGTGGTTCGGCCGCAACGAGGGATCCGGGCTGCGCTGTCCGTACCACGGCTGGAAGTACGACGTCACCGGACAGTGCGTCGAGGTGCCCTCGGAGGCGGACAACAGCAGCTTCTGCCAGAACGTGCAGCTCACCGCGTATCCGCTGGTGAAGATCGGCGATGTGCTGTGGACCCACATGGGGGACGCGGCCACCCGGCCCGCGCTGCCCGAGTTCGAATTCGCCCTGGTGCCGCCGGAGCAGACCTACACCTCCAAGCGCTGGCAGCAGTGCAACTGGCTCCAGGCGTTCGAGGGCGGTATCGACTCCAGCCATGTCACCTTCCTGCACTCCGGCGGGCTGAAGACCGATCCGTTGTTCCGGGGCGCCAAGGGCAACGAGTACAACATGAACGACACCAAGCCGTTCTTCGAGGTCGCCGACAGCGACGGCGGACTCTTCGTGGGCGCCCGGCGCAACGCGGAGGAAGGCACGTACTACTGGCGGATAACGCCCTGGGTGATGCCCAACTTCACCATGGTGCCCCCGCGCGGCGACCACCCGATCCACGGCCACTTCTGGGTGCCGATCGACGACGAGAACTGCTGGACCTACTCGTTCGACTACCACCCGGTCCGCGCGCTCACGGACACGGAGCGCCAGGCGATGATGGACGGGCACGGCGTCCACAGCAAGAACATCCCGGGCACCTACCGGCCCGAGGCCAATATGGACAACGACTATCTGATCGACCGCGAGGCCCAGAAGCGCGGCGACACCTATTCGGGGGTCGCGGGCATCGCCATGCAGGACGCCTCGCTCCAGGAGAGCATGGGGCCGATCGTGGACCGTACCCGGGAGCGTCTCGTCCCCGCCGACAGCGGGATCATCAAGGCCCGCCAGAAGCTCCGCAAGGCCGCGACAGCCCTGCGGGACGAGGGAGTGACCCCGCCCGGGGTGGATCCCGCGCACCACAGGGTGCGGTCGGCCGCGGTGGTCCTGCCGCAGGCCGAGTCCTTCCTCGACTCGTGCCGTGACGCGGTCAAGTCGGTGCCCGGCGTACCGCAGTCGTCGGTCTGACATGCCGGCGGCGACGGCGTATCCCAGCGAATGCGCGCGGGCGACCGCGCCCGGCGAGTCACGGTTCCGGATCCGGGCGCGCATCGCGCCCGCCCGGGCCGCGCGGGTAATCGCCCTGGACGAGCGGGCCGAAGGGGTCGCACACCGGCTCGCCGGGGGGCCGTGGACCAACGCGCGCTTCTATGTGAACCTCGGCCCCGGAGGTACGGACACGTCCGGCGGCGCGGTGCTGCTGCGCGAGATCGACGGTCCGCCCGCGCCGCTCGAACAGGTGCTGACGGACACCGATGTGGTGGTCGTCCTCGCCACCGAGGACGGCGGCCGGGCCACCGCCGCCGCCATCGGGCGGCACTGCTGGAAGTACGGCATCACCACCGCGGGGGTGGTGCTAGGCGACGGCTTCGAGGCGGGTGACGCGGTCGCCGCGCTCCGCCCGTACGCCCGTGTGCTGCTGCTGTCCGCCGACGAGAGCGATGTGTCCGAACTGCTCACGGCCCTCAGGGTCTAGATCCTGGGCGGCCTTCCTCCAGACGACCGGGAAGACGAGTACCACATGACCGACAGCACGACCGAAAGGATCAGTCCGCGCACGCTCCAGCGGATGAAGGAGGACGGCCGCAAGATCGTCGGCGTGGTGGCCTGGGACTACCAGATGGCGCGGATCGTGGACCGGGCCGGGGTCGACCTCGTCTCGGTCGGCGACACGGTCGGCGTCAATCTCTGGGGGCAGTCGAACCCCTTCGAGGTCACCATGGACGAGATGCTCGTGGTGACCCGGGCGGTACGGCGCGGGGTGCGCCGTGCGCTGGTCAGCGCGGACTTCCCGTTCGGACCGCTTCAGGAGGGCACCGACAGCGCGGTGCGCGCCGCGATCCGGTTCGTCAAGGAGGCGGGCGCCGACATGGTCAAGCTAGACGGCGCCTCGGACTTCCCCGAGGCGGTCACGGCCATCACCCGCGCGGGCATCCCGGTGTGCGCGCAGTTCGGCATCACCCCGCAGACCGCCCTGCGGTACGGCGTCGAGTACCGCGCGATCCCCTCCGCCGCCGACCAGGTGCCCGAGGCGATGAAGGACGCCCTCGTCGCCGAGGCCAGACGGCTGGAGGAGGCGGGCGCCGCGCTGCTGAACTTCACCAACTCGGGCCCGGTCGTCGGAGCCGCCGTCACCGAGGCGGTCTCCGTTCCGGTCGTCGGCGGCTTCGGCGGCGGCCCCTGGCTCGACGGCCGGATGCGCATGGTCAACGCGGCCATCGGCTACGCCGCTTCGGCCCTCGACGACCCGCCCGACACCTATGCCAACGTCGCCCGGACCACGCTCGACGCGATCACGGCCTACTCGGGGGATGTCCGGGCCGCGCGGCAGATCGCCGGAGGCATCCCCGTACCGCCTCCCGCCACGGACTGAACACCACCCGCCGAGCCGGGCCCATACGAGAGGAACCGCGCCATGCCCACCGCCGTCATCGACGGGATTCCCACCCGGTACGAGGTGGCCGGCGACGGCCCGCCGCTGCTGATGTTCTCCCCCGGCGGCTTCGACTCCTCGCTCGAAGGCTGGCGCGAGGTCGGTGTCTACCGGCGGCTGCGTCTGCTCGACCGGCTCACCGAGCGGTACACCTGCATCACCTTCGACCGCCGTGAGTCCGGCCGGTCCGGAGGCCGGCTGGAACGGATCTCCTGGACCGACTACGCCGCCCAGGGCGTGGGCCTTCTCGACCACCTGGGAATCGGCCGGGTGCATCTGATGGGCGGCTGCGTCGGCTGCTCGACCGCGGCGGTGCTCGCCGTGGCCCACCCCGACCGGGTGCTGAGCATGGTGCTCTACTCGCCCGCGGGCGGGGTCAAGTACCGGATGAAACAGCACGCCCGGTTCCTGCGGCACCTCGCCCATGCCGAGGAACACGGCCCGGCCGGGGTGGTGGAACTGGCGCGGAGCACCGACGCGGGCTTCACCGCAGATCCCCGGGTCGGCCCCTGGGCGCGTGTCATCCGGCGGGACGACGAGTTCGCCGAGCGGTACGCGCGGACCGACGCCGGCCGGTACCAGGCGACGGTCGGCGGGATGGCCCGGCTGCTCTTCGACCGCGACACGGTGCCCGGCCCCGAGCCCGAGGACCTGCTGACGCTCGATGTCCCGGCGCTCGTGGTGCCGGGCCAGGACGACTCGCATGCCCCGTCCGCCGCCCGCTACCTCCAGGAATGCCTGCCGCTGGCGGAGTACTGGGGCGTCCCCGTGACCGAGCAGACGGAGCGCAGCGCGCCGGCGCGAGTGCTCGAATTCCTGGACGGGGTACGGGAGTAGAGGGTACGGGAGCAGGGATACGGGTCCGGCTTCCGGCCGCGGTACGGGAGCCGCGCCCCGGACGCACTGCTGTGCGCGGGGCGCGGTGACCGCGGCGGCCGGCCGTCTCAGCGCGCCCCGCCGTCCCGGAGCGCCCGTGCCCCGCCACCGCGTTCGATCGCCGCGATCTGGTCGAGCCGCCTCCTGTGCACCCCGCCCTTGAACGGGGTGTCCAGCCACGCGGCCACGATCTCCTCGGCCGCCGCCGGCGCCACCACCTTCGCGGCCAGCACCAGGACATTGGAGTCGTTGTTGCCGCGCGAGATCCTGGTGCTCCACAGATCGTGGCAGAGCCCGGCCCGTACCCCGGGGAACTTGTTGCAGGCGATGGTCTCGCCCAGTCCGCTGCCGCCCAGGACGATCCCGCGGTCCGCCGGCCCGTCGGTCACCTGCCAGCAGACATCGGCGCAGAGCGGCGGATAGTCCACCGTCTGCTCGGCGTCCCCGTAGGCGCCGCGGTCGTCGACGGTGTGGCCGTGCGCCGCCAGCCATACCGCCAGGTGGCCTTTGAGTACCACGCCGTTGTGGTCCGCGGCGATGACGATGTGCATGCTCTCTCCTCCAGTGGCGAGTGCGGCTTCAGAGATACGGGGCGTCGGGCGGTAGGGGCCGGGGGACCGCCAGGATCTAGCCCTCCAGACCGAGCGTGCTCTCGGCGAAGAGCTCTTCGAGCACCGGCGCCCGGTCGAGGATCCGCTGGTCGACCGCGTGCCGTACCAGCGTCTCCAGCAACGCCCGGTTCGGCCCGATGCCGTACGGGAGCGGATCGGCGCCGGTCAGCTCCATGACCCGTCCGTACATCAGGTCCGTCGCGGTGGGCTTCGCCGGGACCCCCTCGCGCAGCCGGTCGACATACAGCCGCTTCGCCCGGGCGAACGCGTCGAAGACCTCCGCGCCCAGCTCGGGCCGCTCGGCCAGCAGCTCGTCCCGTACCACCACGAGATGGTTGACGGGATAGAAACCGCGCTCGCGCAAGGCGGTGAAGCCCGCCTCCTCGGGGTGCGGGATCAGCGGTGTCAGCCGCTCCGTACCCGGGCCGGAGACAGCGCCGATCACCGCGGCGAGTTCGCCGTCGAGCACCCGCTCGGCCAATGAGCGCTCCCCGTCCATCGGTTCGACATTGGCCGGCGGCCGGTACGCGCTCACATGCTCGTCACCTGACAGCACCCACCGCACCCGGTCGAGATCGACCCCGTACTCCTCGCGCAGCACCGCCCGCGCCCAGACCCCGGTGGTGACCGTATAGCCGCGCTGCACACCGACCCGGCGGCCCTCCAGATCCCTGGGGACCCGGATGTCCGACGCGGGGTCGCGCAGGATCGCACCGTGGTGGAAGCCGCGTACCAGGAACACCGGCAGCGCCGTGAACCGTACGCCGTGCGCCTTCGCCACCAGATAGGTGGTCAGCGCCATCTCGCTGATGTCGAACTCCAGCCCGCGCACCATGCGCCGGAAGGCGTCGACGAGTACGGGCACCTCCTCGAAGGCGAAGCGGAAACCGTGCGGAACCACCTCGCCGGTCTTGAGTGCCTCGTTGTTGCCCTGGGTGCGGGTCACGGTCCTGAGCTGAGGTACGGCGGCCATGGTGTCTGCTCGGCTTTCTTCGGCTCACACACTGCGTCCTGACGCCCGAAAGGTACCATGGTCAGTCCATCAGTCCATAGAGTAGTGTGGCGGCCCGACAGCCCCCGAGGGTGAGGAGAAGCCATGGCGGAGCAGGTGCTGGCGGCGGTCAGGACCGCGCCGGGCACGACCGAGCTGCGCGAGTTCCCGATGCCGGACATTCCCGACGACGGAGCGCTGCTCAAGGTCGAGGTCGCCGGAATCTGCGGCACGGACGTGAAGATGTACGCGAAGCCGCCGTTCACCGACCCGGTGATCATGGGGCACGAGAATGTCGGGGTCATCGCCCGGGCCGGCCGTACCTTCACCGAGCGCAGGGGACTCGCCGAGGGCGACCGCGTCTTCGTCGAGCACTATGTCGGGTGCTTCCGCTGCGAGTGGTGCCACCAGGGCGAATACCGCCACTGCGAGGCCACCGACTGGCGCACCAACCCCGACGCCCGCCGCTACGGCTACACCTCGGCGAGCAACCCGTACCACCTGTGGGGCGGCTTCTCGCAGTATCTGTACCTGCCCTGGAACGCGGTGATCCACCGGGTGCCGGACGGGGTCTCCGCCGAACTCGCCGGCCTGGTCACACCCTTGTCGAACGGCATCGAATGGGCCCTGGTCACCGCCGGTGTCGGTTACGCGTCGACGGTGCTCATCCAGGGCCCGGGACAGCAGGGCCTCTCCCAGGTCGTCGCCTGCAAGCAGGCGGGCGCCTCCCGGATCATCGTCACGGGCACCACCCGGGACGCCGCCCGGCTGGCCCTCGCCAGGGAACTCGGCGCCGACGACGTCATCGACGTACGGCGCGAGGACGCGCTCGCCCGGGTGCTGGAGATCACCGGCGGCCGGGGCGTCGACGTGGTGCTGGACTGCACCGCGGGCGCCGGCACCGCCCCCGTACTGCTCGGCGTCGACGCGCTCAAGCGCCGCGAGGGCACGATGGTGGTCCAGGGCGAGCTGGCGGCCTTCCCCGACTTCCCGCTGAAGAAGATCGCCGAGAAGTCCATCAGCGTCCTGAGCGCCCGCGGCCACAGCTTCCGCTCCTGCGAACTCGCCCTGGAACAGCTCGCCTCGGGACGCTTCCCGCTGGAGAAGCTGAGCACCCACAGCTTCGGCCTCCGCGACACCGACCGTGCCATCCGGACCGTGGGCGGGGAGTACGGCGAGGATGCCGTCCATGTCTCCCTGCTGCCCTGGGCGGAGGCGGCGGTATGAGCGTTGTGGTGCGCGATCCGCTCCGTACGGACCGGGCGACCGCCGACGGACTCGGCGCGTACGGTGTCGCCACCGTGCACGAGGCCCAGGGCCGCACCGGGCTCCTCTCGCCCGCGCTCAGGCCGGTCTACCGCGGGGCGCATGTCGCGGGCACCGCGGTGACGGTCAGTGTGCCGCCCGCCGACAACTGGATGCTGCATGTCGCGGTGGAGCAGTGCAGGGAGGGGGACATCCTTGTCGTCGCCCCCACCTCCCCGTCCGAGGCGGGCTACTTCGGTGAACTCCTCGCCACCGCCGTCGCCGCCCGAGGAGTCAGGGGCGCGGTCATCGACGCCGGCTGCCGCGATGTGGCCGAGCTGGAGAAGATGGGCTTCCCGGTCTGGGCGCGCCACATCTGCGCGTACGGCACCGTCAAGGAGACCCTGGGCGATGTCAACACCCCCGTTGTCTGCGCCGGTCAGCGCGTCCGGGCCGGCGATGTGATCGTGGCCGACGACGACGGAGTGGTGGTCGTGCCCCGGCTCCGCGCGGCCCAGGTGCTGGCGGCCTCCCGCGCCCGCGAGGAGAAGGAAGCCGTCTCCCGCGCCCGCTACACGGCCGGTGAACTCAGCCTCGACGTCCACGCCATGCGCGAAAGGCTGGCGCGCAAGGGGCTCACCTATGTCGACAGGGAAGCCGAGCAGGCGCAGGACCACTGAGCCGCGGCCGATGACACAAGGGCCGATGAGGCAAGCCGGATCCGGCGGATCCGGCAGACGACGAACGAGGACCGCAATTCGATGATCATCGACTGTCACGGCCACTACACCACCGCCCCGCCCCGGCACCAGGAGTTCCGCGACGCGCAGCTCGCCCGGCTCCGGGACCCCGCCCTGCCGCTGCCCGGACCCGCCGCCATGAGCGACGACGAGATCAGGGAGAGCGTCGAGAACAACCAGCTCAAGGTGCTCCGACAGCGCGGCGGCGATCTCATGCTGTTCTCCCCGAAGGCCTCCGGAATGGAGCACCATGTGCCCGACCCGGCGACGGCGCGCGCCTGGGCACGGGTGAACAACGATCTCGTCCACCGGATCACCGGCCTGTTCCCGGCCCACTTCGCCGGGGTGTGCCAGTTGCCCCAGACCCCCGGCGGCCCGCTCGACGACTCGGTCGCCGAACTGCGCCGGTGTGTCACCGAACTGGGCTTCGTGGGCTGCAATCTGAACCCCGACCCGTCCGGCGGCCACTGGGACTCGCCGCCGCTGACCGACCCGTACTGGTTCCCGCTGTACGAGGCGATGGTGGAGCTGGACGTCCCCGCGATGGTCCATGTCTCCACCTCCCACAACCCGAACTTCCATACGCTCGGCGCCCATTACCTGAACGCGGACACCTCGGTGTTCATGCAGTTCGTCCAGGGCGACCTCTTCGCCCGCTTCCCCGCGCTCCGGTTCGTCATCCCGCACGGCGGTGGCGCCGTGCCGTACCACTGGGGCCGCTACCGCGGGCTCGCCGTACGGCTCGGCCGTCCCGACCCCGCCGAACTGCTCGCGCGCAACGTCTTCTTCGACACCTGCGTCTACCACCAGCCCGGTATCGACCTGCTCCACCAGGTGATCGGCGCCGACAGCATGCTCTTCGCGTCGGAGATGCTGGGCGCCGTACGCGGTGCCGATCCGGAGACCGGTATCGCCTGGGACGACACCAAGCGCTATCTCGACCGCACGGGACTGACCGAGGAGCAGCGCCGCAAGGTCTTCGAGGACAACGCCCGCCGGGTCTATCCGCGACTCGACGCCCGGCTCACCGCGGAAGGCAGGTAGGCAATCCATGTCCCGACTGCGTCTCACCTTCGCCTGCGGCGACTACGACCGCACCCGCGCCCTCGCCGAGGGGACGGTCCGCGCCGACGGTATCGAACTGACTTGTCTCCGACTGCCCGTCGAGGAGACCTTCTTCCGGATGATGCGGCACCAGGAGTTCGAGGTGGCGGAGATGTCGCTGTCCTCGTACGTCCTGTCGCTGCGCGCCGACCCCTCGCCCTTTGTGGCCCTGCCCGTCTTCACCTCCCGGATGTTCCGGCACGGCTCGCTGTACTGCCACACCGGCTCCGGGATCTCGTCGCCCGAGGACCTGCGCGGCAAGCGGGTCGGCGCCCCGGAGTACCAGCTCACCGCGTGCGTGTGGATGCGCGGCATCCTGGGCGACCGGCACGGCGTTCCGTACGACTCGGTCACCTATCTCACCGGCGGACAGGAGACCGCGGGGCGGGTGGAGAAGGCGGGCGTCGACCTGCCGGACTCGGTGCGGATCAGCCGTATCGCCGAGGACCGGACGCTCGCCGCGATGCTCGCCGAGGGCGAGATCGACGCGCTCTGCACCCCACGCGTCCCGAGCCCGTTCGTCGCGGGGGATCCCCGGGTGCGGCGGGTGTTCACGGATGTCGTCGCCAGCGAGAAGGAGTACCACCGGGAGACCGGCATCTTCCCGATCATGCATGTGGTGGTGATCAGGCGCGATGTGTACGAGGCGTATCCCTGGGTCGCGCAGTCGCTCAACAAGGCGCTGCTGACCGCCAGGGACGAGGCGTACGCGAATCTGTACGACACCTCGGCGCTGCGCTTCATGCTGCCCTGGCTGATTCCGCAGCTTGAGGAGGCCAGGACCCTGCTGGGCAAGGACTACTGGTCGTACGGGGTCAAGGACAATCACGCGGCCCTGTCCACCTTCCTGCGCTACCACCACGAACAGGGGCTCTCGGCGCGGCTGTGGACGCCCGAGGAACTGTTCGCGCCGGAGTCGCTGGAGGCGGCGGTCATCTGACGCCCGCCCGGCAGAAGTCCGGCCCCGTCCTCGCTGGGAGGACGGGGCCGAGCTGTGTGCGGGCCGCTGTCAGGCGCCGGACATCCGGACGTCAGGTCGGCAGTACGGCGTCGGTGCGGGGGCCGGTGACCAGGAGCTTCAGGGACGTGGCCGTATCGGCCGCCGCAGCGGGCTCGACGGTGGCGCCCCGGGTGAGCGCCCCGCGCACGGCCATGTAGTCGGCCGGGCTGTTGACGGAATCCGCCGCCAGGAGCCGCCCGTCCCGGTAATAGAGGACGGAGAACCGCTCGCTGTCCGGATCGCCGCGCACCACGTACTCGTCGTAACCCGTCGAGAGCCCGGCGATCTGGAGCTTCAGATCCCCTTGGTACGACCAGAACCACGGAACCGCCCGCGGCCCCGCCGGCTGCCCGAGCAGGGTCGCGGCCGCCACGGTGGCCTGGGCGACGGCGTTCTGCACGGACTCCAGCCGTACCCTGCCGCCCCCCGTCGTGGGATGCGGCTGTACGGTGCAGTCGCCCGCGGCGCATATCGCGGGATCGCTGGTACGGGCCTCGGCGTCGACGACGATGCCCTGGTCGCACTCCAGCCCGAGCCGCTCGGCGAGTTCGGTACGGGGAACGGCGCCGACACCGACGAGCACCAGATCGGCCGGGAGACGGGTGCCGTCGGCGAGTCCCACCGCTGTCACCTGCCCGGCCGCCCCGTCGAACCCGGTCACCGAGCCCGACAGCAGGACACGGACCCCGCGCCGCCGGTGTGCCCGCAGATAGAAGTCGGAGACGACCGGAGCCACGGCGCGCCCGAGCAGCCGGGGCGCCGCCTCGACCACGGTGACCTCCTTGCCGAGTGCCCGGGCCACCGCCGCCGTCTCAAGACCGATGAATCCGCCGCCCACCACCACGACCCGTCCGGCGGTCAGGAGCCGCGACCGCAGATGGGCCGCGTCGTCGCGGTCCCGCAGGACGCAGATCCCGCCGAGGCCGGAGCCGGGCAGGGTGAGCCGTCGCGGAGTGGAACCCACCGTGAGGGCCAGCCGGTCGAACGCCAGAGCGCGCCCGCCCGCCGTCACCGCGACACCGGAACCGGGCCGGCCGCCGGCGTTCAGCGACACATCGGTGACCCGCTCGCCACGGACGAGGTCGATCCCCGCGGCCTCGTAGAAGCCGGGAACCCGGAAGTCCAGCGACGCGAGATCCGCCTCACCGGCCAGGAACTCCTTGGACAGGGGCGGGCGCTGATAGGGCGGATGGGGTTCCTCGCCCACCAGGGTGATCGGTGCCTTGTCACCCAACTGCCTCAGGGATACGGCGAGTTGCAGGCCGGCTTGGCTCGCGCCGACGATCAGCGTGCCGCCGCTCGTGGGCGCCCCGCTCACCGGTACCCCGCTTGCGGTACGCCATGTGCCATGTCCCGCCGGGGGCTGCGTCGCTGGTCTTCGGGCGGCATCGGGTGTCCTCTCCGGTCGAAGATCTCCAACTGAGGCCAAACTGTCATACCATTCTACCATCGCGATTCCGTGCGGTCTCCGACGGCGAGGAAGCGGCATCCCGGAGAGCCATCCCGGAGAGCCGGGCCGAGCCGGAACCCGGCGCCCGGCCGCTCGTACACTGATGTTCAGGGGCCGGTGTTCAGGCTGTTTCGTCCGCAGACGATGGTGAGGGCATGGCGAATCCGACGATCCTGACGGTCGACGACGATCCGGCGGTCTCCCGGGCCGTCGCCCGGGACATCCGGCGCCGGTACGGCGACCGGTACCGGGTCGTCCGCGCCGTCTCCGGCGCGGAGGCACTGGAAGCGCTCCAGGAGATCAAGCTGCGCGGCGAACGGCTCGCGGTGATGCTCGCCGACTACCGGATGCCGAAGATGAACGGCATCGAGTTCCTCGAAGCGGCGATGGACCTCTTCCCGCTGGCCCGGCGGGTGCTGCTGACGGCGTACGCGGACACCGGCGCCGCCATCGACGCGATCAATGTCGTCGATCTCGACCACTATCTCCTCAAGCCGTGGAACCCGCCGGAGGAACACCTCTACCCGGTCATCGACTCGCTTCTGGAGACCTGGCTGGCCACGCCCGATCCGGGCTGCACCGAGACCCGGGTGGTGGGGCACCGCTGGTCCGCCCCGTCCTTCGCCGTACGGGACTTCCTCGCCCGCAATCTGGTCCCGTACCGCTGGCTCCCGGCCGACGAGCCCGAGGGCGCCCGGCTGCTCTCCGCCGCCGGGGTCACCGCCACCGACGTACCGCTGGTGGTCACACCGGACGGTACGACCATGGTGGCGCCCGCCGAGGGTGAACTCGCCGCGCATGTCGGGCTGAGCACCACCCCCACCTCGGACTTCTACGATCTCGTGGTGGTCGGCGGCGGACCCGCCGGTCTCGGCGCCGCGGTGTACGGGGCCTCCGAGGGGCTGCGTACGGTCCTGGTGGAGCGCGAGGCGACCGGCGGGCAGGCGGGTCAGAGCAGCAGGATCGAGAACTATCTCGGCTTCCCCGACGGTGTCTCCGGCTCACAGCTCACCAACCGGGCCCGCCGCCAGGCACTGAAGTTCGGCGCCGAGATCCTCAGCACCCGCGAGGTCGTCGCTCTGGAACCGGCCGGCGCGGGCCGGGTCCTGCGGTTCGGCGAGGGCTCCTCGATCACCGCGCACACGGTCGTACTGGCCACCGGCGTCTCGTACCGCAGACTGGCCGCGCCCAGCCTGGAGGAGTTCACGGGCGCCGGGGTCTTCTACGGATCGGCCGTCACCGAGGCGCCCACCTGCTCGGGCGAGGAGGTGTACATGGTCGGCGGCGCCAACTCGGCCGGCCAGGCGGCCGTGCACTTCTCCCGCTACGCCAAGCGTGTGCACATGCTGATCAGAGGCGCCGATCTCTCCCGGTCGATGTCCAGCTATCTGATCGAGCAGATCCGCGACATCGGCAATATCGTCGTCCACCCCTGGACCGAGGTGATCGCCGGGGAGGGTGACGGGCACCTCCAGCGGCTGACACTGCGGGACGCCCGCTCGGGCGCCGAGGAGACCGTCGACACCTCCTGGCTGTTCGTCTTCATCGGCGCCGAGCCGCGCACGGAATGGCTGGACGGCGTGGTCGCGCGCGACGCGCTGGGTTTCGTGCTCACCGGCCCCGACCTGCTCGCCGACGGACAGCGCCCGCCCGGCTGGACGCTGCCCCGGGACCCGTACCACCTGGAGTCCAGCGTGCCGGGGGTGTTCGCGGCCGGCGACGTCCGTGCCGCGTCCCTGAAGCGGGTCGCCTCGGCCGTCGGTGACGGCGCGATGGCCATCTCGCTGGTCCATCGTTATCTGGAGGCGCAATGAACGCTCAGGCGCCTGTCGTTGTGGAGGCGCCATGACAGCTTCTGACCGGTTGACACCGGACCAGGTGCGCACCCTGTTCCTTTTCGAGTCGCTCGACGACAGCCAACTCGGGTGGCTGGCTGAGCGGGGCAGGGTGGAAGTACGGCAGGGCGGCACGGCCGTCTACCAGGAGGGCGAGCCGGCCACCTGCTTCTTCGTCCTGCTCAGCGGTGCGGTGACGCTCAGCAGGCGGCTGCACGGGGACGACATCGAGGTCACCAGGACCGACAAGCGCGGTGTGTACGGCGGGGCCACCCAGGCGTATCTGGGCGACCGGGTGAACCAGGTGTATCCGAACACCATGCGGGCCGTCAGCGACGCCGAGTTCTTCGTCCTGCCGGCCGAGGAGTTCGCGGACGCGATGCGCGACTGGTTCCCGATGGCGCTCCACCTGCTGGAAGGCCTGTTCTTCGGCACCCGCGCCGCGGACACCGTCATGGGCGAACGCGAACGGCTGGTCGCGCTCGGCGCGCTGTCCGCCGGCCTCACCCATGAACTCAACAACCCGGCCGCGGCGGCGGTTCGGGCCACCGAGGCGCTGCGCGAGCGGGTGGGCGGGATGCGCCACAAGCTTGCCCTGATCGCCGACGGCCGTCTCGACGGCACCCGGCTGCGCGGTCTGGTGGAGCTCCAGGACGCGGCGGTCAAGCAGGCCGCGGCTGCCTCCCCACTGTCGGCGCTGGCCGCCGCCGACGCCGAGGACGAGATCGGCGACTGGCTGGAGGAGCACGAGGTCGCGAACCCCTGGGACCTGGCACCGGTCCTGGTGTCGGGCGGGGTGGGCGTGCCCTGGCTGTCCACGGTCGCCGAGACGGTCGGCGATGACCATCTGGACTCGGCGGTGCGCTGGCTCGCGTACGCCATCGACACCGAACTCCTGATGGGCGAGATCGACGACGCCGTGACCCGGGTCTCGGACCTGGTCGGAGCGGCGAAGCAGTACTCCCAGCTCGACCGGGCACCGCACCGGACCGTCGATGTGCACACCCTGCTCGACGCCACCCTGACCATGCTGAAGGGCAAGATCCCCGCCGGGATCCGAGTGGTCAAGCAGTACGACCGCGACCTCCCGGAGATCCCGGCGTACGGCGCGGAACTCAACCAGGTGTGGACCAATCTGATCGACAACGCGGTCGACGCCATGGGCGACGAGGGCACCCTCACCCTGGCCACCCGCCGGGACGGCGAGCAGTTCCTGGTGGAGGTCGCCGACACCGGCCCCGGCATCCCCGCGGAGATCAGGCCCCGGATCTTCGAACCCTTCTTCACGACCAAGTCCGTGGGCGAGGGGACCGGCCTCGGCCTGGACATCTCGTACCGCATCGTCGTCAACAAGCACCGGGGCGACATCCGAGTGCAGTCCCAGCCGGGGAACACCCGCTTCCAGGTCCTGCTGCCGATCACTCAGGAACCGGCCTCCGAAGCCTTCGAGGCCGCCGAAGCCTGAGCGCACACCTCTGACACCGGGTGGCGCCTATGGCGCCTGTGGCGCACGTTGGCGCCATGATGGCTCGACATGGCGCCAATGGTGTGCCATGATGGCGTTATGGACCTCACGCCGTATGTCGGCAACCTCCGGCATGAACTCGCCGTCGCAGCGGACGCGGGCGGAGACGAAGCCCGCGCCCTGGCGGAGCGGCTCACCGCGCCCCTGGAGTCGGCCGCCCGGCTCACCCTGCTCAACGCGCTGTCCGCCGCCATGGAGGAGGTGACCCGCGAGCTGGCGCCGGGCTCGGTCGACGTACGGCTGCGCGGGCTCGACCCCGAGTTCGTGGTGACGCCACCGCCGGTGCCGGAACCGTACGAGGAGGCGCCACATGGTGCCACGGTGGCGCCGGCGCCGGTGTCGGCTCCCGTAGCCGTTCCCGCCGTCCCGGACGGCGACGAGGGCGGTATGGCCCGGATCAACTTCCGTCTGCCCGCCCATCTCAAGGCCCGGGTCGAGGACGTCGCGGGACAAGAGGGCCTGTCCGTCAACGCCTGGCTGGTACGGGCGGTCGCCACGGCCCTGGAGCCCGGCGCGCCCGCCGAGCCGGGCAGCACCCCGGGCCGCGGTCGCCCCCGGGGCCAGAAGGGCTACAAGGGCTGGGTGCGCTAGCACCCCAGCACCACGCCTGTTAGCCCGTACAGCGTCTGTTCGCCCGCACCGGGCCTGTTCGCCGACAACGACTTCGTACGGATTCTCACCCGCCTCGGACGGCGGGAAAACACACCACAGCCATGAGGACGGTACAGCCATGCCTACTTTCGACACCCCCGAGCCGATCTCGGTCACTCTCGAATTCGACATCGGGTCCGTCCGGATCACCGCGAGCAAGCGCACCGACACGGTCGTCGAGGTCCTGCCCGGCGACGGCGCCGACGACGCAGACGTACGGGCCGCGCGCCAGGTCGAAGTGGTCTGCTCGGGCGGTACGTTGCGGGTCAAGGGACCCAAGAACCGCGCCCTGTTCGGCCGGAGCGGTTCGATCGACGTGACCATCGAACTGCCGGCCGGCTCGGACATCCGTGGCACCTCGCCCCTGGGGAACTTCATCTGCGAGGGGCCGCTCGGGGCATGCGGGCTCAAGACCTCGGCCGGCGACATCCGGGTCGACGAGGCGGGGACGGCGACTCTGAAGACCAGCCACGGCGACATCCACCTGGCACACGCCGCCGGGGACGCGGAAGTCACCGGGGCCGGCCGGGTCGACATCGGTACGGTCACCGGCACCGCCACGGTCAAGAACCTCAACGGCGAGACCACGATCGGCGAGGTCACCGGCGATCTCCGCGCGTCCTCGTCCAACGGCCGTATCTCCGTGGGCGTCGCGCACGCCGGAGTCGAGGCCAAGTCCGCCAACGGCGGTATCCGGATCGGCGAGGTGGCGCGCGGCCAGATCGTGCTCCAGACCGCCTCCGGCGACCTTGAGGTCGGGATCCCCGAGTCCACCGCCGCCTGGCTCGACGTGAACACCCGCCTCGGGCGGGTACGCAACTCCCTCACCCCGTCCGAAGGCCCCGGTGCCTCCGACGAGACCGTCGAGGTGCGCGCCCGTACCGGACTCGGCGACATCGTGATCCGCCGTCCCTGACCAATTCGTATCAGCCGTACCGCGCCGCGCCGCGTACCCGACCGTCGGTACCGCTGACCGGGACCACCCGTACCGGAGCCGGCCGTACCGCGGAACTCCGTACCGCAGACAAGGACATCAACGCCATGACCGCGCCTCCCGCGTCCTCCGTATCCGCCCGCTCGTCCACCGCCCTCGCCCCGGCGATCACCGCCACCGGCCTGTCCAAGTCCTACGGTGACAAGGTGGTGCTCGACAGCGTCGACCTGCGTATCGCCGAGGGCTCCGTCTTCGCGCTTCTCGGACCCAACGGGGCGGGCAAGACCACCACCGTGCAGATTCTCTCCACCCTCATCCCCGCGAACGCCGGAACGGCCCGGGTCGCGGGGCACGACGTGGCCCGCGACGCCGACGCCGTACGCGCCCTGATCGGTGTCACCGGCCAGTTCTCCGCGGTGGACAACCTGCTCACGGCCGAGGAGAACCTGCTCCTCATGGCGGACCTGTTCCATCTCGACCGCCGAGAAGGCCGGCGCCGTACCGCCGAGTTGCTGCGCCGGTTCGATCTGACCGAGGCGGCCACCAAGTCCGTCGTCACGTTCTCGGGCGGGATGCGGCGCAAGCTCGATCTCGCGATGACCCTGGTCGGAGATCCGCGCATCATCTTCCTCGACGAGCCGACGACCGGACTCGACCCGCGCAGCCGCCGCACCATGTGGGAGATCATCCGTGCGCTGGTCGCCGACGAAGGTGTCACGATCTTCCTGACCACCCAGTATCTGGAGGAGGCCGATCAACTCGCCGACCGTATCGCCGTACTGGACCATGGAAAGCTGGTCGCGGAAGGCACCGCGGAAGAGCTGAAGCGCCGTATCCCCGGCGGCCATATCCGTCTCCGGTTCGCCGACGAGACCGGACTCGACTCGGCCGCGGCCCTCTTCCCCGCCGTCAAACGCGACAGCGAGGCACTCACCCTGCACATCCCGAGCGACGGAAGCATTCCCACCCTGCGTGCCGTCCTCGACGTACTGGACCACGCGTCGGTGCAGGCCGAGGCGCTCACGGTGCACACCCCCGACCTCGACGACGTCTTCCTCACCCTCACCGGCAGCCCCCGGCCCGGTGACGAGGCCAACTCCCTTAAGGAGAACGCCCGATGAGCACCCCGTCCTATGCCGTCACCGATTCGCTGACGATGCTGCGGCGCAATCTGAAGCACGCACAGCGCTACCCCTCCATGACGGTCTCGGTCGTCGCGCTGCCCGTGATGATGCTCCTGGTCTTCACCTATGTCTTCGGCGGCGCCCTGGGCAGCGGAATCGGCGGCGCCGCCGTGGGTACCACCGACTACATCGACTATGTCGCCCCCGGCATCATCCTGATGGCCGCGACATCCGGGGCCCTGGTCACCGCGGTCGGAGTGTGCGTCGACAAGACCGAAGGCATCGTCAACCGTTTCCGGACGATGCCGATCTCCCGGGCGTCCTTTCTGACCGGGCATGTCGTCGGCGGGGTGATACAGACCCTGGTGAGCGTCGCCCTTGTCATCGGTGTCGCGCTGCTCATGGGCTTCAGGCCCAGCGCCACGCCCGTCGAGTGGATCGCGGCCGTCGGCCTTCTCGTCCTGCTGATTCTGGCGCTCACCTGGCTGTCGGCGGCGATCGGCCTTGTCGCCAAGACCCCTGAAACCGCCAGCAACATGCCTCTACCGTTGCAGTTCCTGCCGTTCGTCGGCAGTGCCATCGTCCCGACGGAGTCGATGCCGACCGGTGTGCGCTGGTTCGCGGAGTACCAGCCCTTCACCCCGATCATCGAGACCCTGCGGGGCCTGCTGATGGGCACCGGGATCGGCGGCAGCGCGCCCGCCGCCCTCGCCTGGTGCGCCGGCCTCACCCTGGTCGGCTATCTGTGGGCACGAGCGGTCTTCCGGCGCGGCGCCGTGGGCTAGAACCTCTGCTGGCAAGGCCCTGGGGCAGCGGTCGTACCGCCCGCTCCGGGGCCGGAGGCCGTCGGGGATCGGAGGCGAGTGCGGATCCGAGCCCGTTGCCCCCGAGAAAATCACGGGTGTCACGGGCAGCGTTTGCAGTACGGTCCCGGCCATGGACGATCAGGACGGTTACTTCGGAGAGCGGGTCGCGGCGACGTACGACGACTCGTCGGGCGGCGCGTTCGACCCCGGTGTCATCGAGACGACAACCGACTTCCTGGCAGGCCTCGCCGGGGACGGCCGGGCGCTCGAACTGGCCATCGGTACGGGACGTATCGCGGTGCCGTTGTCACACCGGGGCGTCCCGGTGCATGGCATCGACATGTCGCGGGCGATGGTCGCCCGGCTCCGCGGCAAGCCGGGCGGCGACGCGATCGGTGTGACGATCGGGGACTTCGCGACGACGAGGGTGGACGGGACCTTCTCCGTCACCTACCTCGTCTTCAACACCATCATGAATCTGACCACCCAGTCCGCGCAGGTGGACTGCTTCCGCAATGCCGCCGCCCACCTCCGGCCAGGAGGCTGCTTCGTCGTCGAGGTCATGGTCCCGGAACTGCGCAAGCTCCCGCCCGGGCAGACCGTCGTACCGTTCCACACGGGCCCGACGGGATGGGCGTACGACATCTACGACGTCGCCACCCAGGAGATGAGTTCCAACTATGTCGAGGTCATGGACGGCCGCGGCGAGTACAGGTCGGTCCCCTTCCGGTATGTGTGGCCGGCGGAACTCGACCTGATGGCTCAGCTCGCCGGACTGCGGCTGCGGGAACGCTGGGACGGCTGGACGCGGGAGCCGTTCACGGGCGAGAGCCGCCAGCATGTGTCGGTCTGGGAGAAAACCGCCTGACCGAAGCCCCCGTCCCTACCCGAGCGCCTCCAGTTGCTCGTTCTTCTCCTGCTGGCACCTTTCCTGCATCTCGTCCCGCATCTCGGCACGCTCGCACGGGGCGTGCCCCGCGTGCTCGATGATGGACTGCCCGCTCTCCAGGGTCACGAAGTCCAGAAAACTCTGGGTGAGTGATCCAATCGACGGTTTCCGGTATGTGTAGGCGTACTCGACCTCGGTGAACATGTATGAGCTGGTGGCGATGTCGTCGGTCGAGGGCGGCTTCTGCCCGTCCAGGGACAGCGCGCCCATGGCGTTCTTGTCCGGGAATTTCTCGAAGGAGTTCAGTTCGCTGTAGCCGAGCGCACCCTCGGTCCGCGACACGGCGTCCAGCATCTCTTCCGTGCTGTCCTGTTTGCAATGGATGATCGGGTCGTTCTTGTCCGCCGCTTTGAGCGTCTCGCAGTCCACCGAGTTGTCAGAGACCGTTTCCGCGCCCATGAGGATCTTCCGTTCGAAGATCTCCTGGGTGCCGGAGTCGCCCTCCCTGGTGACCAGTTTTATTGGGCCCGGGCGGCCGCCGACCTGCGACCAGTCGGTGAGTTTACCGGTGAAGATCTGCCGTACCTGCTCGCTTTTCAGGCCCTTCTCCGGAAGCCCTGCGGAGGAATTCGCCACGAGCGCGAAGGTGGAGATCGCCACGAAATTGTCCTCCAGCTCCCTGTAATCGTCAGCCTCGGTCTTGAGCCCGTCGGAGAAGGCGATCATGGCAGGGGACCCGTCCTTCGCCTTCTTGCCGGCCCTGGCCAGGGCTTCGAGCCCGTCCGCGGTACCCGTCATACGGAGGTCGATCTCCGAGCCGGGGCAGTCCTTCTCGTACGCCGCCTTCAGGGCCTTCGCCGCCTGGTTGAGGCGGTGGAGCCGACCACGGTCAGCTTGCCCGTCTCACAGCCGCGCGGCGGGACGATGGCCTGCGGCCATGCGATGGTGGCCGCCAGCACCGACACCGAGAGCGAGAGTGCAGCGGTGATCCATTTGGCTTGCCGGCTGAAGAGGGGCAGCTCCTCGTCGATGGACACGCCCTTGTTCCGTACGACGTCACCGCCCTGAAGGCCGCCCGTGATCCGTACGTCGGAGTTGACCGGACCGCCGGTGAGCAGCACCAGAAGCTTGAAGTGCTGGTTCCGGTTGAGCGGGACCGGGGGAAGGAAGATCTTCCTGCCCGACGAGTGGAGACCCGCCGGTCCCGCGGGTACGAAATGCTCCAGCAGATACTCGTCGTGGACATCGGGCTGGGTGACGGCGACGCCGCGCACGGTGCGGTCGCGGAAGACGACGGTGAGGCCGTGCAGTGCGTCCCGGCTGGTGTAGTCGGACTCGGCGATGGTCTCCGCGCCGTCGTTCTCGATACGGATCAGCACGACGGTGGCGTCGTCCATGCCTTCGAGGAAATTGCCGAAGGCGCCGATACGGACGGTGGTCAACGCCGCTTCGTCACCGTCGTCGTTGCTCTTGCCGAAAGGCGTGTCCATCTGGACGCGGTACCCGATCCGTTTACGGTGCTGGGCCCGTGGCCGGTACCAGATCGTAACGGCCGACGCGGCCAGACTGAACACCGCGAAGATCGTGGCCAATATATTGTCGGCAGTCAGCCACTCATCCATATGTTTGTCCCCCGTACGCGCACGCGCGCGTTTGTATACGTGATGGCGCGTCACGATAAGGAGCCGGGGGAGCGCATTGGAACACCTTTCCGTGTTCCTTCGAAAGTCGTTTGCCTGCCGTTCGCTTCGTGTCTGTGTGCCGGGTGGCTATGACCCGTTGTCGTCCAGGGCGTCCCGCGCCGTGCCGATGAACTTCGAGAGACTCTGTTCCATGGGCTGAACCGTCAGCTCGAATCCGGCCAGCAGGGCGTCCGCCTCCGGCGGCGGTTTCCGGGACGGATTCGCTTCGTGGTCTTCTCGTATGGCCTCGAGTTCGGCACAGAGGCTGGAGATCACATTGGCCGTACGGGCGACTTCGGCCGCCGCCGCGGAGGCGGCCTTGGGGCCGGCCAGCGCGATGTCGAGCCACAGTGACGCGACGCTCGCGGCGTGCGTCCGGCACTCATACACATAGGCGCTGGTGAAGGTGCTGACCTTGTAGGGGCCCAGATCCCGTTGTCCGATCGCCTTGCGCAGCGCTTCCGTGGCGGCGATGAATTCCCTGTACGCGCCCTCCCGCGGCTGACGCCGCTGCCGCTGATGCTCCGCCCGTGCCGCGATCCTGGCCGCCTCCCGCTGTGCCCTCCCGGCGGTGAGCGCGGCCCCGATGGTGGCCAACGCCCCGGCCAACGCCCCGCACACAGCGGCCAAGCCAGCATCCATAGCTACCGAGTGTGACGGCTTGCGACAGCCCCGGTCAACGTAAATTGCAAAGTTCTGCAATTGACTACATCATGAACTCGGTACGGGCCCTCTGTACGCGGCGTACGGGATTGGGGATCAGGTGGGCGGGGAGTTCTTCGCGGCCGTGCGGGAGCGGGTGCGGCAGGCCCGGGTGGCGCTGGAGACCGCCGTGGGAGGCGGGGACGCGTATGAAGTCGCCCTCGCACAGGACGAGTTGGACGATGCCCTGTGGGTGGCCGGCGAGCACGGCATCGAGACCGGTCCATGCGCGGAAGGGTCCGGCGATGCGGATCACAACAGCTAGGGTCTTTCGTTTGGGTCTGGCTGGGTCAGGGAGCGCCCGCCGCGGGAGCGGCTGATGTCTGCGTTGGTGCCGTGGATCGCAAGGCGGAGGAGGGAGCCCACGCGGAGGGGGTACCTCCCACGCCCTTAAGGCTGTGGGGGAGTAGGCGACTGACGACAACGCCGCGAGGCGCGGCCCGCCGCGGCAGCGGCTGATGTCACTGCGGGCACGCGAGCCC
>NZ_LATD01000002.1 GCF_000981895.1 Streptomyces odonnellii | reverse complement strand
GGTGGTGCGCGGGTGGCGGATGCGCAGGTGGCCGGGGTGCGGGTGGCTGGTGCGCGGGCGCCGGGCCGCCGGACGGTCGAGGCTCGGTAGGCCCGCGCCCGCACGCGGACTTTCCCTATCAAATGGGAATTATTAGGCTCTGGCCTATGAAGGTGCCCGAGCCGCTGGAGCCTCTGGACGCGGTCACTCGCGCGGCGAGCAGTCTGGAGGGCCTGTCCGTCGAGAACACCGCGCGTGTGCCGCAGCTTCTGGAGGCGATGTGCTCCGTCGGTACGGGACAGGGGCTGCACACCACGCTCAAGCGGATCTGTGAGACCGCCGTCGAGCTGGCCGGGGCCCGCTATGCCGCCATCGGGGTCCTCGACGAGGCGGGCGAGAGCCTCTCGGACTTCGTGACCCATGGCGTGGCTGACGACGTGGCCCGCCGGATCGGCCGCAGACCCGATGGACATACGGGCCTGCTCGGCGTGCTGAACAGGTGTCCCGAACCGATCCGGCTGGCCGATCTGACCACCGATCCGCGCGCCGCGGGATTCCCGCCAGGCCATCCGCCGATGCGGACGTTCCTGGGGGTCCCCATCCGTGCCCAGGGCGAGGCGCTCGGCAATTTCTATCTGGCCGAGAAGCCCGGCGGGGGCGAGTTCAGCGACTACGACCTGCACATGGTGCGCGTCCTCGCCACGGACGCCGCGAATGCCATCGGCAACGCCCGGCTGTACGAGGCGGCCCGACAGCGCGAACGCTGGATCGACGGCTCGGTCGCCGTCACCACGGCCCTGCTGACCAGCGGTGACGCGGGAGACGCGCTGTCCGTGGTCGCCGAGCAGGCGCGTCGGCTGGCGGACTCGGTCATCGGCGTGGTCCTGCTGCGCACGGAGGCCGGTGGGCTGGAGGTCGTGGCCGTGTCCGCCGAGCATCCGACGGTGAAACGGAAGTACGTCGTACCGGCCACGAACCCCGTCGCCATGACCCTGCTGGCCGGCGAGTCCATGTTCCTGGACGACCTCGCCACCGATCCGCGGGTGACGCCCGCTCTGGCCGCGGATTTCGGGCCCGGGATGCTGCTGCCGCTGCGGTCCGACGGCCGGGTGCTGGGCGCGCTGGCCATGCCCCGGGCGCGGGGCGCGCGCCGTTTCGGGGAGCGGGAACGGACCATGGCCGACCAGTTCGCCGCCCAGGCCGCGCTGGCGCTGATGACGGCCGAGGCGCAGCGCGACCGCGAGCGGCTGGCGGTCCTGGAGGACCGTGACCGTATCGCCCGTGACCTGCACGATCTGGTCATCCAGCGGCTGTTCGCGACGGGGATGACGCTGGCGAGCGCCCAGCGCGGAGCGGTCGCCGCCGAGGTGCACCAGGGCATCGACCAGGCCGTCGACGAGCTCGACGTGACCATTCAGGAGATCCGTACGGCCATCTTCGCGCTCCAGCAGGGACCGGCCGAGGCACCGGCCGGGGTGCGCACCCGCGTACTGCGGGAGATCAATATGGCGGCGGTGCCCCTGGGGTTCCGGCCCAGCCACCGGTTCCTCGGGCAGGTCGACGCCGCCGTCGGTGAGCTGGCCGGGAAAAATCTGATCGCCGCGCTCCGTGAGGCCCTCTCCAACGCCTTCCGGCACGCGCATGCCACGCGTATCGAAGTGATCGTCGACGCGACGGCCCGGCTGCCTGACGGCAGGGCGGCGGTACGGCTGTCGGTCGCCGACGACGGGGTGGGCATCCCGGACGGCGGACGACGCAGCGGGCTGCGCAATCTGGCGCGTCGGGCCGAGTCACTGGGCGGATCGAGCGTGTGCGGGCCGGGGATCGGCGGGGACGGGCGCGGTACGACGGTGATCTGGGAGGCGCCGCTATGAGGGCGGGCGTGGCGGACGTGGCGCGGTGGACGGGCGTGGCGCGGTGGACCGGTGTGGCGGACGAGGCGGGTGTGGCGCGGCGGACAGGAGTGGTGCGGGGGACAGGCGTGGCAGACGGGCGTGGCGCGGTGGACGGGCGTGGCAGACGCTGGAGGGCTGGCCAGCGGTCACCATCTGGCGGGACCGACCGCGGATCGACCGATCTGCTAGATCCGGGCCAGGATCTGTTCGATGACGATCGCCACGCCGTCCTCGTTGTTGGTGGCCGTACGGCCTGACGCGGCGGCCAGCACATCCGGATGGGCGTTGCCCATGGCGTACGACGTCCCGGCCCAGGCCAGCATCTCCAGATCGTTCGGCATGTCCCCGAAGGCCACGACCTCGTCGGACGATATGCCGCGCTCGGCACAGCAGAGGGCGAGGGTGCTGGCCTTGCTCACGCCCAGGGCGCTGATCTCCAGCAGCGCGGTGGGGCTCGACCGGGTGATGGTGGCGCGGTCCCCCGCCGCCGTACGGGCAAGGGTGAGGAAGGCGTCGGGCGTCAGGCCGGGGTGGTGGGCGAGCAGCTTGATGACAGGACCGGCGGAGTCCTCGTACGCCTCGTCGAAGATCTCCTCCGCGGTGGCGACGGTCGCGCCCGGGTCCTCAAGGAAGGGCGGGTACGTCGGCTCGTAGCGGATGCCGTGGGCCATCTCGACGGCGAAGGCCGTTCCGGGGGCGGCGTCGCGCAGGGCCTGGACGACATACAGCCCGGTTTCGCGGTCCAGGTCCCGGACCCGCAGCAACTCGCCGCCGGCGTGCAGATCGACCACGGCGGCGCCGTTCGCGCAGATCGCCAGGCCATGGCCGTGCACATGCTCGCTGACGACATCCATCCAGCGGGCCGGGCGCCCGGTGACGAAGAAGACCTCGATGCCCGCTTCCTCGGCGTTCTTGAGCGCGGCGGTCGTACGGTCCGACACGGACTTGTCGTCGCGGAGCAGGGTGCCGTCGAGATCGGTGGCGATCAGCCGAGGCCGGGCGGGAAGCGGGGAGCCGGGAGAGGCCGCGGTTCCTGGGGCCTTTGGGGCTTCCGCGGTGGCCGGGGTTTCTGTTGCGGCTGGGGTTTCCGCGGTGGCTGGGGCGGCTGGGGAGTCGTCCGTGGGCGAGGTCACGGCGCCATTCTCCTGTACGAGTGCGCACGGGCGTGCGGAGGGGCGCACATCTGAGACGGGATCAGTCGGCGGTGCGCACGCGTGCGTGCGGGAGAGTCGGCGAGTGGTTCGGAACCGGGGTGGTGGCGACGACGCGTACGGTCGGCCGGCGCGAGGTCGGCCGGCGGACGCGCGGGCGGTCGGCGTACGGTCGACGGGCGCGCGGGCGGTCGGCCGGCGGGACGTAGGGTCGGGGCATGCGCCTCAGTACTGTGATCCTTCCCGTCCGCCGCTGGCACGACGGTGGCCGCGACGAGTGGCTGCGCGCCGAGCGGCTCGGTTTCCATGCCGCGTACACGTACGACCATCTGTCCTGGCGTACCTTCCGTGACGGCCCGTGGTTCGGGGCGGTGCCCACGCTGACGGCGGCAGCAGCCGTCACCGAGCAACTGCGGCTCGGGACGCTCGTCACCTCAGTCAAGCCTTTTTCGCGCATCACCGGCTGACCTGGTCTTTCATATGAGAGGAAGCGTCGACGGACAGGTCATTCGGTCCCGTTGGTTCAGGTCGCCAGATGCCCCACGAAGATCCCGATGAGAATCCGGTCGTCGTATGTGGCGATCGGCAGTGAGAAGTGGACCCTGTCGCGGTCCCAGAGCCGCTTGCCGTGCCACTCACATCGGTAGGTGCCGTCGTCGTAGGCGACGTTGCGCTGTTCCCACGCCGTCGCGTTCTTCTTCGTGTTTGGGCTCTCGGGTGAGATGTCCAGACCCAGCGCACTGAACCTCCGGACAACCTGTGTCTGGTCGCCGTTGCATTCGTCCAGTGTCCGGGGGAAGTGGTCGTCGAGCGCGCCCAGCAGCTTCACCAGCCAGGGCAGGACTTCGGCGTAGGCGCCCTTGAAGTGGTGCAGGCGCAGAGAGTCGGCAAAGAGCAGCCGGGGGAAGGCATCCTCCGTGAAGGTGAAGAAATGCTCGGCCGAAACGTTCTCGTGGGTGAGGAGACCGCGCCAGAAGACCGGTATGTTGTCGGGGTGCCGTAGGACGTGCACCTTCACCTCATCCCGGCCGACCTCCGTCGTCCGCGTGACGGTAAGCCATCCGGATGGCCATTCGGGTTCCGTGGCATACGGGACCAGGAGACAGGACATGGCGCGGCCCACCGCTGCCCGTGCCAGAGCGTGGGCTGTGCCCCAGGACGGTTCCTGCCAGGGGCCGTCGGCCACCCGGACCGGCTGGGGCAGATCCGCCTCGTTCGGTTCCACGCGTCGGCATTTGCTCAACAGTTGCTGCAGAAGGACCCGCTTGTCACGGGGCAGCCCGCCGTCAGGCGAGTACAGGGCATCGATCAGTGCGACTGACGGTCGGCACTCGACGTCGTAGGCAGGTTCCATGAACGCGGCCTTACGGCCATCGGCCAACGGCTGAAGTACCTCCGCGAGGGTGTCGAGGGCTTCCCGCAGGCTCGAGTCCGTCATCGCTCGCCAGTCGAAGCACTCCTCTGCGATTACGACGCGATAGTCGTCGGCGGCCTCGGCGGCGGTGGTAGCGCTCGACTGGTTCTGCCCGGTTCCGTTTCCACTCCTACTTGCCGCGTCGGGCACGAGCCAGTCTCCCGAGGTCGGTCTCGATCTGGTCGAAGAAGCCACTGGGCCAGTGGCTTAGCTCGCCCCTGTCGTTGATTTCGATGGGTAGGGCCTGATCGTGATCGAAGTAGTGGGTGATCATGTCCGCTGCCGGGAGAGAGCGATCCTGTGCGACGGCGAGCCGGGCTCCGTTGAGGACGTGGTCGCTGTGCGTCTCCACCACGACCTGCACCCCGCTGCCCGCCACCCGCGCGAGGAACCGGCCCAGCCGAGATTGTCCCGCCGGGTGCAGATGCGCCTCGGGGTTCTCCACGATCAGCAGGTCGCCCGGCTCGGTGAGCAGTCCCGCGACGATGATCGGCAGGGCATAGGAGATGCCGAAACCGGTGTTTGCGGGGCGGATTTCCTCGCCGCTCAGGCCCCTCTCGCCGAACCGGATCGTCGTGGCCATGATTCCCACAGCCACCCGTGCGGTGATCCGCAGCGGACGGATGATCTCCGAGGCCCACGACTCGGTCTGGACCCTCAGCTGCGGTCCGGCGGCTTCTGCGTGGTGCAACGCACCGCGAACCGCCCTGCGCGTACTCACCGCGCGTGACTCGCGCAGCGCCAGCACCTGTGCGGTGAACTCGCCTCGCACCCCGACTCCGATCCGGTCCGGTTCCTCGGCGGACACCGACAGCGTGTCGCGGGGGCCCAAACGTTCGGCGCACAGGTAGGTGAAAGCGGGGGCCGCGACGGCCGACCCGATACCGGGCACGTGCGCCACCGGCAGTCGCCGTACATCGAGGTGCAGCGCCTGCTCGGCGTCGGGCAGTCCGAAGCCGAACACCCATGACTCACCGTCCGGGCCGCCCAGCCGGACGGTGATCTCCCGCGCGTCGGTCGTCCAGTTCAGCACGTCCCGGGCCTCGCCGAGTGCTAGTCCGAGCGAGCCGTTCAGCCGCACAGTGCCGCCTGCCGCTGCGCCCGACGTGCCTGCCAGCCTCGCCAGCAGCAGGGACTGGATCACGGTGCTCTTGCCGCCGCCATTGACTCCGGTCAGGACGGTGAAAGGGCGCAGGCTAAACGACTCGGACTCGAACCGCTTGAAGCCCCGGATCTCCAGGGAAGTGATCACAGGTCGGCTCCCGCGTCCGCTACGGCGGCCTTGAAGCGGTAGTCCACCCGGAATCGGTCGGCGGTGGAGGAGGTGATGGCGTTGAGGTAGACGACGTCGACGGTCATCCGCTCACGGGCCGCCTTCACGATGGCCGTGCGACGCGTACGCAGGTCGGCGGTCGTGTAGTCGGGGTCGGCCAGGGCCATGGACCAGCTCTCGAACATGGCGCGGTTGATCGGGCGGCGGTAGTCGTCGCCCTCCGGCCACTTGCGAAAAGCATGCTCGCCGAAGACGAGGTACGCGTGAGTCATCGCCCGGTCGAAGGCGGCCTCCAGCGCCGCCACTTGCTCCTCCGGGACCTGCTTCGGATCGTCCAGCAGCTCGGTGGCGTCCATCAGGAACTGCTCCATGATGGGGCGCTCCTGGTAAGCTCTAATGCCCTTCAGCCAGAACGCGGCGAATCGCAGGGCCATCTCCCGGTCATTCATCCGGATGTGGTCGGTGAGGCGGCCCCCGGTGGCCTTGGCGAAGGCGTCCGTGTGGGTCATCCGGTGCAGGATGTCCCGACTGCGCGGGCTGCTCATGCAGTGCCGGATCTCCTGGGCGTTGAGCGGGGTCCCGCCGGTGTTGATCCGCTTGAAGATCTCGTACGTGACCCCGCGAGGTGTCGTCGGGTCGATCACGTTGACGATCAGCTGGGTGTTGTTGATCCGCCGCTGGGACGGCACAGGAAGATCACTGAAACGCAGGTCCTTCAGATCGTTCAGGTGCTCCAGCTTCCCGAGGGCGAAGCCGTTTTCTCCACCCCGGACGAACGCGTGCAGCGTGGACAGCCGTTGAAGGCCATCTACGACGCGAAACGATCCGTCCGAGTCCTCCGCGAAGTAGAACGCGGGCAGCGGAATCTGCAGCAGTAGTGACTCGACCAGCAGGGACTTCTGGTCGGTCCGCCAGACCCGCAATCGCTGGAAGTCAGGAGCGAGCTCGATGGAGCCCTCGTCGATCTGGTCGAGGATGTTGCGCAGGGAAAATTGGCTGGTGTTCACCCGGATCTGGTCCGGGTTCCACGGCCGCTGAATTCGCGTGGTGTCCTCGCCGGGGTCCTCGACCTCGATGCCCGTGGCGTGTCCGTCGAACACGTCCTCCACCACGTCCGGGGTCGTCTGCCTGCCGTCCATAGCCATGCGGACCATCCTATGGGCGGGCGATTCAGGCGGTGGGGCCTTTGTTCCGACCTCCACCGCCCCTCCCCGGCAGGACGCCGCCCCGGCAGCCGACGAGGGCGAGGACGTCTGTCAGGGACTTGACCAGGCGTGCGATGTGGCGGATGTCGTCGGCCGTGAAGTGTGCACCGTCGTCGAGTATCGCAGGGGCGAGACCCAGGATGACGGCTGCGGTCCCCAGTTCTCGCTGACGGTCGGGGAGTGCGGCTGGTCGGTCATGGTGTCGCCGTCCCGTTCCAAGGCCGTGGCCCCCACAGTCGCCCGGCTTGCGTGTTCGAAGGCTGGCAGCACGGGGAGGTTTGAGGGCCGGGACGTATGGTCGGTGACGTGCGATTGAGCACTGTGATTCTGCCGATCTACCCATGGGCCTGCGAGGGGCGGGAGTTGTGGCAGCGGGCCGAGGAGCTCGGTTTCCATGCCGCGTACACGTACGACCATCTGTCGTGGCGGATGCCGTTCCGCGAGGGGCCGTGGTTCGGTGCCATCCCCGCCCTGACCGCCGCCGCGACGGCTACCGAGCGTATCCGTTTGGGCACCCTCGTGACGTCAGTCAAGGCTCGTTCACCGATCGCGCACCGACCTGCGGCTATCCCTGTCAGAGGCCGATGAGTCTGATCTGTTTGCCGCACAGACGGGTCATGTCGTCAACATCGGACGTCAGTATCGCCACCGGACCGGGCTGCCGCAGTGCCGCTTCCGCGACCGTGGCGTCGATGGCGTGCGTGTGCCCGTGAAGGCCGGCGGCCTTGAGGAGCTTGGCTGCTTCCTTCGCCGCCTGCTCGGTCACCGGCTCCACCTTGACTCTGGACAGGGCCCAGTACAGGCGGGACATGTTCACGCGGGAGTGGCTGACCTCCACGACGGTGTTCGCGCTGTTGACCAGGTCCGCTCCCCTCTCGTGAAAGATCTTGAACAGGGCAAGGATCTTGCGGTCCTGGGCGATCCATCCGGACAGGCCCTCACTGTTCAGGACCACCGTCTCGATGTGTGGGCTCACGCGGCGCTCGCGCCACCCGCGGTGTCGGTGGTGCCGAAGACGCGTGCTCGGGCCTCAGCCAACTCCTCCGTGCTGAAGGCTCCGTGCTCGTCCTTGTGGTTCCGCAGATCCGCCCCCGAGCAGATGGTGCCTGAGCCGGCGGGCCACTGCCTCGGCCACATAGCCCGAGACGTTGTCGGTGAGCTTCTTCAGCTCGGCCACCTGCTCGGTGGGGAGCGTGACGGTGATGCGGGTCGTGTCGGCCATGAACTGGAGTATGCGTGGTCGTCGGGCCGGCGCGGCAGCCGCCGTGCCCTCGTGAGCTGCGGCTACCGGCGGCCGGCGGCAAGCCGGCTGAGACGGTCGCCGATCACCGAGACGCCCGGACGGGGCTCGCTCTCGTAGTACCAGGGCTTGCGTCGGCGCAGCAGTGCCTCGCCGTGTTCGCTCCAGGTGAAGCCAGGCTTCCGCAGGAGCTTCCGGAATACCGCGTCGGCGGTCTCCGGGTGGGCGGCGGCCAGTCGGCGGATCGGCAGTGGCGAGATCGACTCCTCGCGCAGGTAGGCGCGCAACAGGTCCTGGTACCGCTTCTGGCCTGCGCGGGCGGGGTTCGCGAAGAGCTCCTGCAGCATCCCGTAGTCCGCGTAGAAGTTCAGGCCGTCGATCCCGTCGTAGATGACGCCGATGGTGTCCGAGTCCGCCAGTTCTCGTGGCAGTTCGAACAAAGGCAGGTCCAGCCCGGGGAGTCGCCTGCCCCGGGCACGGCCGGGCTGTTTTCCGGCGACGGCGGCCTGCTGGCGGTGGCGGTAGTAGGCGTTGAGGCGGTCCTCGGCCTCGGCAGGTGTAAGGACCAGCTCGTCGCCACCGCAGAACTCGACGAACGCGGCCCGGTCCTCCCGCATCCGCTGCCATCCCTGCTCGATCTTCTCCGGGTTGCGGAAGACGAACTCGGGCCGACTGGTGGCCAGTTCGATCGCCACCTGGGCGATCTCGGAGGCTTTGGACCTGGGGTAATAGGACATCGCCCCGGATACCAACCAGGCCCCGTCGGCCGAGTGAACGGGTACCAGACAGGCGTGCAGAAACCCTCCCCCGGAAACTCCACGGAACACCGCCCGCCCGGCATTCGAGTACGTGCGGTACTCCAGGTCGTCGACCAGGTTCAGCAGGACGACGGCATCCTCCTCCTTGCCCCTCACCTCGAAGACGCCCTCGACCGGGTCACGCCAGCCGAGCAGCATCTCCCGGTCGGCAGCGGTCAGATCCTTCCGCCCGGCAACGAACCGGTCCACCACGGTCGAACCGCCAGGCAGGCGGTACCGCAGGATGAAGTGGTCGGTGATCCTGACCGCCCCGCCTTCGTCCAAGTACCGCTCAGGCCCCGCGGCCTCCAGCAGAAGAGGCGTCAACCACCGGTCGAAGCGGGGGCTCTGGGCGAAGGCGACCAACCGCCCCTTCAACTCGGAACTGCGCTCGATGAGATCGGTCAACGACGGTTCATCGGTGCCCTGATTCGAGCCCTGGACGGCATCAGCCACGTTCAGCCCCTCCATACAAGCCAGTTCCGCGTGAAGTTCGAAGGCCCGGCCTCAACCGGCCCAGTGCCGGTACGCGTCGATCCATTCCGCGCCCTCGGGGGCCGGACGGGGCAGCGGCAGCTCCAGGATTCCGATCGACTGCCGCATACCGCCGCGGGAGCACAGGGCGACGATCCTGCCGTCCGGTGCGAGGTCGACACCCCGCACGGTCACCTCGACGCCGAGAACAGCGGTGGTGGTGAAGGGCACGGCAAGGTGCTCCTCAAGCAGGGTGAACAGACCAGTGAGCTGCTCGTCCTCGTTGTAGGCATCGACGGTCGCCTCTTCGATCATGGCCTCGAGTTCAGCCTTGCTGAACGTACCCATGGAGTAACCCTAGCGACTTTCGGGAGGACCGTGGGGCCTCTCGTGCCTGCTCCGAGGGCACGGCCGTGGTGGCCGGCGGCCCGCGCGTATCGTCTGGGGCATGCGCCTCAGTACTGTGATCCTTCCCGTCCGCCGCTGGCACGACGGTGGCCGCGGCGAGTGGCTGCGCGCCGAGCGGCTCGGTTTCCATGCCGCGTACACGTACGACCATCTGTCCTGGCGTACCTTCCGTGACGGCCCGTGGTTCGGGGCGGTGCCCACGCTGACGGCGGCAGCAGCCGTCACCGAGCGACTGCGGCTCGGGACGCTCGTCACCTCACCGAACTTCCGGCATCCCGTCACGCTCGCCAAGGACCTGCTCACGCTGGACGATGTCTCGGGCGGGCGGATCACTCTTGGGATCGGCGCGGGGGGTACGGGCTTCGACGCCACGGTGCTGGGGCAGGAGGCGTGGACGCCGAGGGAGCGGGCGGACCGGTTCGCCGAGTTCGTGCCGCTGCTGGACCGGTTGCTGACCGAGGACTCCGTGACGTACGAGGGCAGCTTCTACTCCGCGGTCGAGGCCCGCGGCATCCCGGGGTGTGTGCAGCGGCCCAGGCTGCCCTTCGCGGTCGCGGCCACCGGGCCGCGCGGGCTGCGGCTCGCCGCGGAGTACGGCCAGGCCTGGGTGACGACGGGCGATCCCAAGCTGTTCGAAACCGGTACGCCTGAGCAGTCCCGGGAAGCCATTCACGGGCAGATCGAGCGGCTCGCCAAGGTCTGCGCGGAGATCGGGCACGAGGTGCCCGAGAAGATCCTGCTCACCGGCTTCACCCCGGACCGGGACGGGCCGATGCGGTCTGTCGACGCGTTCGTGGACTTCGCGGGCCGGCATACGGAGCTGGGGATCGACGAGATCGTGGTGCACGCTCCCATTCCGGACTCGGTCTTCGCCACTGACCAGCGGGTCTTCGAGCGGATCGCGACCGAGGCACCGGCGCAGCTTCGCTCGTAACCGGCGTAAGCGGCGACGGCAGGGCTGGGGCGCGGGTCCGGCTGTCCCATGGGCGTCTGTTGGCGTCGGTGGGGTCGGCGGGGTCGGCGGTCAGGGTCAGCCGGGGAAGCGCAGGTACCGCGGTGGTACGGAGTCGGTGAGCCAGACCCCATTGGCGCTCACATGGAAGACCAGCCCGTCCCTGTGCATCGCTGCCGCGTCCGCCGAGAGCACGACCGGTCGGCCGCGGCGCGCGCCGACCCGGGTCGCCGTTTCGCGGTCCGGCGAGAGATGCACATGGTGGCGGGCCATGGGGCGCAGCCCTTCGGCCCGGATCGAGTCGAGATGGCGGGCGACGGTCCCGTGGTAGAGGTACGCGGGCGGCTCCGCCGGTGGCAGGTCCAGGTCGACCGTGACGGTGTGGCCCTGGTTGGCGCGGATGCGGTCGCCGTCCACCGTGAAGCGCCGTTTGTCGTTGACGGCGACCATATGGTCGAGTTCGGCGCGGCTGATCCGGAAGCCATGCGCGGTCGCGGCACTGATCAGTTCGTCGACCGCCACCCAGCCGTTCGCGTCGAGGGTGATACCGATCCGCTCGGGCTGGTGGCGCAGATGTTTGGAGAGGTACTTTGACACCTTCACGGTGCGCCGTTCATCGGGTGTTCCGTTCATCCGATCAGCGTGGCCGGTAGGGTCACCAGGCCGCCACTCATTTGAAATTCGTGGTGTTCACAGGTTTGATCCACAGCCAACTCAGTTATCCACAGGGGGATTTGCCGATCCTGTGGACAAGGTCCGCGGCTTTTAACCTATTTGATCAATACGGCTGTGTTGTCTGTTGATTGAGGCGAGGGCATCCAAGGTCCTTGCCCGAAGCTCCCGTTCGGCCGCCGCCGTTATGAATGCCGCGACGTTCTCCGGCCCAACCAGCCCCTGTATGGCCCGGATCGTGTCGGCGGGCAGCGTCACGGAACGGGTCTCGGAGTCCGGTGAGCGGGAGGTGCTGTGCCCGATCCCACCGAACCGTTCGGCCGGCTCCGTACGGGAGATACGGCCGGGCTCCCCGTCGGTCCAGGACTCCTGCGCCCCGGCGGCCGGACCGAGCACCCAACCGAGTCCGCGCCCCGAGTCCCGCGCCTCCAGCAGCTCCTTGATGGAGGCCAATGTGTATCCCCGGCCCAGCAGTTCGGCTATCAGCCGCAGCCGGGCGAGATGGGTGCCGTCGTACACGTTGGCCCGTCCGCGCCGCTCCGGTCTGGGCAGCAGCCCGCGGTCCTGGTAGGCCCGGATCGTACGTACGGAGGCCCCGCTCGCATGCGCCAGCCCCTCGATCCGGTACTCGGCCCCCGGCAAGGACGGACCCGGCGCGCTCACTCCCTCCGTCCCGGTGTCGTGCGGCTCACCGCGTCCGCCGCGGCCCGGGCGGCGGGCGAGGCCGCGAGGTAGTCGACTGCTCTGCGCAGCGAGCCCTCCTGCGATGGGTGGTACGACCGGCGGAAGTAGCGGGGTATCGCCGCGCCCAACTCGCGCCAGGTCGGCAACAGCCCTTTGCTCATCGCCTTGTTGTGCTCCCGAAGCGAATAGCGCAGCCTGCCGGCGAGCTGGGGGTCGTGCCGGATGAGATAGGCGGCGCCCGAGGACCAGAGCCACAGCAGTACGGGCACGGTGACGCACATCGTGCCGACCCGGCGCGCATAGCGCAGTGCGTCCGGGCCGCCGCAGTGCTCGTACATGTCGAAGGCCACAGCGCGGTGTTCGACCTCCTCCGCGCCGTGCCAGCGCAGCAGATCGAGCATGACCTCGTCGGATCCCGCCCGGTCCAGCGCCTCCGCGCGCAGCACCCAGTCACCGAGGACGGCCGTGAACTGCTCGATCGCCGCGACGAACGCCAGCCGGTAGAGCAGCCATCTCCCGGCCGGGAAGGGTATTCCCCAGGGCGGCTTCTCGCCGAGGAGCTTCTCGAAGAGATAGTCGACGCGGCGGATGTAGGCGTCGGTGTTCAGCCGCTGCTCGGCGAGGTGGTCCAGTACATGGGAGTGCTGGACGCTGTGCGTGGCCTCCTGCCCCATGAACCCCTTGACGTCCTTGAGCAGTTCCGGGTCGGTGACCAGTGGCAGGCCCTCCTTGAAGACCTTGACGAACCACCGCTCGCCCGCCGGCAGCAGCAGATGCAGCACATTGATGACATGGGTGGCCGTGGGCTCGCCCGGTATCCAGTGGAGAGGAGTCCCGTGCCAGTCGAACGAGACCCGGCGCGGCACGATGGCATACCGCTCCCCGGTCTCCCTGATCTCCCTGGCCTCCCTGATCTCCTCGGTCTCCCTGATCTCCCTGGTCTTCCCGGTGTCATCGGCCGCCCGGCTCTGCTCGGCCTTGAGCGGCTCCCCCTTCTCTTCGTCCGGCCCGAACTCCCCGTCCCCCGCTCGCTTGTCGGTGTTCACAGCGGCGGCTCGACTCGTGCGATCGCACGCAGCGCCCCGGGCGCGAAGCGGGACAGGAACCGCGCGCCGCGGGCCTCCGGGGTGACCGGTACGACGGCCTGGTCGCGCACCACGGCGCGCAGCACGGCGTCGGCGACCTTCTCCGGCGGGTAGTTGCGCAGCCCGTACAGCCGGGCGGTCTTCTTTCGGCGCCGCTCCTCCTCAGCCGCGGAGACACCGGTGAAACGCGCGGTGGAAGTGATGTTGGTGTTGACGAAACCGGGGCATATCGCCGAGACCCCGATGCCCTTGTCTGCCAGTTCCGCTCGGAGGCATTCACTGAGCATCAGAACCGCCGCCTTGGACGTGCTGTACGCGGGCAGTGCCTTCGAGGGCTGATAGGCGGCCGCGGAAGCGGTGTTGACGATATGGCCGCCCTGTCCGCGCTCGGCCATCTGCCTGCCGAAGACGCGGCAGCCATGGATGACACCCCACAGATTGACGTCCAGGACCTTCTTCCAGTCCTCGGTGGTGGTGTCGAGGAAGGGACCGGACAGCCCTATCCCCGCGTTGTTGACGAGGACATCGACGATGCCGTACTCCGTGGCGACCTTCTCGGCGAGCTTCTCCATCGCCTCGCCATCACCGACATCGACCGTCTCGGCCCAGGCTTCGGGTGCCCCGGTCAGCCGGGCCAGTTCCGCGGTCCTGGCGGCCCCTTCCCCGTCCAGGTCGACCGCCACGACGCGTGCGCCCGCCTCGGCGAACGCGAAGGCGGTGGCCCGGCCGATACCGCTGGCCGCCCCCGTGACCAGGACGAGCTGTCCGCCGAAGCGCTGTGCGTACGGTCCCGTCCGCACCGTGCCCGTACTCGACTCGGCAGCCTCTTCCGGAGGGCCGCCGCTCTCGTGGGCGGTGACGAAGTCGGTGATCCAGGAGGCCAGTTGATCGGGCCTGGTGCGGGGTACCCAGTGCTTGGCGGGCAGCGTGTGCCGTACCAGGCCCAGAGCCCACTGCTCCAGATCGTCGTAGAGCCGCTCGGACAGGAAGGCGTCGCCGGTCGGGGTGATGAGCTGGACAGGTACGTGCGCATGCGCGTCCGTACGGGGACGGCGCAGCCGGGCGCGGACGTTGTCCCGGTAGAGCCACGCGCCGTGCGCCGCGTCCCGGGGCAGGGACGCGGTCGGATACGCCGTGCCGGAAAGCCTTTCGGCCCGGCGGAGGATCTTGGGCCACTGCCTGCCGAGAGGGCCGCGCCAGGCCAGCTCGGGCAGCACGGGCGTATGCAGTACGTAGACGTACCAGGACTTGGCGCCCTGGCCCAGGAGCTGGCCGACCCGCCGCGGAGTGGGGCGTGCCGCGCGCCGCTTGATCCAGTGCCCCATATGGTCCAGGGACGGCCCGGACATCGAGGTGAAGGAGGCGATCCGGCCCTCGGTCCGCGCGACGGTCGCAAACTCCCATGCCTGTACGGAACCCCAGTCGTGGCCGACGAGATGCACCGGCCGGTCCGGGCTCACCGCGTCGGCGACCGCCAGGAAGTCGTCGGTCAGCTTCTCCAGCGTGAACCCGCCGCGCAGCGGGTCCGGCGCCGTCGACCTGCCGTGCCCCCGCACGTCGTACAGCACCACATGGAAGCGCCCCGCCAGCCTTGCCGCGACCTCCGACCAGACTTCCTTGCTGTCCGGATAGCCGTGTACGAGCACCACGGTCGGCCGCCCGGGATCGCCCAGCTCCGCGACACACAGCTCGACCCCGCCGGTCCGAACCCGGCGCTCCCGCGCCCCCTCCAGCCCCGGGACCGTACTGCTGCCGCTGCCGCTGCCGCTGCCGCTGCCGTTGTCGCCCGAGGAGTCCGCGCCCGAGCCCGCGCCCGCACCCATGTCCGTACTCATACGGCCGCCTCCGTCCAGCGCCGCACATGCGGCAGATCGTCATCCAGCCAGAACGCGCTCTGCTCCGGATCCCGTGAGTCGGTGACCACCAGGATCTCCTCGAACTTCGCGCCCGTACCCCGGAACCCGAGGTGCGGTTCGACCGCCCACAGCCCCGGTGCCGGCGGGTGGTCGGAGAACCGGTACGGGCTCCACAGCGGCGACCAGCCGTCGCGGTGGCCGCGCAGTGCGTCGCTCGCGAGGCCCTTGAGCGACTGGGTGCCGAACCCGAACACATGCGGTGACCAGCGGCGGTCCTTCACCCGGTCGATCTTGTGGGCGATGACACCGAACGGATAGGCCCGGTGCCTGTTCGCGTAGCCCTGCCGGACCATGAGGCGGTCCACGTCCTCGTAGATCTCCCGCAGCGTCCGCCGCTCACGCACCTCGCGCAGGATCAGCTCGCGGTGCGCCCGGAGATCGGCGAGCAGTTTGTTGTGCAGCGGGTTCGGACCGAGACAGCCCGAATAGCCGACATCCGCCGTGAAGCCGCGGTGGACGGGCGCGAGGTCCAGGATGAACGGCATCCCGGTCTCAAGCCGGCGCCCGCTGGGAAAGAACTGCAGCGGTATCCGGAAGCCTGCGAACGCCGTACGGTCCCCGAACCAGGCGAAGGGCAGGTGGAACCAGTCGCGCACGCCGCGGGCGCGCAGCCAGGCACGCTGCATCCGCGCCGCCTCGCGCTCCGTCACCCCCGGCGTGAGCCGCGCGGCGACGGTCTCCGCGCATTCATACGCCAGGCGCTGGACCTCCCTGAACCCCCGCAGCTCCGCGGTCCGTCGGTCCGTCACGGCATCGCCTCCCACTGGTTCCGTGTGCGGTGCGTGTTCTTCATGTCACGCAAATCGATGTGGCAGTGATGAATGTGACAATGCCCGGCGGCAACGTCAAGGGCCGGGCTGTGCCTGTGGACAACCGGCCCGCCCGCCCCTGTGGACAACTCGGCTGGCGAATCGGCCGATGGACTACGGTTTCTCCCAGTTCCTCAACGGCCCCCTTACGGGTCCCTACGCCCTGAGGGGGACAGGGATACAGCCGCCAAGGCTGACGACCCCTGTTACCTTCGCCACTACCGTCGGAGCCGTGAATGTGATCGCGACAGAAGGCCTGAGTAAGCGGTTCCCACGGGTAACCGCGCTTGACCGGCTCTCTCTGGACATCGGACCGGGTGTGACCGGTCTGGTGGGTGCCAATGGAGCCGGCAAGTCCACCATGATCAAGATCCTGCTGGGTCTTTCCCCCGCCACGGAAGGCCGGGCCACGGTGCTCGGGCTCGATGTCGCCACCAGCGGCGGTGCCATCCGTGAGCGCGTGGGATACATGCCCGAGCACGACTGCCTGCCGCCGGACGTCTCGGCCACCGAGTTCGTCGTTCATATGGCGCGCATGTCCGGACTCCCCCCGACCGCGGCGCGCGAGCGCACTGCGGACACGCTGCGCCATGTCGGCCTCTACGAGGAGCGTTACCGTCCCATCGGGGGCTACTCGACCGGTATGAAGCAGCGCGTCAAGCTCGCGCAGGCACTGGTCCACGACCCCCAGCTCGTCCTCCTGGACGAGCCGACCAACGGCCTCGACCCGGTCGGCCGTGACGAGATGCTCGGCCTGATCCGCCGCGTATACACGGACTTCGGCATCTCCGTCCTGGTCACTTCGCACCTCCTGGGCGAGCTCGAACGGACCTGTGACCATGTCGTCGTCATCGACGGCGGGACACTGCTGCGCTCCAGCTCCACCAGCGACTTCACCCAGATCACCACGACCCTCGCGGTCGAGGTCACGGACACGGACGCGCACCCCGACGGCACCGGGACACTGCGCGAGGCCCTCACCACGGCCGGGCTGACCCTCCACGCGGGCATGGAAGAGGGGCTCCCCGGCGCGGGCCACATCCTGCTGATCGAGGCCAAGGGCGAGGAGACGTACGACGTCGTCCGCGACACCGTCGCCGCGCTCGGCCTCGGACTCGTACGGATGGAACAGCGGCGCCACCACATAGCGGAGGTGTTCCGCCCCCAGCGGACCGAACACCCGCAGGACACACCGCAACAGGCCCCGGACGGCCGGGCCGCACACGGAACGGACCACGCACTGGTGAAGGGAGGCGTCCACGATGAGCGCTGAGACCACGACTGGCACCGAGGCCGGTACGGGAAGCGGAGCCGCGACCACCCGGATCCACAACATCGGATACCGCACCTACGACGGAGCGCGCCTCGGCCGCGCCTACGCGCGCCGCTCCCTCTACTCGCAGTCCCTGCGCGGTGCGTACGGACTCGGGCGCTCGGCCAAGTCCAAGGTTCTGCCGATGATTCTCTTCGCGGTGATGTGCCTGCCCGCGGCCATCATCGTCGCGGTCGCGATCGCGACCAACCTCAAGGAACTGCCGCTCGACTACACGCGCTACGCGATCTTCACCCAGGCCGTCATCGGTCTCTATCTGGCCTCCCAGGCCCCGCAGTCCGTCTCCCGCGACCTGCGCTTCAAGACCGTGCCGCTCTACTTCTCCCGCCCGATCGAGCGCGTCGACTACGTACTCGCGAAGTACGGAGCGATGGCCTCCGCCCTCTTCGTACTGACCGGGGCGCCGCTCGTCATCCTCTACGCGGGCTCACTGCTGGCCAAGATGGACTTCGCCGACCAGACCAAGGGCTTCGGTCAGGGGCTGGTGTCGGTGGCGCTGCTCTCCGTGCTCTTCGGCGGGCTCGGCCTGGTGATGGCCGCCCTCACACCGCGGCGCGGCTTCGGCGTCGCCGCCGTGATAGCCACCCTGACCATTTCGTACGGCGCGGTCTCCACCCTCCAGGCGATCGCGTGGAGTTCGGACGCCGTCGGAGCCGTCAAGTGGCTCGGCCTCTTCTCGCCGGTCACGCTCATCGACGGCGTACAGACCGCTTTCCTTGGCGCGACCTCCGCCTTCCCGGGCGAGGCGGGTCCCTCGGCCGGCGTGGGCGTGGTCTATCTGCTGGTCGTCCTCGCGCTCGTAGCCGGCTCGTACGCCGTTCTGATGCGCCGTTACCGGAAGGTCGGGCTGTGACCACCATCAATATCGAGCACACCTCGCGCTGGTTCGGCAATGTGGTGGCCGTCAACGACGTCACGATGACGATCGCGCCCGGTGTCACCGGACTGCTCGGCCCCAACGGCGCGGGCAAGTCGACCCTGATCAATATGATGGCCGGCTTCCTCGCCCCCTCCACGGGCAGCGTCACCCTCGACGGACAGCCGATCTGGCGCAACGAGTCGGTCTACCGGCAGATCGGCATCGTGCCGGAGCGGGAGGCGATGTACGACTTCCTGACCGGCCAGGAGTTCGTCGTGGCCAACGCCGAGCTGCACGGGCTGGGGATGAAGGAGGCGCGTGCGGCTCTCGCCACGGTCGAGATGGAGTACGCGCAGGACCGCAAGATCGCGACGTACAGCAAGGGCATGCGCCAGCGCGTGAAGATGGCGTCCGCGCTGGTCCACGACCCGTCCGTGCTGCTTCTGGACGAGCCGTTCAACGGCATGGATCCGCGTCAGCGCATGCAGCTCATGGATCTGCTGCGGCGTATGGGCGCCACGGGCCGCACCGTTCTCTTCTCCTCCCATATTTTGGAGGAGGTCGAGCAGCTCGCCTCGCACATCGAGGTGATCGTGGCCGGGCGCCATGCCGCCTCCGGGGACTTCCGCAAGATCCGCCGGCTGATGACCGACCGGCCGCACCGCTATCTCGTACGGTCCAGCGACGACCGCGCGCTCGCCGCCGCGCTGATCGCCGACCCGTCGACGGCCGGTATCGAGGTGGACCTCGCCGAGGGCGCGCTGCGCATCCAGGCGGTCGACTTCGGCCGGTTCACCGAACTGCTGCCGCGGGTCGCCCGCGAACACTCCATCCGGCTGCTCACGGTCTCGCCCTCGGACGAGTCCCTTGAGTCGGTCTTCTCGTACCTCGTAGCGGCCTGAAAGGAGCTGTGACGTCATGTACAACCCCACAGTCGCCCGGCTCACCTACCGGGCCCTGCTCGGCAGGCGCCGGGCCGCGCTTCTCTTCCTGCTGCCCGCGCTGCTGATCGTCATCGCGGTGGCCGTCCGTGCGCTCAACGGCGCGGACGACCAGGTCGCGGTGGATGTGCTGGGCGGTTTCGCGCTCGCCACGATGGTGCCGCTGATCGGTGTCATCGCGGGGACCGGCGCGATCGGACCCGAGATCGACGACGGCTCGATCGTCTATCTGCTCTCCAAGCCGGTGAAGCGGTCGTCGATCATCTTCACCAAACTGATCGTGGCCATAGCCGTGACCATGGCCTTCTCCGCGATCCCCACGTTCATAGCCGGGTACATCCTGAACGGCAACGGCCAGCAGATCGCCGTCGCTTACACGGTCGCGGCGCTGGTCGCCTCGATCGCGTACAGCGCGCTCTTCCTGCTGCTCGGTACGGTCAGCCGCCACGCGGTGGTCATCGGACTCGTCTACGCGCTGGTCTGGGAGACGCTCTTCGGCAGCCTGGTGGCGGGCGCGCGGACGCTCAGCGTCCAGCAGTGGTCGCTGGCGCTCGCCCAGAAGATAGGCGGCGAGGGCACGATCACCTCGGACGTCGGCCTGCCGCTGGCGGTGGGTCTGCTGGCGGGGGTCTCGGTGGCGGCGACCTGGTACGCGGGCCAGAAGCTCAGGACGCTGAAGCTAGCGGGCGAGGAGTAGACGCGTGCGCTCCGCACGGCAACCCCCGCCCGATGGGCGGGGGTTGCCGCGTAACTGTACGTTTATCGCTTCGTTGTCCAGGGTGCGTGGAGGCAACTGGAGTCTGTGACGTCGAGCGTTTGTGAAGCTGGGGATTGCCGGCGCGGGGCCGAGAGCCGCGTATGCCGGTCATTGAGTGAGTAGCCACCGTGAGCCGACCTCCGCCCCTGAAGCCCGGGGAGAGGGCCGACCATCAATCGGTTTCACGTGGAAGGCATGTCCATGCCACCTGAAGGTGCTCTGATCGAGTCGCGCTCGATGCGCGACAGCGTCATGGGGCGGGTCGAGGCGCTCGACAAAGTCAAGGCGCTCCGGCTGCTGCCGGACGGCGTACATATCGCGACGGAAGGCGTCGCGCGCTACTTCCAAGTATCCACAGACGTCATCAGGCAGTTGACCGCGCGGCATCGCGCAGAGCTGTCCGAGAACGGGATGCATGTGGTGCGAGGCTCTGACCTGCGCGAATATCAGAGTGACGCGGTGTCACTCTCATCCGGGAGCGGCAAAAGTTATCCACAGCGGCGCTCCAGTCTCACGCTCTACACCCGTCGTGCCGTGCTCAACATCGCGATGCTTCTTCGCGACAGCGACATCGCGCGGTGCGTCCGTACGTATCTCCTCGGCGTCGAGGACGAACTCCGCACGGGGTACGCGAACCTCGACCGGCGGGTGACCGATGTCGAGGCGTGTCTCGGCGGGGTCGGTGTGGCGCTTCAGGAGCTGGGGCCGGTTCTGAACCGGATGTCGTACCGGCTCGACAGTCTGGACCGGCGGCTCGACGCGACCAATCAGGTCGTCGGAGCCATCAGCAACCGGCTGTGCCAGATGTCCGATGACATCAACCGGGTGGATGCCAGGGTGGACGATGTCGTCCATCAACTGAGGGATCTGCGCCGGGGCCGTAAGCGCCGCTGATCCTGCTCGTAGCCCCTGCGCCCGCGTCCGTCCGTAGTAACCGTACGGGCGGGCGTGGGCCATGGCGCCGATATTCGGTGGCGGGACGTCGCCGCCCCGGGCACAGTAGTTCTGTCAAGGCACACCTCAGGACCGGGAGCGGAGCACGGCGACGACCGGGATTCCGTGTCCGCCGAGTTCCCAGCAGGGCAGCACCGCGCAGGCGCCGGAGTAGCCATCACTGCTCCGCGCAGCCGCCGGGGCGCTGCCCGGGGGCGGCCGCTTCGAGCGCGCATCCGCGCGGGCCGCCCCTTCCCGGAGGGCTACCCCAGCAGCAGCTTCTCCAGCACCACCGCGATGCCGTCATCCTCGTTCGACGCCGTGATCTCGTCGGCCACGGCCTTCAGTTCCTCGTGCGCGTTCGCCATCGCCACCCCGTGCCGCGCCCAGGCGAACATCGGGATGTCATTGGGCATGTCGCCGAACGCGATCGTGTCCGCCGCCGTGACACCGAGCCGGCGCGCGGCCAGCGAGAGCCCGGTCGCCTTGTTCAGGCCCAGCGGCAGGATTTCCACAACCCCCGCCCCGGCCATCACCACATCCACCAGGCCGCCGACCGTCGCCCGCGCTGCCCGCGCCAGCGCGTCGTCGTCCAGCTCGGGGTGCTGGATGTACACCTTGTTGAGCGGCTCCGCCCACAGCTCCGCCAGGTCGTCGACGAACAGCGCCGGAAGCTCACCGTCCAGCACCTGGTAACCAGGACCGATCACCACCGCGCCGTCGAGACCGTCCCGGCTCGCCGCGAGCGCCAGCGGCCCGGTCTCCGCCTCGGTCTTGGCGATCGCCAGCCTGGCCAGTTGGCGGTCCAGCGTCACCGACGTCAGCAGCCTGCGCTCACCGGCGTGATAGACCTGCGCGCCCTGGCCGCACACCGCGAGGCCCTCGTACCCAAGATCGTCCAGGATGTGCTGCGTCCAGGGCACGCCACGCCCCGTGACGATGATGTGCGCGGCTCCCGCCGCCGTGATCGCGGCGAGCGCCTCACGCGTACGCCCGGAGACCGTGAAGTCCTCACGCAGCAGTGTCCCGTCGAGATCGGTCGCCACCAGCCGGTACGGGAACGATGCCGCGGACGAACCCGTGGCCGGGACTGCTGAGGACCCGGCCACAGAGGACCGCGCGGACGACGAGGGCGTCGGTGACGACGCCGGTTCGGGGCCGGTGCTCACTTGGTGACCGGCTCCAGCAGCTCACGCCCGCCCAGATAGGGCCGCAGCACCTCGGGCACCACCACCGAACCGTCGGCCTGCTGGTGGTTCTCCAGGATCGCCACGATCGTGCGCGGCACGGCGCAGAGCGTGCCGTTCAGCGTCGACAGCGGCTTGATCTGCTTGCCGTCCCGGACGCGGATGGAGAGCCGGCGCGCCTGGAAGCCGTCGCAGTTCGACGCCGAGGTCAGCTCGCGGTACTTCCCCTGCGTCGGGATCCATGCCTCGCAGTCGAACTTCCGCGACGCCGAGGCCCCCAGATCGCCGGACGCCACATCGATCACCTGGAAGGGCAGCCCCAGACCGGTCAGCCACTGCTTCTCCCAGTCCAGCAGCCGCTGGTGCTCGGACTGGGCGTCCTCCGGATCGACGTACGAGAACATCTCGACCTTGTCGAACTGGTGGACCCGGAAGATGCCCCGGGTGTCCTTGCCGTACGTACCGGCCTCGCGGCGGAAGCACGGCGAGAAGCCCGCGTACCGCAGGGGCAGCTTGTCGGCCTCGATGATCTCGTCCATGTGGTACGCGGCGAGCGGCACCTCCGACGTACCGACCAGGTAGAAGTCGTCCTTCTCCAAGTGGTACACGTTCTCCGCGGCCTGGCCGAGGAAGCCCGTACCCTCCATGGCACGCGGGCGGACCAGCGCCGGAGTCAGCATGGGGATGAACCCGGCTTCGGTGGCCTGGGCGATCGCCGCGTTGACGAGAGCCAGCTCCAGGAGCGCGCCGATGCCCGTCAGATAGTAGAACCGCGAGCCGGACACCTTGGCGCCGCGCTCCACGTCGATGGCGCCCAGCGCCTCGCCCAGCTCCAGATGGTCCTTGGGCTCGAAGCCCTCCGCTGCGAAGTCCCGGATCGTGCCGTGCGTCTCCAGGACGGTGAAGTCCTCCTCGCCGCCGACCGGAACATCGGGGTGGACGATATTGCCGAGCTGGAGGAGGAGCCGCCTGGCCTCCTCGTCCGCGTCGTGCTGGTCGGCGTCGGCGGCCCTGACATCCGCCTTGAGCTGCTCCGCCTTCTTGAGCAGCTCGGCCTTCTCCTCGGCGGACGCCTTGGGGATCAGCTTGCCGAGCGACTTCTGCTCGGAGCGCAGCTCGTCGAAGCGGAGGCCGGACGACCTGCGCCGCTCATCGGCGGAGAGCAGGGCGTCGACCAGAGCGACATCCTCTCCACGGGCGCGCTGGGAGGCGCGGACACGGTCGGGGTCCTCACGGAGCAGGCGAAGGTCAATCACCCCACCAGGCTACCGGTGCCCGCCGACACCGACCCACCCGATATCAACAGGCACACCTCTTTGTCTAAATTGTCGCGATTGAGAAATCTGTCGGAAAATCTCCCGGCGGTCATTCGTCGTTCGTCAATAAAGGGGATCCAATTCGCCGCAACGAGGCATAAGGTGGCGGTCTGCTTGACTCACTTCCCTTGTGGAGAAGGGGACTTGAGTCGAACTCCACAGGGCGTTGTCCACAGACGCGCACCGGTCGCGCGAGTTATCCACAGGCTGCGTGATGGGCCTGTGGATTGCGGAAAAGTGCGGGCCGCGCGAGCTGGGAGCGGGCCGGAGATTTCCCTCGTAAACCCACTTCACACACTCATTCGGGTGGGAATTGCTCGCTCCAACGAGTTGATCGCTGGAATCGGACTGACGTGGCGCGGCTGGGCGCCCTGTGGATGGGGGTTGGCGACCACAGAGACTTGTCGACTTGATCGGCCTGTGTTGTCGACTTGTCCCCAGGTCGAGAAGCGCGCCTGTGGATAACTTTGCCCTTCATCCACAGGCTCACAGGCACAGCAGCTCCCTAAAGCCCAGCCCTCAGGCGCGGCCGTCCTGGCTTCGCGCCAGCCACTCGGCCGCCTCGATGAACTCCGTGTCCGAGGTCCCCCGCCGCAGTGTCGACACATCGTCCGCCGACACCCCCGCCCGCGGGTACGAGCCGAGGAAGCGCACCTTGGGACAGATCCGCTTCAGCCCCATCAGCGCCTCGCCCACCCGCCGCTCCGAGATATGGCCCTCGGCGTCCACCGCGAAGCAGTAGTTCCCGATTCCGGCGCCGGTCGGCCGCGACTGGATCAGCATCAGGTTGACCCCGCGTACGGCGAACTCCTGGAGCAGTTCGAGCAGTGCGCCCGGGTGGTCGTCACCCATCCAGATGACCACCGAGGTCTTGTCCGCGCCCGTCGGCGCCGCCGGGCGCGCGGGCCGGCCCACCAGCACGAAGCGCGTCTCCGCGTTCTGAGCGTCATGGATCTCGGTCACCAGCGGTTCGAGACCGTACGTGGCCGCCGCGAACTCACCCGCGAAGGCCCCGTCGAACCGCCCCTCCTGCACCAGCCGCGCGCCGTCCGCGTTCGACGCCGCCGACTCCCACACCGCGTCCGGGAGCTGGTTCCGCAGCCAGTTGCGCACCTGCGGCTGCGCGACCGGATGACCGGTCACGGTCTTCACATCGGAGAGCTTGGTCCCGGGCCGTACGAGCAGGGCGAAAGTGATGGGCAGCAGCACCTCGCGGTAGATCATCAGCGGCTCGCCGGAGGCCAGCTCGTCGAGGGTCGCGGTGACACCGCCCTCCACCGAGTTCTCGATCGGTACGAGCGCCGCCGCCGCATCGCCGTTCCGTACGGCGTCGAGCGCCGCCGGTACGGACACCATGGGGACGAGTTCGCGGGTCGCGGCTTCCGGGAGCGTACGGAGGGCTGCCTCCGTGAACGTGCCTTCGGGGCCGAGATACGTGTAGCGCGTGGCCGACATACGGTCACCCTAATGGCCCGGCGGAGCTCATGCCGCGAGCGCGGACCTGCCCCCGCCGGCCCGCCCCTCGACCGCGGCCCTCAGGACTCCAGCAGCCGCTGCCCCACGTACTCCCC
>NZ_LATD01000199.1 GCF_000981895.1 Streptomyces odonnellii | reverse complement strand
CAGCCGCCGGCTGCCGCTGCGGCACCCGCCACCCCGAGGACGCACCCGAACTCGGCACAGCACTCGACCCCACCACGTACGACTACGCGGGCTCGGTCCTGTGGAACAACCACGCCGGGCACCTGTGGCGCTACGTCACGATCTACCTCCCGCGTGAGCTGGCCGCCCGCGTCGGCATCACCCAGCGCGAACTACGCGAACACCTACGCGTCTCGTACGGCAAAGTCGCGGAGTACCAGAAGCGCGGGGCCATCCACTTCCACGCCGTAATCCGCTTCGACGGACCGGACGGGCCCGACTCCCCACCCCCGGCCTGGGCAACGCACGACCTGCTCACTGACGCCTTACGGGCCGCCGCTGCCCGCGCTGAGGTCGCACTGCCTGCTGCCGGTGAGTTCCCGGCCCGGGTCCTGCGCTGGGGCACACAGCTCGACGTGCAGCCCATCGGCGCCTTCGGCAACGGCGAAGACCTCACCGAACAGGCGGTCGCTTCCTACGTCGCCAAGTACGCCACCAAAGCCGCGGAGACGACCGGCACCGTTGACCGGCGCATCGGGGAGATGGCCGAACTCGACAAGCTGCCGAGTCTGCCCGACCACACCCGCCGCCTCATCCGCGCGTGCAAGGACCTGGACGACGCGTATCCGGATCGGCGGCTGTGGGCCTGGGCTCACATGCTCGGCTTCCGCGGCCACTTCTCCACCAAATCCCGCCGCTACTCAACCACCCTCGGCGCCCTCCGGCAGGTCCGCGCCGACTACCGCGCAGCACAGCAACGTACCGCCCTCGGACTACCCGACCCGAACGACCACCCGGAGGCCACCACGCTCACGGTCGCGCACTGGGCCTATGCCGGGCACGGCCACACCCCCGGCGAATCCTGGCTTGCAGCCAACATCCGCCGTGACATCGAAGTCGGCCGCGAAACCGCCCGACAAGCCCGCGCCGAACTCCGAGACGAGGAAGGGGATGCCGCGTGGCTGCCGGAACTGCTGAGCTGCTGACCGTGCCGGAGGTCATGGCCGCGCTGAGGCTGGGGCGCTCCACCGTGTACGACCTGATCAGGTCCCGCCGTCTCGCCTCCATCAAGGTCGGCCGGGCCCGCCGCATCCCCGCCGTTGCCGTGCACGACTTCATCGCCACCGCCGTACGGGAGGCAGCCTGATGGCCAAGCGCCGCCCCAATGGTGGGGGCACGATTACGAAACGCGCTGACGGCCGGTATCAGGCGGCTGTCTATGTTCCTCAGCCCGATGGGACAACCAAGCGCAAGTACGCGTACGGGAAGACCTACGACGAATGCGATCGAAAGCGGCGCGAGTTGCTCGACCGTGCCAGCGACGGCATCCCGACCCCAACCCGGGACATGACGCTGGGGCAGTGGTTCGACTACTGGCTTGAGCGCATCGTGAAACCCGATCTTGCCCCGGGAAGCTACCGGACCTACGAACAGACCGTACGCAACCACCTGCGCCCGCGCCTGGGCTCCAAAGTCATGGTCAAGCTGGGCGTTAAGGAGCTGAGGGCGGTCGTAGCGCGCCTGGCGGAGGAGAAGGGGGCCAAGACCGCCAAGCACTCGCTACGGGTCCTCTCTGCGGCGCTGGCGGCTGCGATGGTGGAAGATATCGGCCTCACGAGGAACGTGGCCAAGCTCGTACACGTGCGGGCATCGACTGACAGCGGCACAAGCTGGGACGCCGTGACGGTGCTCCGCTTCCTGGCTGAGGCACGGCGCCGGACCGTGTACTACCCGGCGTTTCTGCTGCTCTGCCTCCTCGGCCTGCGTCGCGCTGAGGTGTGCGGCCTGCGCTGGGAGAACATCGACCTGGACAGCCGGATTCTGTGGGTGGAACAGCAACGGCAGCGTACGAGTGCCGGAACGATCGACGTGGAGCTGAAGACTGACACGTCCAAAGCGCCATTGCCGCTGCCCGCGCAGTGCATCGCGCCGCTGCGGTGGACCCGGATGCGCACCGCCGCCATGCGTGCCTCTGCGCTCGCGAGCGGTCGCCCGTGGGCGGATGATCCCGATGGCCACGTGTTCGTCACCCGTACCGGCCAGCCGCTTCAGGCAGCCTGCCTCTACGCGACGCTGCAACGGGTCCGGGTGCGGGCCGGTCTCGGCAAGATGAACCCCAAGGGGCTCCGCAAGTCCTGCGGAACGCTCCTCGTGCATCTCCGCGTCCACCCGAGGATCATCAAAGCGATTCTGCGGCACAGCCGGATCGCGACCACGCTCGACATCTACGCCGAGGCGCTCGACCCCGACGTGATCGAAGCCGTGGGCCAGCTTGACCGGCTGCTGCGGCAACCGGCTCGCATCAGGCAGTTGGAGGCTCACCAACACGCCGCCGACCCCGACTGATGTCACCGTTGGATGTCACGGCCCCTCTTCCCGCGCATCGTCGCAGGCAGGGGGGCCGCTTCCGTGGGTCGATGCGACATCATCCCATTAGCTCATCGTTACCTTGGCGTGACCTGACACACAGCTCCGCGATTCCGGCCCCGGTCACCGGGGACAGCGCGCCTTTTTCGGTGACGATCGCCGTCACCAGTTCCGGGGGCGTGACATCAAAAGCCGGGTTGTACGCCTGCGTTCCCAGCGGTGCCACCGGCATCCCACTCCCCGCTTCCGCTCCCGCTGCCACCTGTGGCGCCGTGACCTCTGTCACTTCGTGCCCGGGCCGCTGCTCCACCTCGATCGACGCCCCGTCCGGGGTGTCCAGGTCGATCGTGGTGGTCGGGGCGACCACGATGAACGGCACATGGTGGTACCTGGCCAGGACGGCGAGCGGATAGCTCCCCACCTTGTTCGCCGTGGAGCCGTCCGCGGCGATGCGGTCGGCCCCGATCAGAACGGCGTCCACCTCCCCCGCCGCGAACAGCGAACCAGCCGCGTTGTCCGTGAGCAATGTGTACGCCATCCCGTTACGAGCCGCCTCATACGCCGTCAGCCGCGCCCCCTGGAGGAGCGGACGGGTCTCGTCCACCCACAGGCGCCTCAGCCGCCCGGCCCGGTGGGCCGACAGTGCCACGGCGAACGCGGTTCCCTCCCCGCCCGAGACCAGCGCCCCGGTATTGCAGTGGGTCAGGATCCGGTGCCCGCCCCCCGGCAGCAGTTCATCGAGGAGACTAAGCCCAAACTCGGCCATCCGCGTGCTGGCCTCGGCATCTTCCCGGTGCAACAGCTTCGCTTCGGCGAGCGCGGCGGCGGCCGCCTGCTCAAGACCGGCCCCCTGGTCGACCGCCGACCGGTACGCGTCCCGCGCCCGCCGCACCCCGTACCCGAGGTTCACCGCGGTGGGCCGCGCCTGCGAAAGCTGCGTCGCCGCGTCCTCCACGTCGTAACCGCGCAGCGCCGCCAGCGCCACCCCGTAGGCGCCTGCGATCCCCAGCAACGGTGCCCCCCGCACCGCCAGCGTCCGGATCGCCTGTACCAGCGCGGGGACATCCGTACAGACCAGCTCCGTCTCCTCGACCGGAAGTCTCGTCTGGTCGAGGAGTACCAGTACGGGCCCTTCCGGCGGCTCGTCCCAGCGAATCGAGGGGAGCATGGACGGCTCCGCGCCGACCGGGGTTTGTGCGTACTGATCAACCATTCGCTCAGTCTGCCCGCTACGGAGCGGACAATGAAGGCAAGCACGAACGCGAGAAGGAGATACGGCCCCCGGTCCGCCCACAGCCGACGCGTGGCACGATGGCTGGCAGCCCGCCGCCCCGCTCCGCGGACAGGCACCGCTGACACGCCGGCTCTCCGAGTTGGCCCCGCAACCAATCCACGAGGTGGACGACCGTGAACGACACTCCGGGCTGGGCCTCGCCCGGATCCGCCCCGTCCGACGGCCAGGATCCCACCGTGCCCCGGCCCGCCGAGCCCGCCGACGGTTCTGGCTCCTCCTCGAAGTGGTCCGCGGCCCAGCCGCCTCCCGGCCAGTGGTCCCCGCCCAGCGCCCCCGGCACCGGACTCCCGCCCCAGCGGCCCGCGCCGGGCCCGGGCGGACCGCCCC
>NZ_LATD01000198.1 GCF_000981895.1 Streptomyces odonnellii | reverse complement strand
TGGTCCTCGAACTGCGCCCGCCCGGCATGGACAAGGGCGTGGCGCTGCTGGAGTACGTCCGCGAGACGGGCGCCGGAACCGTCCTCTACGCGGGCGACGACCTGGGCGATCTCCCCGCCTACGCGGCCGTCGAGAAACTCCGCTCCGACGGCCACCCCGGCCTGCTGATCTGCAGCGGCTCGGAAGTCCCCGAACTGTCCGCCCGGGCCGACCTCCACCTCCCCGGCCCCGCCTCCCTGGCCGACTACCTCGCCTCCCTCGCCCGGGCCATGGACTGACCCGGCCTCGCCCGGCCCCCTCTGGGAGTCAGGCGCGGAGGGCGGTGAGCTGGTCCAGGAACCACTGCTGCGGGGGGAGGGCCGTGGCCGCCGCTGACAGGCGCTCGGCGCGTTCCGCGCGGTCTTCGGGGGAGAGGGTCAGGGCCTCGTGGAGGGCTTTCGCCGTGGCGGAGATGTCGTACGGGTTGACCGTCAGCGCGTCCTTGCCCATCTCCTCGTACGCTCCCGCCTCCCGCGACAGCACCAGCGCGCAGCCGCGCTCGGAGACGACGGGGATCTCCTTCGCCACCAGGTTCATGCCGTCGCGGATCGGGTTGACCAGGGCCACGTCCGCGAGCCGGTAGGCGGCCAGGGAGCGGGCGAAGTCGTCGCGGACATGGAGGACGACCGGGGACCAGCCGTCCGTGCCGAACTCGTCGTTGATCGCCTCGGCCACCCGCTGGACCTCGGCGGTGTAGTCACGGTAGACCGCCAGATCCTGCCGGGAGGGGTAGGCGAAGGCGACATGGACGACGCGTTCGCGCCATTCGGGGTGGTCGGCGAGGAGCTGCCGGTAGGCGAGCAGCCCGCGGACGATGTTCTTGGACAGTTCCGTACGGTCCACCCGGACGATCGTCCTCCGTGGCTCGCCGGAGTCCGGACCCGAGCCTCCCGTACGCCCGATCTGCTCGCGCAGGGTCGCGATCCGCTCCTCCACGTCCGGGCGGTGCGCGCGCTCGCGCAGGAAGTCGCCGTCCGTGCCCAGGCCGTGCACACCGGTCCTGGTGTTGCCCGTGCCGCCCAGCAGTTCCGTACAGCAGGCGCGGAAGGCGTCCGCCCACCGGTGGGTCAGGAAGGCCGCGCGGTCCGCCCCGAGGATGCCGCGCAGCAACTGGCGGGCGATGTCGTCGGGCAGCAGCCGGAAGTAGTCGACGGGCGCCCACGGGGTGTGCGAGAAGTGCCCGATGCGCAGGTCGGGGCGGAGCGCGCGCAGCATCCCCGGCACCAGCGCCAGGTGGTAGTCCTGCACCAGGACCGCCGCGCCCTCCGCCGCCTCGTCCGCCAGCGCCTCCGCGAAGGCGCGGTTGTACGTCTCGTACGACGCCCACTGCGCGCGGAACTCGGGGCCGAAGGACGGCTCCAGCGGTGTCTGGTAGAGCAGGTGGTGCACGAACCAGAGCGTGGAGTTCGCGACGCCGTTGTACGCGTCCGCGTACACCTCGGGCGCGATCCCCAGCATCCGGACCCGCCGGCCGCCGGTGTCGGCCGGGTCGAGCCGTCCGTCCGTACGCCGCACCGCCTCGCGGTCGCCGTCGCCGAGTGCCGCGCACACCCACACCGCGCTGTCGTCGGACCCGATGGCCGAGAGGCCGGACACCAGACCGCCGCCGCCGCGCTTCGATGCCAGCGAGCCGTCGTCGCGCAGGGTGTACGAGACGGGGCCGCGGTTGGACGCGACAAGGATCTGGGCCGGCTGGACCTTGGGCCGGGGGGGCGGCTCGGTAACCATGTGCCGAACCTAGCCCGTCCCGTAAACGCTCAAACGTACGGACGGTGTGGCGTGCGCCCCGTCGGAGCTCAGCGGTGGCCGGCTCAGCGGCGGCCGCGGGTCGCCGCCAGTGCCACCACCCCCGCGCCCGTCAGCGCCAGTGCCACCCCGCCCAGCAGCCACAGCCGCTCGGCCACGCCTCCGGTGTCCGCGAGATGGCCCTCCAGCGGCTCGTGCACCGCCCCTTCCACGGCCTCCCGCACCGGGCCGTAGAGCCGTGCGCTGTCCGCCGGCGGCTGGTCCGCGGCCAGCGCCGGTCCGGGCGTCAGCGCTACCAGCGTCCCGGCCAGCACCCCGATTACCCGGATGATAATCACATCTTTTGCCCTCATAAGGGTGCAATGTAAGCAACGGATGTGATGATGCGTGGTTACGCCGCGCGTCCGGCCGTGTACTCCGCGATCTCCCGCATCGGCGGTCGCTCCTCCGTGTCGACGGCGTAGGTGCGCGGTACGAAGCCGTCCTCGCCCCGGTCGAACTGCGTCAGCTCCGGACGTACCAAATGCGCGCGGGACAGCCGCAGTTGGGCCGTACGGTAGATCGCCGCGGCCATCCGCCCCAGCGCCCGGTCGTCCTGGTGCCGGTGCAGCCGTACCCCCACGTCGACCTGGCCGAGCGCGTCCAGGCCCACCGTGTGCAGGGCGTCGACCAGCAGCCCCAGCTCCACGCCGTACCCGACCGGGAACGGTAGCCGCTCCAGCAGCGAGCGCCGCGCCGCGTACTCCCCGCCCAGCGGCTGGACGAACCCCGCCAGCCGGGGCCAGTGCAGATTGAGCAGCGGGCGCGCCACCAGCTCGGTCACCCGCCCGCCCTGGCCGGCTGCGGCCCCGTCCCGGCCGTCCGGGTCGGCCCGGCCGCTCGGTTCGGCCCGGCCGCCGGTGAGAGCGCTCTCAGTCAGCGGACGGTCGTACATCGCCTTCACGAACTGCACATCCGTGTCCGTCAGCAGCGGCCCCACCGTCCCGGACACGAACTCGGCCGAGAACCGCCGCAGATCCGCGTCCACGAAGCACACCACATCGCCGCTCGTCACCAGCAGCGACCGCCACAGCACCTCGCCCTTGCCGGGCAGTGCGGGCAGCCGCGGCAGGATCGAGTCCCGGTGCACGACCCGCGCGCCCGCCGCCGCCGCGGTCTCGGCCGTACGGTCCGTGGAACCGGAGTCGATCACCACCAGCTCGTCGACCAGCGGCGCACACTCCATCAGCTCACGCCGTATCACCGACACGATCCCGCCGACCGTCGCCTCTTCGTCGAGCGCCGGAAGCACCACGCTCACCGTGGTGCCGCGCGCGGCCTTCGCCAGCAGGAGCCGGTCGAGCGTACGGTCGGCCGCCGACCAGGAGCGCCTGGTCAGCCAGCGTTCCACCTCTTCCAGCACGGTCGGTACTCTCCCTGGCGTGTCGTGCGTTCGTGCGATGCTCGCCCATGCGTCTAACGCGTGCCCGTCCATGCTCACGCGTGCCGACGTGATCCATCTCGCGGTGCGGACCACTATCTCAACCGTCCGCTCCTTCGGTTACAGTCTTGAACAACACGAGTGGCCACCGCATGCCGGGGTCGTTTCGTGAAAAAACGCGCCGGACCAGGGGTCCAGCGCCATAGCGCTCATCCAGAGGGACTGAGGGAACGGCCCGTTGAAGTCCCGGCAACCCTCCCGCCGACCGCGAGGTCACGGTGGGGAAGGTGCCAATTCCGTCTTGCGGCGAAACGCGTCGTAAGGAAGATGAGGAGAAAGGGCCTCGCCATCATGGCTGTGCAGACCGTCCGCCACGCCGACGCCTCCGTTGATCTCGGACCCGCCGCCGCGCTCTCGTGCCGCGAGTGCGGAGAGCGCTTCCAGCTCGGACCGATCTTCGCCTGTGCGAGCTGTTTCGGGCCGCTCGAAGTCGCGTACGACCTGCCGAGCGGCACCCCCGAAGAGCTCAAGAAGCGCATCGCGGAGGGCCCCGACAACATCTGGCGGTACGCGCCGCTGCTGCCCGTCCCCGCCGATGTGGCGAGCAAGCCGAACATCAACCCCGGCTTCACCAAGCTGGTCAAGGCCGACAATCTCGCCCGTGAACTGGGCGTCACCGGCGGCCTGTACGTCAAGGACGACTCCGGCAATCCGACGCACTCCTTCAAGGACCGGGTCGTCGCCATCGCCGTCGAGGCCGCCCGCGCCTTCGGCTTCACCACGCTCTCCTGCTCGTCCACCGGCAATCTGGCCGGCGCGGTCGGCGCCGCGGCGGCCCGCGCCGGCTTCCGCTCCTGCGTGTTCATCCCGCACGACCTGGAGCAGGGCAAGGTCGTCATGGCGGCGGTGTACGGCGGTGAACTCGTCGGCATCGAGGGCACGTACGACGATGTGAACCGGTTCTGCTCGGAGCTGATCGGCGACCCGCTCGGCGAGGGCTGGGGCTTCGTCAACGTCAACCTCCGCCCGTACTACGGCGAGGGCTCCAAGACCCTCGCGTACGAGATCTGCGAGCAGCTCGGCTGGCGGATCCCCGACCAGATCGTCGTGCCGGTCGCCTCGGGCTCGCAGCTCACGAAGATCGACAAGGGTCTCCAGGAGCTGATCAGGCTGGGGCTGGTGGAGGACAGGCCGTACAAGATCTTCGGCGCCCAGGCCGAGGGATGCTCGCCGGTGTCCACCGCGTTCAAGGCCGGGCACGATGTCGTACGGCCGCAGAAGCCGGACACGATCGCCAAGTCGCTGGCGATCGGCAACCCGGCCGACGGACCGTACGTCCTGGACATCGCCCGGCGTACCGGCGGGGCGGTCGAGGACGTCGACGACGAGCTGATCGTCGAGGCGATCAAGCTGCTGGCCCGCACCGAGGGAATCTTCGCGGAGACCGCGGGCGGGGTGACGGTCGGTGTGACGAAGAAGCTGATCGACGCCGGTCTGCTCGACCCGGCGCTGACGACCGTCGTCCTCAACACGGGTGACGGACTGAAGACCCTGGACGCCGTGGCGGCGACGACGGGGCCGACCGCGACGATCCGCCCGAGCCTGGACGCGTTCCGCGAAGCCGGCCTGGCCCGCTGAATCCCGACGACGTTACCGGCGTTACGGAAAGCCGGAAGACGGAAGGCAGAACACCACTATGAGCGTCAATGTCCGCATCCCGACCATTCTCCGTACGTACACCGGCGGCCAGGCCGAGGTCCCGGCCGAGGGGGCGACCCTCTCCGAGGTGATCCAGTCCCTGGAGGCCAACCACCCCGGCATCGCCGCGCGCGTCCTGGACGACCAGGGCAAGCTGCGCCGCTTTGTGAACGTGTACGTGAACGACGACGACGTCCGTTTCGAGCAGGGCCTGGAGACCGTCACCCCGGCGGGCGCGGGCGTCTCGATCATCCCCGCGGTCGCCGGCGGCTGAGCCCCGCGCCCGGCCGGCGCGACTCGTTCCGGCTCGTCCCGGCTCGTTCCGACGGCCCCCTGACAGCTCCACCGATGGCTCCCTCCGCGAAGCAAGCGGAGGGAGCCATTCTTTATGGTTGAACGCGATAGAGTATGGGAACGCCCCTCCGTCGGCCCTGCCGCGCGTGTATCAGAACGCGACAACATGGGGGCAAAGTCCTGGTGTTGTTTGCGCTATAGGTGCGCTTTGCCCGGCCCGACTTGCCCGAGATCGCAGCGAATTCGTCGCTATGCGTGTTCAGCCATGCCCAGAATTCTCGTCCGATTGACCTGTTGCAGAGGGCAGTTGGGCAGATACATTCAGCCGCGGTCGACGCGTTCCGGCGCGAAGTGTGGCCCCCTGGAAGGGCCAGTAATAGGGGAGTTAGGCATGGCTCAGGGCACCGTCAAGTGGTTCAACGCGGAGAAGGGGTACGGCTTCATCGCGGTCGACGGTGGTGCGGATGTTTTCGTCCACTACAGCGCGATCCAGATGGACGGTTACCGCACCCTTGAAGAAGGTCAGCGAGTGGAGTTCGAGATCTCGCAGGGCCAGAAGGGTCCGCAGGCGGACATGGTCAAGCTCGCCGTCTGATCCCGGCGCGATCGGCCACCGACGCACTCAGCTCACGCGCGAGGGGCCCGTATCCCAGAGATGGGGATACGGGCCCCTCGTGCGTGTGCCCTCCTCGTGCGTGTGCGCTCCTCGTGCGTACGGGGCCGGTCCGGCGTACGGGGCCGTGCCGGCCTCCCGGCGGGGCCGTTCCGGCGCGGGTGCCTCGAAGGGGTCGTGGGAGCCGGGGGAGCTTGCACTCTCGGGGGTCGAGTGCTAATCATTGGCGTTAGCACTCTGCAAGTGTGAGTGACAACTTGAGGACCGGGTCTGTGAGGCCCGAAGAGCCGGTGGGGCAATGAACCGCACGGCTCTCAGGCCGTCCGTCGCGGGCGCCGGCGCGGTCCGCTCCACCCGCCCCCTGGGCCCTGCGGCCCGGGGAGACCCCTGTCCGGGAGGACCACTTCACATGGCCAAGATCATCGCGTTCAACGAGGAGGCACGGCGCGGTCTCGAGCGCGGGATGAACCAGCTCGCCGACGCCGTCAAGGTCACCCTTGGCCCCAAGGGCCGTAACGTCGTCCTCGAGAAGAAGTGGGGCGCCCCCACGATCACCAACGATGGTGTGTCCATCGCCAAGGAGATCGAGCTCGAGGACCCGTACGAGAAGATCGGCGCCGAGCTGGTCAAGGAAGTCGCCAAGAAGACGGACGACGTCGCCGGCGACGGTACGACCACCGCGACCGTGCTCGCCCAGGCGCTCGTCCGCGAGGGCCTGCGCAACGTGGCCGCCGGTGCCAACCCGATGGCCCTCAAGCGTGGCATCGAGAAGGCCGTCGAGGCCGTCTCGGGCGCTCTGCTGGAGCAGGCCAAGGACGTGGAGACCAAGGAGCAGATCGCTTCGACCGCCTCCATCTCCGCCGCCGACACCCAGATCGGCGAGCTGATCGCCGAGGCCATGGACAAGGTCGGCAAGGAAGGCGTCATCACCGTCGAGGAGTCCCAGACCTTCGGTCTGGAGCTTGAGCTGACGGAGGGTATGCGCTTCGACAAGGGCTACATCTCGGCCTACTTCGCCACCGACATGGAGCGTATGGAGGCGTCCCTGGACGACCCGTACCTCCTGATCGTCAACTCCAAGATCGGCAATGTGAAGGACCTCCTTCCGCTGCTGGAGAAGGTCATGCAGTCGGGCAAGCCGCTGCTGATCATCGCGGAGGACGTCGAGGGCGAGGCGCTGTCGACCCTGGTCGTCAACAAGATCCGTGGCACCTTCAAGTCGGTCGCCGTCAAGGCCCCGGGCTTCGGCGACCGCCGCAAGGCCATGCTCAACGACATCGCCATCCTCACCGGCGGCACGGTCATCTCCGAGGAGGTCGGCCTGAAGCTGGAGAACGCCGGCCTGGACCTGCTGGGCCGCGCCCGCAAGGTCGTCATCACCAAGGACGAGACCACCATCGTCGACGGTGCCGGTGACAGCGACCAGGTCGCCGGCCGGGTCAACCAGATCCGCGCCGAGATCGAGAACAGCGACTCGGACTACGACCGCGAGAAGCTCCAGGAGCGCCTCGCGAAGCTGGCCGGCGGCGTGGCCGTCATCAAGGCCGGTGCCGCGACCGAGGTCGAGCTGAAGGAGCGCAAGCACCGCATCGAGGACGCGGTGCGCAACGCCAAGGCCGCTGTCGAGGAGGGCATCGTCGCCGGCGGTGGTGTCGCTCTGCTCCAGGCCGCTTCGGTCTTCGAGAAGCTGGAGCTGGAGGGCGACGAGGCGACCGGTGCCAACGCCGTCAAGCTGGCGCTGGAGGCCCCGCTCAAGCAGATCGCCGTCAACGGCGGCCTCGAGGGCGGCGTCGTTGTGGAGAAGGTCCGGAACCTGACGGTCGGCCACGGTCTGAACGCCGCGACCGGCGAGTACGTCGACATGATCGCCGAGGGCATCATCGACCCGGCGAAGGTGACGCGTTCCGCGCTGCAGAACGCGGCGTCCATCGCGGCGCTGTTCCTGACCACCGAGGCCGTCATCGCCGACAAGCCGGAGAAGGCCGCGGCCGCTGCTCCGGGCGGCATGCCGGGCGGTGACATGGACTTCTGAGCCTCCTCGGCTCGGATCCGTCCCGCGTCGGTAGATCCGTACGCGTCTGTACTGAGGGCGGCACCCCTGTGTGGGGGTGCCGCCCTCGGGCGTTTCCGGGGCCTTCGCCGCAGGGCGAGGAGTCACTTTCCGGGGCGGGGGAAGGCCGTTGAGGTGAGGTCCTCGGAGAGGTTCCACAACTGGCGGGCCAGGGACGGGTCCTGGGCGGTGGGGGTGCGGCCGACCCGGGTGGGGTGGCCGCGGAGTTCGCCCCGGCCGTCGGGGCCGATGTAGGCGGCGCCTTCGAGGTGCTGGGTGGCCGCGAAGAGGGTCGGGAGGGCGCCGGCCGGGGCGTCCTGCATGGCCAGACGGCCGACGGCTTTGGCGACCAGGGTCATGAAC
>NZ_LATD01000197.1 GCF_000981895.1 Streptomyces odonnellii | reverse complement strand
GGTGACAGGTGATCGCACGTGATACGGGCGGGGCGGGCGGTGCCGTGCGCAGGGGCGGAGCGGGGTCACGCCGTGCTGCGGCCCTGTCCGGCGGATCCTGCCCCTCGCGGTGGTACGGCGAACGGCAGTACCGCCACTGTTACGTTGTCGTGGCCCCCGCCGTCCAGCGCGTGCCCGACCAGCACCCGCGCCGCGTGCAGGGGCCGTTCGGCGGCGTCGGGCGGCAGGGCCCTGGCCATCTCGTCGGCGCCCTCCGCGTAGTTCCACAGGCCGTCCGTGCAGACCACCACCACACCGGGGTGGTCCGGTTTGAACGACGCGGTGTGCGGCTCCAGTTCGTACGCGTCGGCGCCGAGCCAGCCGGTGATGGCGTGGGCGCGCTCGTCCGCGTACGCCTCCGCCTCGTTCATCAGGCCCGCCGCGACCATCTGCGCGGCCCACGAGTCGTCCTCGGTGAGCCGGGCGGGCGGGCCCTGGCGGTCGTCGGGCACCCAGTAGGCCCGGCTGTCGCCGATCCAGCCGACGATCAGCAGTCCGCTCGCGACCACCGCGCCGACGATCGTGCACGCCGGCGCGTTCTGGTGGCGGTGCGGATCGGCGTCCAGGGCGCTGGAGGGCACCGGGGCAAGGGAGTTGACCGCCTCGGCGGCCACGACGATCGCGTCGTGCATGGCCTGCTGCGGATGCGTACCGCGCGCCAGCGCCCCGAGCAGCGACTCGTTCGCTGATTCGGCGGCGGCGGCCGAGGCCTCGTCGGGGCGGGTCGCCGACGAGACGCCGTCGCAGACGACCGCGACCACGGCGGGCGAGCCGTCGGGGAGGGCCGCGGACGACACGGCGAACGCGTCCTCGTTGCGGTGGTGGCGCAGACCGCGGTCGCTGACGGCGGCCACCGCGCCCAGCTCCTGTTCCACATGGTCGCGCTCACGCGGCTGGGCGTGCCCGCAGTTCTCGCAGTAGCCGTCGGTGTCGACTCGGCCGGCACGGCAGGCGACACAGAGCTTGGCACCGGCGGGAGCGGCCGACGCGGAACCCTCGGGTCCGGCCTGGGCTCCGGGAGCGGCGGGACCGGGCGGGTCGGCGAGGACCGCGGTGCGCGGATCGGCCGGTACGGTCCGGCCGCCCCCGGCACCCAGCGGCCCTCCCGTCGCGGGAGCATGGGGCGCCGGCAGTTCGAAGTCGCCCCCGGGCCCGGGCAGCCGGGCCCCCGCCGAGTCCAGGCCCGGCAGTTCCTCCGGACGGTGCACGGGCGCGGCCGAGCCGTCCGTACCGGCCGCGGCCGGCCAGTCCACACCCCCCGCGCGGGCACCGGAATCCGACGGCCCCATGGCGTTCATGACCAGGGTGGGACGGTCGGCCGGGCGCGGCGGTACGACCGACAGGTCGTACCCGCAGGCTCCGCAGAACAGGTCACCGGACTCCAGCGGCTCCGTACAGCCTGGGCAGGTCGGCAGGTCGGCCGATTCAGGCATCTGGGACATCAATTCACACCCACGTCCGGGGGCGGAAACGGTTGGCCCGCTCCACCAGTTCGATCCTTTCCTCGCCGCGCTGAGCGAGCCGGGCGAGCACCCGGTACGAGCGTTCCAGTCCGAAACGCAGGCCGCGCTCGTCCAGTTCACTGCCGAGGAGCACGGCCTGTACCGGGCGGGACCCGGGACTACCGGAGAGTACCCAGTCCAGTGCCGTGCCCAGTACCTCCGTCGAGAGCCGCTCGCGCCGCACCGCGTCCAGACCGAACTCCCGCAGCGCGGACACCTGTTCGGCCGCCGCCGTCAGATCGTCGATCAGCGGGGCCTCCGCACCGGGGCCATGGGCGGGCGCCGCGAGGGACCGCTGCCGCAGTCTGGCCCGTACGGCGGCGACCCGCGCGGCCGTGTAGTGGATCGACGACTCGGGCACGGACTCCAGGGTCCGCACGGCACCGGCGCGGTCGCCGGAGGCGAGCTGGACCCGGGCCAGACCGAACGCCGCGCTGACATTGCTCGGGTCGGTCGTCCACACCAGCCGGTAGTACTCGGCTGCGTTGTCGAGTTGACCGAGCACCTCGGCGCAGACGCCCAGCGCCAGCTTGGGCGCGGGCTCGCCGGGGAACGCGTCGTAGACCGCGTCGAAGGAGAGCGCCGCCGTCTCGTGGTCGCCGGTCGCGAGTGAGGCGATTCCGCGGTACCAGACGACCCGCCAGTCGTCGGGGCGGTACTCCTCCAGCGCGGTCAACGCCGCCGCTGCGGTGGCCACATCGCCCATCTCCAGCCGGGCACGCAGCTCACGCAGTCCGCGCTCGACGGACTCGGCGGGGGCCGCGGCCAGCGCCGAGATCACTTCGGCGGGTGCCGAGGCCAGCAGACCGGCCAGGAATCCGGCGTTCGGATCGTTCGGATCGACGAGCGGTACGGGCAGGGCCAGCGCGGTCGCGGCGGCGTCGAGCGGCGCCAGCCGGGGTCCGCTCGCGACGGCCGTGCCGAGGGGCGCCTCGATACGCGGTACGGGGAACTGGGCCTGGGCGTACGGCACTCCCGCGCCCAAGGCCCCCGGCAGGGCAGGCCCGACCGGCGCGCCCGGGGCCACCGCTCCGGTGCCCGCCGCTCCGGCGCGTCTCGCGGATCTGCCGCCCCGTCCCGGCCGTACCGTCCGTGCCCCCAGCCGCGAGACGTCCTCCGTCAGCTCCGCGAACAGCTCCGTGTCCGTGACCCGCAGCTCCGGGCCGAACAGCGTCGAGAGCGCGGGGCGCGGCCGGCCCGTCTGGAGCGCGACGACCTCCCGCAGCACTCCCATGAGCTGCTCGGCCATCTCCTGCGCGGAGGCGAACCGCCGCCCGGGATCCGGGTCCGTCGCCCGTACCAGCAGCCGGTAGAAGGACTCGTACGTCCGGAACACCTCGATGTGGTCCGGATCGGGGAGCGAGTCCACGAAGACATTCGTATAGCCCTGGAAGTCGAAGGTCAGCACCGCCAGGGTGCGGGCGACCGTATACAGGTCGGACGCCACCGACGGGCCGGTCTCGGCGACTTCCGGGGCCTGGTAGCCGACGGTGCCGTAGATCGCCGACTCGTCGTCGTCCATCCGGCGGACCGCGCCCATGTCGATCAGCTTGAGCTGGTCCCCGGTCTGGATCGCGTTGTCGACCTTGAAGTCGCAGTACAGCAGATTCCTGCTGTGGAGATGACCGAGCGCCTCCAGTACGTCGATGCCGTACGCGCAGGCCTGCTCGACCGGCAGCGGATCACGCCTGCCCGCGGTGGTCCTGCGCTCGTTGGCGATCTCCTTGAGCGACTTGCCGCCGACGTACTCCATGACGATATAGCCGTCCATGGAGCCGGTCCGCTGGTCGAGATGCTCCACGAAGTTGTAGATACGGACGATGTTGGAGTGCTCGATCTCGGCGAGGAAGCGGCGCTCGGAGATGGCCGCCTCCATCGCGTCCTGGTCCCCGGTGTCGAGCAGGCCCTTGAGGACCACCCAGCGGTCCGAGACGGCCCGGTCGATCGCGAGATAGACCCAGCCCAGACCGCCGTGCGCCAGACAGCCCACGACCTCGTACTGCCCGTGCACCACCGTGCCCGGGAACAGCTTCGGTATGAAGGAGTACGGATGGCCGCACTTGGTGCAGAACCCCTCCGTCCGTCCCGGGCGGTCGCCGCGCGCCCGGCCGACCGGTGCGCCGCAGTCCGAGCGCGAGCAGAACCGCTTGCGCTCGGGCACTTCGGGGCGCTCCATCACCGCGGAGCGCGGTTCGGGTCGCGGCACGTCCGGTACGGACACCAGGCCCGCGCCCAGCCGGTTGCGCCCCGAGGTGGAGGTGGCCGCGCCCGAGCTGCGCACCGACACCGAGCGGGCCGACAGCCGTCCGGAGAGGGTGCGCGACAGCCGGCCGGAGACCGAGCGGCGGGACGTGGAGGAGCGCGAGGAGGTACGGGACGAGGCCCGCGCCGAGCCACGGGAGGACGACGAACGCCCGCTTCCGGAGCCGCTCTTCGAGCCGCTACCGCTGGACCTGCCGCCGCCCGCGATGCCCGTGGGCGGCGAGGAGAGCGCACCGCCGGGCGCGACGACCGGGGCCAGACCGCAGGTGTCGCAGTACAGCTCGCCGTCGCCGACGTCCTCGTACGAGCCCTCGCAGCCGGGGCGCTGGCATGTGGCCGTCCCGCTCGTCCCGCTCATCGGTCCCCCCGTTCCCCTTCTGCCATCTCCGCGTGGTCCCTGGGCTCCGGTACGCGTGTGACCAGGGCGTCCGCCGCGGCCTGCTGATAGCGCAGCACCGCCTGCTCGGCGACGCGCAGATCGCAGGGCGCGCTCCACAGCATCCGGCGCGCCGCGTCGTACCGCTCCATCAGTACCGGGTCCTCGGCCATGCCGTGCCGGGCGACCTTCGCCTTGTACGCGTCGAGCCGGCCGCGCAGCTCCGCGCGGACCGCCAGCGGCGCGGTGACGGCGGTGAGCGACTCGCGGGCGCGCAACAGCTCGTCCTCGGCCTCCCGTTCCAGCGATTCGAGGAGCGGCGAGAGCCGGTGCCACTGGGCGTGCCTGCGATACTCGGCGGCGGTCGACAGGCGCTCCTGGAGCACGGTCGGCGGGCCGCTGACCGCGGGCACCTCGGTCGCCGCGATCTTCGCCAGCACCTCGCCCCGGGCCGATCTGGCCTCGGTGAGCGTACGGTCCGCGCGCGACAGGACGTCCCGGAGCCGCATCAGCCGCTCCTCGGAGTCCTTGCGCACCGCGAGGACCGCCTCGATCTCCCGCCGTACGTCCTCCAGCGCGCGGGCCGCCCTGTCGTACCGCTCGGTGTCCGGCCGGCCGCCGCCGGGGGCCGAACTGCCGGGCGCGGGGCGCCAGAAGGCCAGCGGGTCGGACACCACCTGGGCGCGCAGGGTGCTCAGTTCATGGGTGATCGACTCCAGGTCGTCCCCGGCCGGGTGCTCGCCCGGACGTACGCCGACGGAGTGCGCCAGTGAACGGGTGCGCTGCAACTCGGCGGAGAGCAGATCGATCCGGGCGGGCAGTGCCGACCAGACGGCGTCGGCGGCCACGACCATGTCAAGGGAGCGTGCATACAGTTCATTCATCCGGGTGACCAGCTCGGCGAGCGTGAACTGCTCGGAGAGCTTGGCCGGCTCGTTGAGGGAGGCGAGCTGGTGCCCGGGGGTGCCCGCCACGGTGACCCCGCGCCCGCGCAGTGTCTCCGTCAGCTCCAATAGATCGTCGCGGCTGAGCCAGCGCCGCCTGGCGCGGGTCTCCCGGGCGGCGGACAGCGTGGCGGTGTAGCTGTCGAAGTAGGTCCACAGCAGGGCGATCGACTGCTCGGCGGAAGCCCAGCGCTCCTTGGTGATCCCGGTCAGCTCCGCGCCTTCGAGGAGCCTGCGGCCCGCGTGGTCCTGGAGGGCGAGGAGCGAGGTCTCGATCGCCTCGTGCTCCGCCTCCAGACGTGCCAGGGCACGGTCCACCTCGTCCCGGTCCATCACCGGTCCCGGTGGCCTCCCCGTCGAGCCGGGAAAGGAGTCCGCGCCGCCCATCGATCACCTCTCCGCTTCTCGCACCGGCCCGCGAGCCGTTCCGTACCCGTTCCCGGCCGGCCGTCTCCGGCCGGCCCCGTTCCCGCCGCTACTTGTACAAGGGTGCCGGAGGCCCGGCGGTCGCCCCCAGATCTGTCTGCAGCCACTTCTTGTACGACGCCATCCAGGGGCTGTTTCCCCCTCCGGCGCGATACCCCACCAGCACCTGGTTCACCCTGCGTATCAGGTCGTCATTCCCCAGTTTCGCCGCGACTCCGTAGTACTCGGCGGTGAACGCCTTGCCCTTCAGCTCGACCCCCGGGTCCTGGGCCGCCAGACCGGCCGCCAGCGCGCTGTCGGTCACCACCGCGTCGACCTCGCCCAACTGGAGCCTGACCAGGCAGTCGAGCTGGTTCGGCACGGTGTTGTTCTCGAACACCGCGCCGAACGACTGCTTGTTCAGCTCTTCGTATGCCGTCGAGCCCTTCGCCGTGCAGACCCGCTGTCCGGAGAGCGAGCTGTCGTGCCCCGTGATCCGGGAGCCGATGGGGGCGAGGACCTGCTGGCCCGCCCGGAAGTAGGCGGTGGAGAAGGCGACTTGCTGGATCCGGTCGCAGTTGATCGTCATCGTCCTGACGACCAGGTCCACCGTGCCGTTCTGCAGGGCCGGGATCCGCAGATTGGTCGGGATGGCACGGAAGACGATCGCGTCGGGGTCGCCGAGGATGTTGTCGGCTATCGCGCGGGCGAGATCGATGTCGAAGCCTTCGAGTTCGCCGGTGGCCGAGTTCCGGTAGCCCCAGCGGTAGCTGTTCTGGTCGACGCCGACGACCAGTTTCCTGTTCTTCCTGGCCTTGATCCGCTCGATGGTGGGGCCGTCGGCGCCCGAGGGCGGGAGACTGGCCTGCGGGTTCTCGCACTCGTCCGCGGCGGTGGCGGGCACGGCCGTGGCGGTCCGCTGTGCCGACTTCTCGGCGTTCTCGTCGACCGTGCGGGACAGCGGCAGCAGGGTGAGCGAGGCCGTCAGCACACAGGCCGCGGCCATGGCGGACACCCCGCCCCAGCCCCGGAGCCGGCGGGACAGCAGCAGCGCGAGATACGGCAGGGGGCCGCGGAACGCACCGGTGCCGCCGGACGGCCGGGGCCCGCGGGGCGGACGGAGCCCTTCCACGGAGTCCTCGGAATCCATCTCTCCCCCTCTCACCGGTACTCCGAAAGCCTGCGGCCTATGCCGAGGACCGCGCCCACCGCGGACACCAGGGCCAGCGCGCCCGCCCCGACCGCCAGTCCGGTCAGCGCGCCGCGCCCGTCCGAGGCGGACCGGGTGAACTCGGCCTGTTCCTGGGCGAGTGCCCGCTCAAGGGCCGCGTCCACCCGGTCGAACGACTGGCCCGTCGATTCCTCGTTCCCGATGACCTTTTTGAGCGCGGTCTTGTAGTCACCGGCCCGGTCGGCGGTGCCGGCCGAGGCGTGGCGCTCGCTCCACTGGGTGACGGAGGAGATCGCCTCGTCCACCGGTCTGCCGCCCGCGCTGTTGTCCGCGAGTTTCTTGGCCTCGCCCAGTGCGGAGCGCAGCTTGGCCATGCCCGAGCTGTAGTCCGCTTCGTAGGCGTCCTCGCCGTCCGGGGTGAGGACCGCGCCCCGGGCGACCAGGGTGAGGTTCTCGTTCGCCCGGGCCCTGAGCGAGTTGATCCGGGCATCACTCAGGACACTGAGCGACTGCTGGCCGTGCGTCTGCGCGTTGTCCAGTTCGGCGCGCGCCACGGACTGGCCGACGGCCAGCCAGAGCAGCAGCACCGTGGACGCGGCGGTGGCGGCGAGCAGCCCGTGGTTGAACACCCGGTTCGTCCGCAGATAGGCGCGGCGCTGGGCCCAGAAGAGACCGCCGAAGGCCAGCACGCCCAGCGCCAGCGAGACATACGGCCACAGCCGCGCGTCATCGTTGTCCTGGGCGAGCCGCTCCGTCTCCGCCTCGTACAGCTTCTCGGCGACCGGGAGCAGCTCATTGGTCATCTGCTGGTTCGCATACCGCAGATAGGCGCCGCCCAGCGGCAGGCCCTGGCGGTTGTTGGCGCGGGCCCGCTCTATCAGGCCGGTGTAGCGCGGGAGCCCCACACTGAGCGCGGCTATGTTCCGGCCGGACTCGGTGGTGCTGTCCGTATGGGTGGCCGCCTTGACCAGCAGCCTGGACGCGGTCTCCATGTCCTGCTGATACCGCTCCCGCACCTCGGGCGGTTCCTGGGCGCCCGCCAGAAAGCCGGTGGCCGCGGCCGTGTCGGCGTCGGCCAGCGAGCGGTAGAGATTCGCCGCGTCCGCGCTGAGCGGCTGACTGCGGCTCACCACGTCGTCGGCGGAGGCGAACCGGGCGGACGCCTCCCACGCGGTGACCGCCCCGAACGCCACCACCAGCAGCGCCAGGGCGGCGCCGATGATGCGCAGCCGCCCGGGCTCGGTCGTCGCCGAGGCGCGCAGCCGCTCCGCGGTCTCGGCCCAGGCACTGTGACGGGCGGGCGGTGCTACCGGTGGCGGTCCGGCCGGGGGCGGAGGCACGGGCGCATGCGCCGGAGCCGACGGCGGCGGCGCGCTGCGCGCCTGCGGCAGATCTGTCATGTGACCTCCCCCTCGGTCCGGCGACAACAGCCCCCGGCGGGGCCGGGGGACACCTCCCGGCCGCCAGTATGGACGCAGGGGACCGACAACCACACCCGGCTTGACTGGATCTTGTAAGGATCCGCCTCCGCTCCTGGCTGTCCGGTCCCGCCGCCCCGCCCTGCCCGGCCTGTCCGTCTCCCCACCGTGAATACGCCCGGGACCCGTGGGCGGTTCCCGTTCAGGGGAGTTCGTACGCGTTCGAGTGAACCGCCCCTCTCGCCCCGCCCGGAACTCCTGGACCGCCCGCCCCGCTCAACCGCTGTAGTGCGCCCCCAGCCGGGCGTGCGCCGCCGCGTCCGCCCGTACCTGATCGAGCCCCAGCAGCCCCGCGCCCAGCACCGGCGGCGCCGTCACGACCCCGATGACCGCCTTCGGCGCCTTCGCGGCCAGCAGCTCCGCTATCCCCTGGTCGAGCTGCGGATGACGGGCCGCCAGCACACTGCCGCCCAGCAGCACCGGCACCTCCTCGTCGAGCAGACCGAGCTTGCTCAGCGCGACCGTCGACAGCGCGACGACCTCCTCGGCCAGCCGGTCCACCAACGACCGCGCCACCGGGTCGCCCGCCGCGCTCGTCGCGAACAGCACCGGTGTCAGCTCATGCCTGCGCTCGAACGGGATACGCCCCAGATGCAGCGCCTCGATCAGCTCGTACATCGAGGCCAGCCCGAAGTGGCCGGGCAGCGTCCGTACCAGTCCGGTGGGCTCGCCCCGCCCGTCCTCCGCCCGCGCCGCGAACCACAGCGCCTCCTCCGCGAGCCCCGAACCGCCGCCCCAGTCACCGGAGATACGGCCGATCGCCGGGAATCTGGCCGTCCGGCCGTCCGGCAGCATGCCCACGCAGTTGATGCCCGCGCCGCAGACCACGGCGACCCCCCGGGGCTCGGCGCCGCTCGGCAGCCCGGCCCGCAGGATCGCGAAGGTGTCGTTCCGTACGTCGGTGGTACGGCCCCACCCCCGGGCCTGCACCGCCTCGGCCAGCTCCCGCTCCTCGACCGGGAGATCGGCGTTGGCCAGACAGGCCGACACATGCTCGGCGACACCGCGCTCCGGCAGCCCGGCGGCCGAGGCGGCCTCGGCGACCGCCTCCGCCAGGACGTCCACAGCCGCCTCGATCCCGACCACCGGCGGCTGGAAGCCGCCCCCGCGGGCCGTGCCCAGCACCGAACCATCGGCGCCGATCACGGCCACATCGGTCTTGCTGTTCCCGGCGTCGACGGCCAGGACACTCGCGCGCCCCGGCCCCGACGCCGTACCGGCCGCGCGTCCCGCCGCCGTACCGGCTCTGCTCCCCATCCCGCTCACACCCACGCGAGATGCTCCCGGTTGTGCGCGATCAGCTTGTCGGTGAGCGCCTCGGCGTATTCGAACTGGCCGATCAGGGGGTGCGCCAGCAGCGCCTTGAAGACCCGGTCCCGGCCGCCGCGCAGCGCCGCGTCCAGGGCGAGGTCCTCGTACGCCGTGACATCCGCGACCAGCCCCGCGTACAGCGGGTCCAGCGCGGGCACCGCCAGCGGCTCCGCGCCCGAGGTGCCCACTCGCGCCTGCACCTCGATCACCGCGTCGTCCGCCAGGAACGGCAGCGTCCCGTTGTTGTACGTGTTCACCACCTGGACCGGGCTGCCGCCGCCGCGCAGCAGCGAGGCCGCCAGATCCACCGCGGCCTCCGAGTAGAAGGCGCCGCCCCGCCTGGACAGCAGCTCCGGCTTCTCGTCCAGGGCCGGATCGCCGTACATCGCCAGCAACTGCTTCTCCATCTCGGCCACTTCGGCGGCCCGTGACGGCTTCGTCCCCAGCTCCCGTACGACCTCGTCGTGCGCGTAGAAGTAGCGCAGGTAGTACGAGGGCACCACACCGAGGCGTTCCAGCAGCACGGGCGGCAGCCGCAGATCGGCCGCGAGCGCGTCGCCGTGCTCCGCCAGCAGCTTCGGCAGCATGTCCGTACCGCCGGGTCCGCCGAGGCGCACCCCGCGCTCCCAGGTCAGATGGTTGAGCCCGACATGCTCCAAATACACCTCGGACGGCGCCACATCCAGCAGCTTCGCGAATCTGCGCTGGAAACCGATCGCCACGTTGCACAGTCCGACCGCTTTGTGACCGGCCTGGAGCAGCGCCCTGGTCACGATCCCCACCGGGTTGGTGAAGTCGATGATCCAGGCGTCGGGGCTGGTACGGCGGACCCGCTCGGCGATGTCCAGGACCACCGGGACCGTGCGGAGCGCCTTGGCGAGACCTCCGGCGCCCGTCGTCTCCTGGCCCACGCAGCCGCACTCCAGCGGCCAGGTCTCGTCCTCGTTCCGCGCGGCCTGTCCGCCCACACGGAGCTGGAGCAGCACCGCGTCGGCGTCGGCGACGCCCGCGTCCAGGTCCGCCGTGGTGGTGATACGGCCCGGATGGCCCTGCTTGGCGAAGATCCGCCGGGCCAGTCCTCCGACCAGTTCGAGCCGGTCGGCCGCCGGGTCGATCAGCACCAGTTCCCCGATCGGCAGGATGTCCCTCAACCGGGCGAATCCATCGATGAGTTCGGGTGTGTAGGTGGATCCTCCGCCCACCACTGCGAGCTTCACTTCGTTCTCAGCCCTTCACTCCGGTCAGTGTGACTCCCTCGACGAACGCCTTCTGCGCGAAGAAGAACACGAGGATCACAGGGGCCATGACCAGAACGGTCGCGGCCATGGTCAGGTTCCAGTCGGTGTGGTGCGCGCCCTTGAAGGATTCGAGGCCGTAACTGAGCGTCCAGGCGGCCGGGTTCTCCGAGGCGTAGATCTGCGGTCCGAAGTAGTCGTTCCAGGCGTAGAAGAACTGGAAGAGCGCGACGGCCGCGATCCCCGGCCTGGCCATCGGCAGCACCACCTTGATCAGGGTACGGAATTCACCGCAGCCGTCGACCTTCGCGGCGTCCAGATACTCGTTGGGGATCGTCAGCAGGAACTGCCGCAGCAGGAAGATGGAGAACGCGTCGCCGAACGCCAGGGGGATGATCAGCGGCCAGAGCGAGCCCGAGAGATCGAGCTGCTTCGCCCAGAACAGATACATCGGGATGATGATCACCTGGGGCGGCAGCATCATCATCGAGATGACCAGCATCAGCGACAACTGCCGCCCGCGGAACCGGAACTTGGCGAGCGCGTACGCCACCGGCAGCGAGGAGACCAGGGAGAGCACGGTGCCGAGCCCCGCGTACAGCAGGGTGTTCTTCCACCAGGTCAGAAAGCCCGGGGTGTCAAAGACCCTGGCGTAGTTGCCCCATTCCCAGGTGTTGGGGGTGAGATCGCGGGTGAGCGCCTGCTGGTCGCTCATCACCGAGGTCAGGAAGAGGAAGACGAACGGCAGCACGAAGAACAGGGCCGCCGCGATCCCCAGGGAGTGAATGCCGATCCAGTGCAGCAGCGCCCTGCGGCGCGCGGTCCTGGCGGCGGGGGTGCGGTCCCGGGCGGACTCCGGCGCGGTGCCGGGACGCTCGTCGAGTACGGGTACGGAGGCCATCAGTCACCCGCTCCGATCAGTCCGCCGCGCCGCCGCATCAGCAGCGCGGTGAAGGCCATGGCCAGCACGAACAGGACCAGCGCGACCACACAGGCCGATCCGTAGTCGAAGTGCTGGAAGCCCAGGTTGTAGACCAACTGGGGCAGGGTCAGCGTGGACTTGTCCGGATAGCCGGGCTCGAACTGCTGGCCGGAGCCGCCGATGATGCCGGAGGCGACCTTGCCCGCGACCAGCGGCTGCGCGTAGTACTGCATCGCCGAGATCACCCCGGTGACCACCGCGAACATCACGATGGGCGAGATGTTCGGCAGGGTCACGAACCGGAACCGCTGCCAGGCCGACGCGCCGTCCAGCTCCGCCGCCTCGTACTGCTCCTTCGGTACGTCGAGCAGCGCGGCCATGAAGATCACCATCAGGTCGCCGATGCCCCAGACGGCCAGCAGGGTGAGCGCCGGCTTGGACCAGGCGGGGTCGTTGAACCAGCCGGGGGTGGGCAGCCCCAGATCGCCGAGGATCGTGTTGACCGGCCCCGTACCCGGGTTGAGCAGAAAGACGAAGGCCAGGGTCGCGGCCACCGGCGGCGCCAGATACGGCAGATAGAAGAGGGTGCGGAAGATCCCCGTACCCGTCTTGATCTTGGTGATCAGCATGCCGACACCGAGTCCGAAGACCACCCGGCAGGCCACCATGATCACCACGAGCCAGAGGGTGTTGCGCAGCGACGGCCAGAACATCGGGTAGTCGGTGAAGACGTACGACCAGTTCCCGAGGCCCTTCCAGACCGGCGGGTTGAAGCCGTCGTACTTCATGAAGGAGAAGTAGACGGTCGAGATCAGCGGATACGCGAAGAAGACGGTGAAGCCGATCAACCAGGGCGACATGAACGCCGCCGTACGAAGGGCCGACCTGCGGCGCTTCGAGCGGAGCGTGGGGGCGTGGGTGGACATCGGTGACCGCCGGGCCCGTCAGCCGGCCTGTTCGATGTCACGGTCGATCTGCTGGGCGGTCTGCTCCAGACCCGCCTGGAGATCCTTCACCTTGCCCTGCTCGTACTGGTACCCGAAGTCCTGGAGCGTCTGCTGATAGGCCGCGCCGTTGACGGCGGCCGGCGGCGTGTTGGAGTCGGGGTGCTGCGCGATGTCGAGGAAGGTCTTGAAGCGCGGGTCGAACTTCAGGTCCGGGGACCTGAGCGCCGCCAGCGTCGACGGCACATTGCGGATGCCGTTGGCGAACTGGACCACCGCCTGGGTGTCGGTGGTCATGTACTTCACCAGTTCCCAGGCCGCGTTCTGCTTCTTGCTCTGCGGCGCGATGCCCATGATCGTGCCGGAGAGGAAGCCCTTGCCGTAGCTGTCCGCCTCGTCGTCCGCGACCGGCATCGGCGCGACCCCGATCTCGAACGGGACCTTGGCGTCCTCCGCCATGCCGAGCCGCCACTCGCCGTCGAGCTGCATCGCGACCTGGCCGGTCTGGAACGGGTGCTTGGCGCCCCACTCGTCACCGAAGGTGCTGCGGAACTTCTCCAGCTTCTGGTAACCGCCGAGCTCGTCGACGAGCTTCTTCTGGAAGGTGAACATCTTCGCGAAGGCCGGGTCCTTGGCGATGTTGGACTTGCCGTCCTTGTCGAAGTACGTGTGGTCCCAGCTCGACATGTAGTGGTCGACGACCGTCTCGTAGCCGTGGTAGGTCGGCATGAAGCCCACCTGCTCGTAGCTGTCGCCCTTGGAGACGGTGAGCCTCTTGGCGTCCTCGGCCAGCTCCGACATCGTCCTCGGCGGGGCGGCGATACCGGCCTTCTTGAAGGCGTCCTTGTTGTAGTACAGCCCGTACGCGTCGCTCAGCAGCGGCAGCGCGCACCGCTTGCCCTCGAACTGGGTGTACTCCAGCAGCACCTTCGGGAACGTCTTCTCCAGATCGAGCTTCGACTTCTCGATGAACGGCGTCAGATCGGCGAAGGCACCCGACGAGCAGAACTTGCCGACATTGGAGGTGGTGAAGGAGGACACCACGTCCGGGCCCTTCGAACCGCCCGCGCGCAGCGCCTGGTTGAGCTTGTCGTCATTGATGTTGCCGACGACGTTCACCGTGATGTTCGGATGGGCGTTCTCGAACCGGTCGATGTTGTCCTGGATCGCCTTCACCTCGGCCGGCGCGCTCCAGCCGTGCCAGAAGGTGATGGTCGTCTTGGCGTTCGGATCGTCGGACGCGGCGGAGCCCGACTGGCCGGTACAGGCGGTGGCCACCACGGATATCGCGGCGACCGCCACGGCGGACACGGTGAGACGGCGGTTTCTGAGCATGGCGGTACTCCCGGAAGAGATGTCGGGGATCTGAGCTATGCGGCTGTACGGGTACGGGCTGTGCGGGGTCTGTGGATGGGGGTGTTACGGGGGTACGGATGTGCGGGGTGCGGGTCTGTG
>NZ_LATD01000196.1 GCF_000981895.1 Streptomyces odonnellii | reverse complement strand
AGGCGGGGGAGCGGCGCAAGGAGGCGATCGCGGCCGTCGCGGCGGGGGCCGGGGTGCCCAAGCGCGAGGTGTTCGACGCGGTGGTGGCGGCCAAGAACGCGGCGGCACCTCGCAACGCACGCTGAGGCACGCTGAGGGGCGCGTGCAGCCGGTTGTAAACAGCGCTCACGCCCCGGCGCACGCCCCCTTCGAAGGCAAAGGACTATCGTGAAATGTAAAGCGCGGACCGTGAGTCGGGCGTTTTGGGCATGAGAAGGCCAAGACCAATCCATTAATCGACAGGGGCTGATGCGCTCGCGCCGTCATAGGCGTCCACTGGGTCAGTGGAGAGGAGCCGGCATGAGTGACATCACGGGCACCGCCGTAGCCCACGAGGCATATGCCTTTTGTTGTATGCGCTGTGGACACGGCTGGGAGCAGGCGTACGACATAGAGCATCACGTCGATGGCTCGGGACAGAATTACGTCGTCTACAAGACGGACGGGGCACGCGTTCCTTCGCCGCTGTCCAGCCCGAATTGCGTCAACTGCGGCGGGCATGTCGTCCGCATCATGCGTTCCGGACAGGTCTCGTCCGTACGGGCGCTGATGGCGGGACAGCTTCCCGGGCAGGCGTCCGGGCGCTCCGGCGAAGCGATACCCGGGGGATCCGCGGAGCAGATATCCGCCGGATCCGCGCGGGCCGGCGCCGCGTCGGAAGGCAAGGCGCCGGAGCACGACCACGAGCACCACTGGAACTGGGGCCACTGGCACCTTTCGGACCTGCTGCACCCGTTCCACCACCGCAAGTGAGCCACCCGGGCCGGTGAGCGCCTGAGCCGCCTGCTTCGGCGCCGAACCGGTACGGGCCCCCGGGTGCGGCCCTCGTAGGATCGCGCCCATGAGTTCGAAGCATGCTCCGCCACCGCTGCCCGAACCCCTCCGGGTGCCGGTCGCGGATTCGCACACCCACCTGGACATGCAGGACGGCACCGTCGAGGAGGGCCTGGGCAGGGCGGCCTCGGTCGGCGTGACGACCGTGGTCCAGGTGGGGTGCGACCTCAAGGGTTCACGCTGGGCCGCTGAGACCGCTGCGGCGTACGAGAACGTCCACGCGGCGGTCGCCCTGCACCCCAATGAGGCGCCCCGGATCGTGCACGGCGACCCCGACGGATGGTCGCGGCAGGGCGCGCGTGTGGGCGGCGGGGAAGCGGCGCTCGACGATGCGCTGGCCGAGATCGACCGGCTGGCCGCCCTGCCGCAGGTACGCGCCGTCGGCGAGACCGGGCTCGACTATTTCCGGACAGGGCCCGAGGGTATGGCCGCCCAGGAGCGTTCCTTCCGCGCGCATGTGGAGATCGCCAAGCGCCATGGAAAGGCGCTGGTCATCCATGACCGGGAGGCGCACGCCGATGTGCTGCGCATCCTCGCGGAGGAAGGGGCGCCCGAGCGTACGGTGTTCCATTGTTATTCCGGTGACGCGGAAATGGCCGAAGTGTGTGCTGCGGCCGGTTATTTCATGTCCTTTGCAGGCAATGTCACATTCAAAAACGCTCAACCGTTGCGTGACGCGCTCACCATAGCGCCGCTGGAACTTGTTCTGATCGAGACGGACGCGCCGTTTCTCACTCCCGCGCCCTATCGCGGGCGGCCCAATGCGCCCTATCTGATCCCCGTCACGCTGCGGGCGATGGCCGATGTACGGGGGATCGGCGAGGACGCCATGGCGGAGGCGATTTCGGCCAATACGGCGAGGGCGTTCGGCTACTGATCCGGCTGCTGGTCCGGCTGCTGATTCGGTCACTGGACAGCGCTCACCGAACAGGCGGCGGACGCCGGCCTTTTGCGGGACACCGCGGGAGATGGTAGGCGGAGTGGTGTCGCGACGCCCTGTAGTCGCGTCGCTTTGGAGAGTAACGTCACTCCGCTAATGTCCGGGCCCGCCGCGCCTCGATGGCGGGGCCCGCCCTCGGGGCGGAGCGGACCGGACCTTGTGGAGCGTCGTGAGCAATGCGCAGGGCAGTCACCGTGCGGCACGCGGCGGGCGCCGCGGCGCCCGGGGACGCCGAGACACCACCCAGGAACCCCAGCAGTCCCGGACACCCGAGGGACATCGGCGGCTGCTTCCCAAGGCCCTGCCCCGGGTACTTCCCAAGGCCCTGGTCGTCGCCTTCCTGGCCGGCGGCACCTCCGCCTTCGCCGGCGACATGGCGGAGCTGTCGGCCGACGGGGAGGTGGCCGTCGGTACGCACGACATCGTCGCCCCCGCGCCCGGCGCCGCGCTTGTCACCGCGATGCGCGCGGAGGGTGCGCACCTCTCCGCCTCGCGTTCCTCCGTACGGCGCGACGGCCTCACCCGCGACGGCCTCACCCGCGACGGCCTCACCCGCGACGGTCTCACCCAGGACGGCCTCACCCGCGACAGCTTGCGCCGCGACCCGGCGGGCGACCGGGTGAGCGAGGAGGCCATCCCGTACGACACCGTCCGCACGGAGGACCCCTCGGTCTTCCGGGGCACCGAGATCGTCGACCAGCAGGGCAGTCCGGGGGCCCGCCGGGTCACCTACGGGCTGCGCACGGTCGACGGCGTCAAGCAGGAGCCGCACAGGGTCCACGAAGAGGTGGTGCGCGCGCCGGTCACCCAGCGGGTCAGGGTCGGTACGAAGGAGCTTCCGCGGACCGCGGCCGGGGTGGACGATCTGAACTGGAAGGCGCTGGCGGCCTGCGAGTCGGGCGGCAGGCCCAATGTCGTCGACCGGTCGGGCACCTATGGCGGGCTCTACCAGTTCGACCTGCCGACCTGGCGTTCCGTCGGCGGCAAGGGGCGCCCGCAGGACGCCTCGGAGGCGGAGCAGACGTACCGCGCGAAGAAGCTGTACATGCAGCGGGGGGCGAGTCCGTGGCCGCACTGCGGCCGTAGGCTGACCGGGTGAGCACCACTGAGCCCGACGCCCCGGACACCCCGGACACCTCGGCCGTCCCCGGCATTCAGGCCGTTCCCGACGCCGACGCCCCGGACACCGCGGACGCCTCCGCCCCCGACGCCCTGCTGGGACCCGCGGACATCCGCGAGCTGGCCGCCGCCCTGGGCGTACGCCCCACCAAGCAGCGCGGACAGAACTTCGTCATCGACGCCAACACCGTCCGCCGTATCGTCCGCACCGCCGACGTGCGCCCCGACGACACCGTCGTGGAGGTCGGACCCGGGCTCGGCTCGCTGACCCTGGCGCTGCTGGAGGCCGCGGACCGGGTCACCGCCGTCGAGATCGACGATGTACTCGCCGCCGCGCTGCCCGCGACGATCGAGGCCAGGATGCCCGCCCGCGCCGCGCGCTTCTCGCTGGTGCACTCGGACGCGCTGCGGGTGACGGAGCTGCCGGGCCCCGCGCCGACCGCGCTGGTCGCGAACCTCCCGTACAACGTCGCCGTACCGGTCCTGCTGCACATGCTGGAACGCTTCCCCACCATCGAGCGGACCCTCGTGATGGTCCAGGCCGAGGTCGCCGACCGGCTGGCCGCAGTGCCGGGGAACAAGGTGTACGGAGTGCCTTCGGTGAAGGCCAACTGGTACGCCGAGGTCAGACGGGCCGGCGCGATCGGCCGTACGGTCTTCTGGCCCGCGCCCAATGTGGACTCCGGCCTGGTCTCACTGGTGCGCAGGGCCGAGCCGGTGAAGACGACGGCCTCCAGGACCGAGGTCTTCGCCGTCGTCGACGCGGCCTTCGCACAGCGCCGCAAAACCCTGCGCGCGGCCCTCGCCGGATGGGCGGGCTCGGCCCCGGCGGCGGAAGCGGCACTGGTCGCGGCCGGGATATCGCCGCAGGCGCGCGGCGAGGCACTGACAGTGGAAGAGTTCGCGCGGATCGCGGAATCGAAGGGGGCGGGCGCGTGAGCGTCGAGGAACGGACACAGGCACCGGCACCGGTACGGGCAGATGCACCGGTACGGGCTGGGGCTGAGGCACCGCCGGTACGGGCGGATGCTCGGGCGTCGGTACGGGTACGGGTGCCCGCCAAGGTCAACGCGCAGCTCGCCGTGGGCGCCGCCCGCGCCGACGGCTTCCACGACCTGGCGAATGTCTTCCTGGCCGTGGGCCTGTACGACGAGATCACGGTGACGCCCGCCGACGAACTGCGTGTCACCTGCGAGGGCCCCGACGCGGCCCAGGTCCCGCTGGACACCACCAACCTCGCGGCACGCGCGGCCCTCGCGCTGGGCGAGCGGCACGGCATCGATCCGCGTGTGCATATCCATATCGCCAAGGACATCCCCGTCGCGGGCGGGATGGCGGGCGGCAGCGCGGACGGCGCGGGCGCCCTGCTGGCCTGCGACACACTCTGGTCGCTGGGCTCCTCGCGGGACGAACTCCTCGCGATCTGCGCCGAGTTGGGCAGCGATGTGCCGTTCAGCCTGATCGGCGGCGCGGCGCTCGGCACGGGCAGGGGCGAGCGGCTCACCCCGCTCGCGGTCGGCGGTGGGTTCCACTGGGTGTTCGCGGTGGCGGACGGCGGGCTGTCGACGCCGACGGTGTTCCGTGAGTTCGACCGGCTGACCGCGCACACGTCCGTACCGGCACCGGAGGCCGATCCCGTCCTGCTGGAGGCCCTGCGTACGGGCGACGCCGTCTCGCTGGCGGGCGCCCTGGCCAACGACCTCCAGCCCGCGGCTCTCGCCCTGCGCCCCTCCCTGGCCGGCACCCTCGCCGCGGGCACGGCGGCCGGAGCCCTGGCGGGCCTGGTCTCGGGCTCGGGTCCGACGACGGCGTTCCTCGCGAAGGACGCGGAGGCGGCGGCCCGTATCGCTGACACGCTGCTCACCTCGGGCACCTGCCGTACGGCCAGAGTCGCCGAGGCCCCGGCCCCGGGCGCGACGGTCGTGGAGCAGACGGCATCCTGAGTGGTGGAGCACACGGCTTCCTGACCGGGGCCCGGGTGGTCGACCGGGCGCTTGACCTTGTCGCAGCGGCAACGTTTCTACTGGTGCCATGCGAATCGGAGAGCTGGCCGGCGTCGCCGGTGTCACGACCCGTGCCGTGCGCCACTACCACCGCATCGGGCTGCTGCCCGAGCCGTCACGGCAGTCCAACGGATACCGCGACTACTCGCTGCGCGACGCGGTCGAACTGGCGCGGATCCGTCGGCTGACCGAGCTGGGCCTGAGCCTGGAAGAAGTGCGGGCCGTGCTGGCGGACGACGCGGGCAAGGATCTCGTCGAGATCCTCGGCGAGCTGGATGCCGATCTGGCCCGTCAGGAGGAGGCCATCCGGCGGCGCCGTGCCCGTCTGGGGCAGTTGCTCGAACAGGCCCGGCGGACCGGGCGGCTGCCGGCCGAGGCCCCGGTCTCCCCGGGACTCGCCGCGATCTTCGAGGACATGGCCCGTCTTTCGGCGCGGCTGCCCGGGCCGGAGCCGGTGTCGGCGGCGAAGGAACGGGAGCTGCTGGCCCTGCTGGAGACCGGCTCGCCGGACGGCGGCCGCGGCTGGCTCGACGTCCTGACGCGGAGCCTCAGAGCCGACCCGGAGGCCATGCGGCGCGCCTACGGGGTCTATGCCCGGCTGGACGAGCTGGCGGAGGCGGGCGAGGACGACCCGCGCGTGGAGGAGACCGCCCGGGCCGTCGTCGGCAGCATTCCGGACGAGGCGGTGCGGGCGATGGCTGTGACGGACGGCGGTGGCGCGGGTGAGGACGGCGGGTTCGCGGAGGTCTTCTTCGCGGACTTCGCCCCCGCCCAGGCCGCGGCCGTACGCCGGGCCATCGAGCTGCTGAGGGAGCGCGCCCGGTGACGGACCTGAGAAACGCGCACCGGGCCGGGGGCCTGAAGACCGTGCGCAGGCTGACCGTCCATGAGGCCCTCCTCGCCGCCGGCTTTCTGCGCTGGGTGACCCGCCGGGGCCCGCACGGGGTGCCCGACGGCGCTCTGCCCGTCCCGTACGCCCCGGGGCAGGCGGCGATCATGTACGGCTTCTTCTTCGTCTGCGTCGTCGAGACGGTGGGTCTCGCCCTGGTGATCCCCTGGCCGGTGGTGCACGCCGTCACTCTCGTCCTCGACATCTGGGGCTGCTGTTTCGTCATCGCCCTGCACGCCTCCTGCGTGGTGCGCCCGCATGTGATCGGAGCCGAGGGCTCGCTGCGCCTGCGCTACGGCGCCCTGCTGGACATCCGTATCCCGGCCGGCCGCGTAGCCTCCGTCCGCCTTGAGCGGAAGTTCCCGGACGGCAGGATGGCCGCCGTGGACGGGAACGGCGTCGCCGACCTGGCGGTGGGCGGCCAGACCACGGTCACCGTCGAGCTCAGCGAGCCGGTGCGGTACGTACGAGCCCTGGGCAGGCCCGCCGAGGCCCGCGTCTTCCGCTTCTACGCCGACGACCCCGGGCCCGCCGTCGCCGCGCTGAGGGCGGTCGCCGGTCCGGCCTGACCCCGGTCCCGGCGCGGCGACTACGCTGGAGCGTCGATCGATCCGCCCGTACGCAGGAGTGAAATGGCCGTCAATCTGGTCAATGTCGAGGCAGTCACCAAGGTGTACGGCACCCGTGCGCTGCTCGACGGTGTCTCCCTCGGGGTCTCCGAAGGGGACCGGATCGGGGTCGTGGGGCGCAACGGCGACGGGAAGACGACCCTCATCCGGGTGCTGAGCAAGCTGGAGGAGACGGACACCGGGCGGGTCACGCACAGTGGCGGGCTGCGGCTCGGCGTGCTCACGCAGCACGACTCGCTCGATCCCGCCGCCACCGTCCGGCACGAGGTGATCGGCGATCTCGCGGACCACGAGTGGGCGGGTGACGCGAAGATCAGGGACGTGCTCACCGGGCTGTTCGGCGGGCTCGACCTGCCCGGGTTCCCGCAGGGGCTCGACACGGTCATCGCGCCGCTCTCCGGCGGTGAGCGGCGCCGGATCGCGCTCGCCAAGCTGCTCATCGGCGAGCCCGAGCTGATCGTGCTCGACGAGCCCACCAACCATCTCGACGTCGAGGGCATCGCCTGGCTCGCGGAGCATCTGCGCAACCGGCGCTCGGCGCTCGTCTGCGTCACCCACGACCGGTGGTTCCTGGACCAGGTCTGTACGCGGATGTGGGACGTCCAGCGCGGCACGGTGCACGAGTACGAGGGCGGCTACTCCGACTATGTCTTCGCCCGCGCCGAGCGCGAGCGCATCGCGGCGACGGAGGAGGCCAAGCGGCAGAACCTGGTCCGCAAGGAGCTGGCATGGCTGCGCCGCGGCGCCCCCGCCCGTACGTCCAAGCCGCGCTTCCGGGTCGAGGCGGCCAATGAGCTGATCGCGGACGTACCGCCGCCCCGGGACACCTCGGAGCTGATGAAGTTCGCCAACGCCCGGCTCGGCAAGACCGTCTTCGACCTGGAGGACGTGACGGTCCAGGCGGGTCCCAAGGTGCTGCTCGCCCGTCTCACCTGGCAGCTCGGGCCCGGCGACCGGATCGGGCTGGTCGGGGTGAACGGCGCGGGCAAGACCTCGCTGCTGCGCGCGCTCGCCGAGGCCGCCCGCAGCCAGGGCGATGTGCAGCCGGCCGCCGGGAAGATCGTGGTCGGCAGGACCGTCAAGCTGGCGTACCTCTCCCAGGAGGTCACCGAACTCGCGCCCTCGCTGCGGGTGCTGGAGGCGGTCCAGCAGGTACGGGACCGGGTCGACCTGGGCAAGGGCCGGGAGATGACGGCGGGTCAGCTCTGCGAGCAGTTCGGGTTCGGCAAGGAGAAGCAGTGGACCCCGGTCGGGGATCTCTCCGGCGGTGAGCGGCGCAGGCTCCAGCTTCTGCGGCTGCTGATGGACGAGCCGAACGTACTCTTCCTCGACGAGCCCACCAACGACCTCGACATCGAGACCCTCAACCAGTTGGAGGACCTGCTCGACGGCTGGCCCGGGTCGATGGTGGTCATCTCGCACGACCGGTTCTTCATCGAGCGGACCACCGACAAGGTGATGGCGCTGCTCGGCGACGCGACGCTGCGGATGCTGCCGCGCGGGATCGACGAGTATCTGGAACGGCGGCGCAGGCTGGCCGAGTCGGAGTCGCAGCGGCCGGCCGCCGCGGCCCAGAAGCCCGCGGCGAGCGCCACCGCGCCCGCCGCCGAGGAGCGCCCGGCGGCTCCGGTGTCGGCGAAGGACAGCCGCGCGGCGAAGAAGGAACTCCAGCGGATCGAGCGGCAGCTCGACAAGCTCTCCGGCCGTGAGACCACGCTCCATCAGCAGATCGCCGACAATCCCACGGACTTCGAGAAAGTGGCGAAACTGGACGCCGAGTTGCGTGAACTCCGTGAGGAACGTGACGAGTTGGAAATGCGCTGGCTGGAGCTCGCGGAAGACGCGTAGGAAATGCGCGGAATCGGTGTGCGGGAGTGGTGCGGGAGCGCGTAACGGGCGCATTACGGGCCGGTTGTCCCTTGGGAACAGGGCAGGGACCGGCCCGGCCCGTTCGGCTGTCCGAGTGATAGAAAGAAGCCCCGCTCGACCGATGTGACGATGCGGAATCCACGCCCGGAACGCCCCGTCGACGGGGCCGGCCACCAGAATCGCGGGGGAGACCGACACGGGTGGCGGACCGTATGAAAAAGGGGGAAAGCGCTGATGAGCCAGCCACCCGGCCAGCAGCCGCCGCAGGGAGGCTTCGGCGCTCCGGAGGATCCGCAGCAGGGCGCTCCGCAGCAGGGGGTTCCGGCGCAGGGACCGCCCCAGCCGCCTGTACAACCGGGGCAGCCGCCCGTACCGCCGTCGGCGCAGCCGCCCCAGATGCCGCAGACACCGCCGTCCGCGCACACACCGCCGCACACACCGCCGTCCGCGCCGCCTCCCGGACAGCCCCCCGCGCCGCCTTCCGCGCCTCCCGGTCCGCCGCCCGGCCAGTCCGGTTACGGCTATCCGCAGGGCCCGGGCCCGTACAACCCCGGCCCCGGGGCCTACGGCCAGCAGCCCGGTCCGTATCAGCAGCCCGCCGGTCCGTACGGCCGGCAGCCGGGACCGTACGGTCAGCAGCCCGGCCCCTACGGAGGCCAGCCGGGGCCCTACGGTGCTCAGCCGGGGCCCTACGGCGGCTACCCGCCCCAGCAGTTCCCCGGCGCGCCCACCCCGCCGCCCGGCGGTGGCGGCCCGAAGAGCTTTCTCAAGTCGACGCCCGGCATCATCACCGCGGCCGCCGTCGCGCTGGTGCTCATAGCCGGCGGCTCCTGGTTCGCGCTGAGCGGTGGCGACGACGGCGGCAAGCCGGTCGCGGGCGCGAGCGGCGACGCCGGTCCGACCGGTTCGCCCGGCGTCGACCAGGGCGACGGCACCGGCGGGGGCCGCGAGGCGCAGGACGATCTCAACGCCGGGCGCAAGGACGGCGAGTCCAAGGTGCTCTGGCTCCAGACCAACGATGTGGACCTGCCCCGTAACGGCGCGGACGTGTACGGCCCGTGGTTCGTCGGCGACACCGTCGTCAAGGCCATGTACCGCCAGGTCGTGGGGTATTCGGCCGCCGACGGCAAGAAGAAGTGGACGCTTCCGCTGCCCGCCGAGGTGTGCGCGGCGCCCGTCGCCCCCACCACCGACGGCAAGATCGTCATCGGGATCAAGGACGGCACCACCGACAAGGCCCTCTGCAACCAGCTCCAGATGATCGACCTCACCACCGGCAAGGGCGGCTGGAAGAAGGAGGTCGCTGAGTCCGGGGCCTTCGACATCCTCACCGACATCACGCTGGCCATCAGCGGCGACACCGTCACCGCCGCGCGTACCGGCAATTCGAACGCCTACCGGGTGAGCGACGGCAAGGACCTGTTCGGCAAGCTGCCGGGCAACTGTCAGCCGTACGCGTTCGCCGGCGGCGCCAAGCTGATCGCCGCGGAGAGCTGTCCGACGAGCGACTACGAGACCACCCAGAACCAGATCCAGGAGCTGGACCCGGTCACCGGCGCGGCCAAGTGGACGTACCAGCTCGCGAAGAACTGGGAGGTCGACAAGGTCTATTCGATCGACCCCCTGGTCATCTCCGCGACGAATGACGACGAGAAGTCCTGGAGCATCTTCGGCCTCAACGCGAACGGCACTCTTCGCTCGCAGATCGAAGGCGGCAAGGACAAGTTCGCGCCGCGGTGCGGAGGCAGCTTCGTGGTCTTCGGCAGCAATCTGGAGGGCTGTGTCGGAGTCGCCGCGGACGCCAGTACGTTCTACATGTCGACCGAGCCCGACACGAGCGGCACCTCGCGCACCAATGAGGTCGTCGCCTTCAGCCTCTCCACCGGAAAGGCCGTGTGGCGCTCCAAGGCGCCCGCGGAGCGGGTGATGACGCCGCTGCGCACGGAGGGCGGCAAGGTCGTGGTCTATCTGGACCCGACGTACGACAAGGGCGGCGCGGTCGCGACCGTTCCGGCGACGGGCGGCGAGCCCACGGTGGTCCAGCAGCACCCGGGGTCCACGGCCGAGATCGAGAACTCCCTGTACTCGCCGAAGCTGGCCTATGTGGACGGCCGGTGCTACGTGACCAGCGGCCGGGTCAGCGCGAGCAACGACGAAGAGGAAATGAAGAAGTCGACCATGATGGCGTTCGGTGACTGACATGACCCAGCCGCCCCAGCCTCCGCAGCAGCCGCCCCAGCAGCCTCAGCCTCAGCAACCCCAGCCTCAGCAGCCTGCGCAGCAGCCGCCCCAGGGCGCGTTCGGGGCCCCGACGGAGCCGCCGCCCGGCGGTTTCGGCGCTCCGCAGGACCCGCCGCCGGGCGGGTACGGGTACGGCGCGCCGACACCGCCCGCGCAGGGCGGCGTGCCGTACGGATATCCGCAGACGCCCCCGCCGCCGCAGGGCGCGCCCGGCGCTCCGGGCGGTCCCGTCGCTCCGGGCGCTTCGGGTGTGCAGCCCGGGTACGGGTATCCGGCGCAGCCGGGTTACGGCTACCCGGGGCAGCCGGGTCAGCCCGGCCAGCCGCCGTACGGTTATCCGACCCAGCCCATGCCGCCGCAGGGCGCCGGCGCCACCCCGGGCGGCGGCAGCGGCGGCGGCAAGAAGCTGTCGGCCCAGACCCAGATCATCATCGCCGCGGCCGTCGCCGTGGTCCTGATCATCGGCGGCGGCATCTGGTTCTCCTCCGCCGGCGACGACAAGGCCGACGAGTCCAAGAACACCTCCTCCGGCGCCACCGAGGGCGGCACCGGCGGCAAGGACAGCGACAAGGGCATCGGTGGCGGCGGCACGGAGGAAGTGCCGTCCAACACCAGGTCCAGGGCCGCCTTCCAGCTCCCGACCCCCAAGGTCACCGATGTCACCGGGGTCAGCGGCTCCTGGATCACGGACACCGCCTATGTGAAGACGGGCATCAACCAGATCGTCGGCTACGACCTCGACAAGGGCACCCAGCTCTGGTCGGTCCCGCTGCCCGGCCAGGTCTGCGCGGCGAGCCGGCATGTCACCGAGGACGGCAGGACCGCGGTCGCCTTCGAGGCCGCCAAGCGCACCACCGCCGACAAGTACCAGTCCTGCACGGAGATCGGCGCGCTCGACCTGAAGGCCGGGAAGCTCCTGTGGACCAAGTCGGTCACGGGCTCCAACGCGGGTGACGACAAGGTCCGGTTCGACGAGATCACCCTCAGCGGTACGACGGTCGCGGCCGGCGGCACGGACGGCGGCGCGGCCTTCGACCTCGCGACGGGCGCGGTCCGCTGGAAGCCCGAGGTCAGCGCCGAGGGCTGCTACGACATGGGCTACGGCGGCGGCGCCGGCCTGGTCGCGGCCCGCAAGTGCGGTTCGTACGACGACCCGCAGATCTCCATCGAGACCCTGAACCCGCTCACGGGCGCCCCGGTCTCCTCGTTCAAGATGCCGGCCGGCGTCGCCTACGCGAGTGTCGTCTCCACCGATCCGCTGGTCGTGGCCGCCGATGTCGGCGACACCGCGGGCGACGGCAGCGGTATCTCGGACTTCTTCTCGATCGACCGGAAGACCGGCAAGCTGCTCGCGAAGATCCCGGCCGACGCCGACAAGTACGCGGCCCGGTGCGGATCCACCGAGGTCGAGTCCTGCCAGAAGCTCGCGGTGGGCAACGGCCGGCTCTATCTGCCGACCGAGGGCCACGAGGGCGGCGGGGAGTACGGCGACACCAACGAGATCGTCTCCTTCGACCTCGCCACCGGCAAGAACACCTCGGACCGCGCCGACGCGGGCGACCGCTACACGATGTTCCCGCTGCGCATGGACGGCGGCAACATCATCGCGTACAAGGTGCCTCCGTACGACAAGGGCGGCCAGATCATCTCCATCGACGGCGCCTCCTTCAAGGAGACGGTCCTGATGGACAATCCGGCCGACGAGGCGATCAGGGACATGGAGACCAGCTTCTCCGCGGACTACGCCGAGATCCGTTACGGGGGCGGGCGGATGTTCATCTCCGAGACCATGCTGAGCAAGCCGTCGACGTCGACCCTGGACGACAAGTCGTACCTCGCCGTCTCGTTCAGTACGAAGTAGCGCAGTACGGAGTAGCGCGCCGGCGCGATGTGCTGGGCCCCGGCCCGTGGGCGGTACACGCCTCGGGCCGGGGCCCGCTCCGTAGCGCCTCGGGCCGCCGGACAGGGCCCTAGTCCTGAATGGACGGGAATTCGGCAATCCGGGGGGCTTCTCAGGAGTAGGGGGCGCGCGATGTCGAACAAGCGTGTAGCTTGCCGGGGCAGGAGGCCGGGGGGCCAGTTTTCCGTGGTGATGGGGGCTTTCGTTTATGGGCGTTCGGCTCATGGTGGTCGATGACCACCGACTGCTCGCGGAGGCGCTCGCCTCGGCACTGAAGCTGCGCGGGCACCGGGTGCTGGCGGCGGCGGCGCCCACGGCGGGCGTGGCCGAACTGGTGGTGAGCAGGGCGCCGGAGGTGTGCCTGCTGGGCACCGCGGCGCCGGCCGAACCGGGCGCGTTCGACCCGATCGTACGGATCAAGCGGGACCGGCCGCAGGTGGCCGTGGTGGTGCTCGGTCCGGTGCCGAGCCCGCGCGGGATCGCCGCGGCCTTCGCGGCCGGCGCCTCCGGCTATGTGCGCCACGACGAGCGCATAGAGGGCGTGGAGCGGGCCATGATCAAGGCGCGGGCGGGGGAGACGGCGGTGGCGCCGCAGCTCCTCCAGGGCGCCTTCACCGAGCTGCTCAACCCGGCGGCGCAGCCGGACGACGAGGCACAGCGGCTGCTGCGGATGCTGACCCCGCGCGAGATCGAGGTGCTGGTACGGGTCGCGGAGGGCGAGGACACCCGGCTGATCGCGGCCGGGATGGGGATCGCGCCGAGTACGGCCAGGACGCATGTGCAGCGGGTCCTGATGAAGCTGGGGGTCGGCTCCCGGCTGGAGGCGGCGGCGCTGGCGGCCCGTACGGGGCTGCTGGACCGGGCCGTCCCCGGCGACCCGCAGGGCCCGGACGGGCACTGATCACCCGTTGACGCGCGTCCTGAGGCGCCCGCGGTCCGGTCTGCCGGCAGGCCTGTGGTCAGGCCTGCCGTCTGTCCATAGCCCGTCTGTTGCCTTTTGTGGCGTATCTCCTTGTGGCTCGTTGCCGTCAACATCCGTATGACCCGCTCACCCTGCCTGCATTAACCTGCACTTTTGCCGCCGGGTTGCGGCACGTTGACGCGGCTGTTGGTTTGTGATTTGTTGTGTTGGATTCTGTTGGGCGGGGTGTGGTGGAGGGCGAGCGATGAAGAAGACGGTGACCAGGCTCGCCGACGGCCGTGAGCTGATCTACTACGACTCCCGCGACGACGCCGTGCACGACGCCGTCGACCTCAGGCCCCTCGGGCCCGTCGCGACCTCCTCCGAGATCCGTCACGACCCGCTGCTCGGCGACTCGGTCGCCATCGCCTCGCACCGCCAGGCCCGTACGTACCACCCGCCGGCCGACGAGTGCCCGCTCTGCCCCTCCCGGGACGGGCGGCTCAGCGAGATCCCCGATTCCGCCTATGACGTCGCCGTGTTCGAGAACCGTTTCCCCTCCCTCGCGGGGGACTCGGGCCGCTGCGAGGTCGTCTGCTTCACCTCCGACCACAACGCCTCCTTCGCGGACCTCGGTGCGGAGCGCGCCGCTCTGGTGCTGGACGCCTGGACCGACCGCACGGCGGAACTGGCCGGTCTGCCGCAGGTCGAGCAGGTCTTCGCGTTCGAGAACCGGGGCGTGGAGATCGGCGTGACGCTCGGCCATCCGCACGGGCAGATCTACGCGTACCCCTTCGTCACCCCGCGCTCCACCCTGATGCTCCGCTCGGCGGAGGAGCACCGGGCCCGTACCGGCCGCAATCTCTTCGACGACCTCGTCGAACGCGAGCGGACCGGGGGCGGCCGGGTGGTGCTGACCGGCGAGCACTGGCTGGCGTTCGTCCCGTACGCCGCGCACTGGCCGTACGAAGTGCACCTCTACCCCACGCGCCGGGTCCCCGACCTGCGGGAGCTGGACGACGCGGCCCGCGCGGAGTTCCCGCGGGTCTATCTGGAACTCCTGAAGCGCTTCGACCGGATCTTCGGCGAGGGCGAACCGCCGACGCCGTACATCGCCGCCTGGCACCAGGCGCCGTTCCGGGCCGCCGGGCGCCACGACTTCGCACTTCACCTTGAGCTTTTCACTGTTCGCCGCACTTCCGGCAAGCTGAAGTTCCTCGCGGGTTCCGAATCCGGCATGAGTGTGTTCATCAACGACGTGCCGCCGGAGGCCGCGGCCGAGCGATTGCGAGAGGTAGCGAGCGAGTGAACAAGAAGTACCTGGTCACGGGCGGTGCGGGATATGTCGGCAGCGTGGTCGCCGCACATCTGCTGGAGGCCGGGCACGAGGTGACCGTGCTGGACGATCTCTCGACCGGGTTCCGGGAGGGGGTCCCGGCCGGCGCCGCCTTCATCGAGGGCCGGATCCAGGACGCCGCGAAGTGGCTGGACTCCTCGTACGACGCGGTGCTGCACTTCGCCGCCTCCTCGCAGGTCGGCGAGTCCGTCGCCAGGCCCGAGAAGTACTGGGACAACAATGTCGGCGGCTCCATGGCGCTGCTCGCCGCGATGCGCTCCGCCGGGGTGCGCAAGCTGGTCTTCTCCTCCACCGCCGCGACCTACGGCGAGCCGGTCTCCACACCGATCACCGAGTCCGACCCGACGGCCCCGACCAGCCCGTACGGCGCGACCAAGCTCGCCGTCGACCACATGATCAGCGGCGAGTGCACGGCGCACGGCCTCGCGGCGGTCTCGCTCCGCTACTTCAACGTCGCTGGCGCGTACGGCAGTTGCGGCGAGCGGCACGACCCCGAGTCGCATCTGATCCCGCTGGTCCTCCAGGTCGCGCTCGGCCGGCGCGAGTCGATCTCCGTGTACGGCGACGACTATCCGACGCCGGACGGCACCTGCGTACGCGACTACATCCATGTCGCGGACCTCGCCGAGGCGCATCTGCGCGCGCTGGACGCGGCCGTCGAGGGCGAACACCTCATCTGCAACCTCGGCAACGGCAACGGGTTCTCGGTCCGCGAGGTCATCGAGACCGTACGGAAGGTCACCGGGCACCCGGTCCCCGAGGTCATGGCCGCGCGCCGCGGCGGCGATCCGGCCGTCCTGGTCGCGTCCGCCGAGGCGGCGCACCAGCGTCTGGGCTGGACCCCGAGCCGCGCCGATCTGGCGGGCATCGTCGCGGACGCGTGGGCGTTCGCGCGGCGCGGGGACACCCACGGGGACTCCACGGAGTGAGGGACGGCCGGGCGTGAGAGCGCGCCACGAGTGAGGGAGACCGAGTGAAACAGAGCGGTGGCGCCATGGGCGCCGACGGTGCCGTCGGCGTCGCCGACGAATTCCGGCGGCTGTACGGGGCCGGGCCCGAGGGCGTGTGGGCGGCCCCGGGCCGGGTCAACCTGATCGGGGAGTACACCGACTTCAACGACGGTTTCGTGATGCCCCTGGCGCTGCCGCACCGCGCGGTCGCCGCGGTCTCCCGCCGTACGGACCGGATCCTGCGGCTGCACTCGGCCGATGTCGCCGAGGGCGTGGTCCAGCTCGACATCGACGCTCTCGAACCGCGCTCCGACACCGGCTGGGCCGCGTACCCGGCCGGTGTCGTCTGGGCGCTGCGCGCGGCCGGGCATCCGGTGACCGGCGCCGATGTCCATCTCGCCTCGACCGTGCCGACCGGCGCGGGGCTGTCGTCCTCGGCGGCGCTGGAGGTGGTGACGTCGCTGGCCCTGAACGATCTGTACGGGCTGGGCCTGACGGGACCCGAGCTGGCGGTGCTCGCACAGCGCGCCGAGAACGAGTTCGTCGGGGTGCCCTGCGGGATCATGGACCAGATGGCGTCGGCGTGCTGCACCGAGGGACACGCGCTCCACCTGGACACCCGCGATCTCTCCCAGCGCCAGGTGCCGTTCGACCTGGCGGCCCAGGGGCTCCGGCTGCTGGTCGTCGACACCCGGGTCAAGCACGCGCTCGGGGACGGCGCGTACGCGGCCCGGCGCGCCGCGTGCGAGGCGGGCGCGCGGGCGCTCGGAGTGCGCGCCCTGCGCGACATCCCGTACGCGCGACTGCCCGCGGCGCTGGACCGGCTGGCCGGGGCCGGGGAGAGCGAGGAGGTACGCCGCTGTGTCCGCCATGTGGTGAGCGACGACCACCGGGTCGAACGGACCATCGCGCTGCTGGACGCCGGTGACCTCCGCGCGGCCGGCCCGGTGCTGACCGAGGGCCATGCCTCCCTCCGCGACGACCTGCGGGTCTCCTGCCCCGAACTCGATCTGACGGTCAACGCCGCCCTCGCCGCCGGCGCTCTGGGCGCCCGTATGACGGGCGGCGGCTTCGGCGGCTCGGCGATCGTCCTGACGGAGGAGTCGGCGGCGGACCAGATCACGAAGTCGGTCACGGAAGCCTTCGAGTCGTCGTCCTTCACCCCGCCCCGGATCTTCCCGGCCACCCCGTCCACGGGCGCACGACGGCTGGCCTGAGGACTCTTCGGCCGGGCCGGGTCCACTGAGTGCTCCGGTGGTCGGTCCACCGCTCGCCGCCTAGGCCCGGCACTCGCCGCCGGGCACCGAGGGCACAGGTTCATGGCCCGGCGTGCCGATTCGCCTCAAGTTCTGCGAAATTCCTTCCGCCCCGGGCCCACGCCCGTACGCTGATGCACAGCACCGGTGGGGGCCGGTGCTGTTCAGGGGTGGAGTCAAGTCGGGTACGACGCCCGGGGCGGGGTAGTGGTCATCACACGGCGGCGGCCGTGCCATTGACGTACCACCGCACACCGGGCGCCGTGCCCGCGCTTTCCGCTCCCCGCCTTCAGGGGGTGTCCATTGGTACGTATCCGGGTTCTGGTGGTGGACGACCACCGCATCTTCGCCGAGTCGCTCGCCGCCGCTCTCGCGGCCGAGCCCGATGTGGACGTCGCGGCGGCGGGCAGTGGGCCCGCCGCGCTGCGCTGTCTGGACCGGGCGGCGGCCGAGGGGCGCAGATTCGATGTGATGCTCGTCGACGCCGACCTCGGCACGGTCGCGGGAGCGGCCGGAAGCCTGGCGGCGGCCGGCGCCACGGCGAGCGGCGGCACGGCGAGCGGACCGGTTCAGGTGCCGGTCCCGCGCGCGGTGCCGGACGGCGGCGAGGCGGTGCCGGTCGACGGCATCTCGCTGGTCGCCGGGGTCCGTTCCGGTCAGCCGTCCGTCCGTACGGTCGTGCTCGCCGAGCGGGACGATCCGCGCCGTGCGGCGCTCGCGCTCCAGGCGGGCGCGTCCGGCTGGGTCGCGAAGGACTGCTCGCTCCAGCGGCTGCTCGCCGTGATGCGGGGCGTCCTGCGCGACGAGACGCATCTGCCGCCCGCCCTGCTCACGGGCGTGCTGCGGGAGCTGACGGCGGCGCGCAAGCACCGTACGGAGAGCGAGCGGCTGGTCGAGTCGCTGACGCCGCGCGAGCGGGAGGTGCTGCGCTGCATGGTCGCGGGACTGGGGCGCAAGGCCGTCGCCGAGCGGCTCTTCCTGTCCCCGCACACGGTCCGCACGCATATGCAGAACGTGCTGGGAAAGCTGGGCGTGCACTCGACCCTGGCCGCGGTGGCGCTGGCGCGCCGGGCCGGAGTGGGCCCGGTGAGCCTGGCGGCCCAGCCCGCCACCTCGACAGGCTGACCGGGAATCGCCGGACGGGCCGACAACGCAGCACATCGGCCCGTCCGGCGCCCTAGGCCGTGTCTGACACGGCCTAGCTCGGTACGTTGTCGAAGGGCGCCGTCAACTGCCGTAGCAGGCCCGCCAGTTCGTGCCGCTGCGTACGGGACAGCTCGCCCAGGATCGCGCGCTCCTGGGCCAGCAGGCCGGCGAGTGCCTGGTCCGCGCGGTCGCGGCCCTCCGCGGTGAGGCGTACGAGCACCCCGCGCCGGTCGCTGGGGTCCGGCAGCCGCTCGACCAGGCCCTTCTTCGCCAGCCGGTCGATCCGGTTCGTCATCGTGCCCGAGGTGACCAGGGTCTGGGTCAGAAGCTGCCCGGGGGAGAGCTGGTACGGTGCTCCGGCGCGCCGCAGCGAGGTCAGTACGTCGAACTCCCACGGCTCCAACTGGTGCTCGGAGAAAGCGATCCGGCGCGCGCGGTCGAGATGGCGGGCCAGCCTGCTGACACGGCTGAGGACCTCGAGCGGTTCCACGTCGAGGTCGGGGCGCTCCCGGCGCCATGCCGCTACCAGTCGGTCGACCTCGTCCTCCATGACGATCAGTGTAGAGGGTCCCTCGATGTGAAGTCTCTTGACGTCAAGAGATGCGCCGTTGCAGGCTGGGGTACGACCGCCGAGGGCAGGCCGTGAGCCGGTTCCGGCGGGCCGTTCCGCGACCGTGACAGGGGCCCGACCATGCACTCCGCACCGTCCGCACCGATCTGGGACCCGGCCCAGTACCTCCGGCACTCCGGCCTCCGCGGCCGCCCGTTCCTGGACCTGCTGGCCCGTATCCCCGGCCTGCCGGGCGGCGACGGCGGGCCGGGCACCGGGCCGCTCGCGATCGCCGACCTCGGCTGCGGCCCCGGCAATGTCACCGCGCTGATCGCCGAACGCTGGCCCGCCGCCAGTATCACCGGCTTCGACAACTCGCCCGAGATGCTCGACCGGGCCCGCGAGGAGTACGCGGGGCCCACCGCGGGCGGCGGGGCGATGGACTTCCGGGCCGCCGATCTCGCGCACTGGGCGCCCGGCGAACCGTACGGACTGATCGTCTCCAACGCCGCCCTCCAGTGGGTGCCCGGCCACGCCGACTCCTTCGCGGCCTGGATCGACGGTCTCGCGCCCGGCGGCACCTTCGCCTTCCAGGTCCCCGGCAACTTCACCTCGCCCAGCCACACCCTGCTCGCCGGACTGTGCGCGTCCCCGCGCTGGCGCGACCGGCTCGGCGGCGGCCCCGAGCGCCCCGCCGACACCGTCCTGGACCCCGCCGACTACCTCGCGCGCCTGACCGCCCTCGGCTGCGCGGTGGACGTCTGGGAAACGACATACATCCAGCAGCTCACCGGCGACGACCCGGTCTTCGACTGGGTCAAGGGCACGGCTCTGCGCCCGGTCCTCACCGCGCTCGACGGCGACGAGCAGGCGACGGAGGAGTTCACCACGGAATACCGCGCCCTGCTCCGCGAGGCCTACCCACCGGGCCCGCACGGCACGGTCTTCCCGTTCCGCCGCATCTTCGCCGTGGCCCACAAGCCCGCCGACCGGGTCAGAGTCGGTTCAGCGCTTCCAGAGTGATGTCGATGTCGACCGTGAACGGGACACCGGTCTTGAGACGGTCGTGGTGGATCCCCGTCAGCGTGTACGTCTTGGACAGCGGGTCCAGCTCATAGACGCGTACGACCGGAAGTCTGTTGGTCCAGTCCATATAGACCAGCCAGTAGTTCGGGATACCTGCGGCCGCGTACTTCCGTGGCTTGGTGTCACGGTCGCGGGATTCTGAGTCCGGCGAGATCACCTCTACGGCGAGGAGCACATCGGCCGCCAAGAAGCTGGTCTGTTCCAGGCTGAAGGCTGCCGCGGCGCGGACGACCGATATATCCGGCTCGGGAGCGTTGCGGCGGTCGAGGATTACCGTCATCTGGCGTTCGACCTCCATCACCGGGGGGACGGTCCGGCGCAGGCCGGAGGTCAGCAGGTCAACCATCACGCTATGGAAATCCTGCTGAGGGCTGCGGAAGACCAGGCTTCCGTCGATCAGCTCGGTGTGCGGCGGGAGATCCGGCAGCGTGAACAGGTCGTCCACCGTCCAGCCGTCGGCCGGGGGCTGAGGCAGCACGTACGGCGCCTCGGGCCACGCTTCGTGCAGGGGTTCTTCCATGAGGCACATGCTCGACCCGTCAGCCTCGCCGCACGGCGGAATCAGCCGACCTCATCACAATGAGTGACCGCACCCGCAACGGCTGACGCGCCCGCCCCCCCGCTCACGCCCTCCGGTGGCCTATCAGGCGCGGCCTCGGTTCCAGGTTCTCCAGGCCGTGCCAGGCCAGGTTCACCAGATGGGCCGCCACTTCCGACTTCTTCGGGCGGCGGGTGTCCACCCACCACTGGCCGGTCAGGGCCACCATGCCCACCAGTGCCTGCGCGTACAGCGGGGCGAGCTTGGGGTCGAAGCCCCGGGCCTTGAACTCCATGCCGAGGATGTCCTCGACCTGCGTGGCGATATCGCTGATCAGCGACGCGAACGTGCCCGTGGACTGCGCGACCGGGGAGTCGCGCACCAGGATGCGGAAGCCGTCCGTGTACGTCTCGATGTAGTCGAGCAGCGCGAACGCGGCCTGCTCCAGCAGCTCACGCGGATGCCCGGCGGTCAGCGCGCCCGTCACCATGTCCAGCAGCTGCCGCATCTCGCGGTCCACGACCACCGCGTACAGCCCCTCCTTGCCGCCGAAGTGCTCGTACACGACGGGCTTGGAGACCCCGGCCTTCGCCGCGATCTCCTCCACCGACGTCGCCTCGAAACCCTTCTCCGCGAAGACCGTGCGGCCGATGTCCAGCAGTTGCTCGCGGCGTTCCGCACCGGTCATCCGGACCCTGCGGGCGCGCCGGGCGCCGGTCGTCCGGCCCTGCTCGGTGCTGCCCTTGCCGCTGGTACTGCCGTCGGTCGCCACGGTGCCCATCATGCCTTGGCGACTGCGCTCTTGCGCCGCGAGTCCACACGGGAAGCGGAGGGCCAGCGCACGTCGGACGCCCAGCCCAGCAGCTCGAACCAGCGGATGATCCTGGCACTCGAATCGACCTGTCCCCTGAGCACTCCGTGCCGCGCGCTCGTCGGGTCCGCGTGGTGCAGGTTGTGCCACGACTCGCCGCAGGAGAGGACCGCCAGCCACCACACATTGCCCGACCGGTCACGGGACTTGAAGGGCCGCTTGCCGACCGCGTGGCAGATCGAATTGATCGACCACGTCACATGGTGCAGCAGCGCCACCCGCACCAGCGAACCCCAGAAGAACGCGGTGAAGGCGCCCCACCAGGACATCGTCACCAGCCCGCCGACCAGCGGCGGAAGCGCCAGCGAGACGACCGTCCACAGCACGAACTGCCGGGAGATCGTACGGATCGCGGGGTCCTTGATCAGATCCGGCGCGTACTTGTGCTGCGGCGTCTGCTCCTCGTCGAACAGCCAGCCGATGTGCGCCCACCACAGCCCCTTCAGCAGGGCCGGCAGCGTCTCGCCGAACCGCCAGGGCGAGTGCGGATCGCCCTCCGCGTCCGAGAACTTGTGGTGCTTGCGGTGGTCCGCCACCCAGCGCACCAGCGGGCCCTCCACGGCCAGCGAACCGGCCACGGCCAGCGCGATCCGCAGCGGGCGCCGCGCCTTGAACGAACCATGTGTGAAATAGCGGTGGAAGCCGATCGTGACGCCATGGCAGCCGATGTAGTACATGACCACCATCAGCGTCAGATCGAGCCAGCTCACCCCTCCCCACATCCAGGCCAGCGGCACCGCCGCCAGCAGTGCGAGGAAGGGAATGACGATGAAGAGCAGGAGAGCGATCTGCTCGATGGATCCCTTGCTGTCCCCGCCGAGCGTGGCGGAGGGCAGCGGGGCACCGTCGGCGGACTGGGGAGGAAGGGAGGAATCTTCGATCACATCGGGGGGTGTGGTCATTGGGGTCCCCTGGGGTGAGGAATGGGCCTGGGGTGAGGAACTGGCAGTTACTGGGAGAAACTGGAGCGGAAACCTCGATACGGGTGCGTAACCTACGGCATCGTAAGTATGGCAGTGCCGAACGCCGCGACAAGAGGGCTGTGGATAACACCAGGCGAAGGGCACCTATCCTGGTGGACGTCGGACAGCGCGGTCCGCCAGACCGACACCGCCGATCGCCGGACGGTCATCGCCGGGCGGTCTGAGTCTCCAGAAACCTCCAGACGTGCTCAAACACTGCAAGGAGCCGCACCTGTGAGCAGTGCCGACCAGACCCCATCCGCCAGCGCGGAGCTCCGCTCGGACATCCGCCGCCTGGGTGACCTGCTGGGCGAGACCCTCGTACGGCAGGAAGGCCCCGAGCTCCTGGAGCTCGTAGAGCGTGTACGCGCGTTGACGCGCGAGAACGGCGAAGCCGCCGCCGAACTCCTCGGCGACACCGACCTGGAGACCGCGGCCAGGCTGGTGCGCGCCTTCTCCACCTACTTCCATCTCGCCAATGTCACCGAACAGGTGCACCGCGGCCGGGAGATGCGCGAGCGGCGCGCCGCCGAGGGCGGACTCCTGGCCCGTACCGCCGACCGGCTCAAGGACGCCGATCCCGAGCACCTCCGCGAGACCGTCAGGAACCTGAACGTACGGCCCGTCTTCACCGCCCACCCCACCGAGGCGGCCCGCCGCTCCGTCCTCAACAAGCTCCGCCGTGTCGCCGAACTCCTCGAAGCACCCGTCATCGCCTCCGACCGGCGCCGCCACGACCTGCGGCTCGCCGAGGCCATCGACCTGATCTGGCAGACCGACGAACTCCGTGTCGTACGGCCCGAGCCCGTCGACGAGGCCCGTAACGCCATCTACTACCTGGACGAACTCCACGCCGGCGCCGTCGGCGACGTGCTGGAGGACCTCGTCGGCGAACTGGACCGCGTCGGTGTCGAACTGCCGCCCGGCACCCGCCCGCTCACCTTCGGCACCTGGATCGGCGGCGACCGCGACGGCAACCCGAACGTCACCCCCGAGGTCACCCGTGAGGTGCTGATCCTCCAGCACGAGCACGGCATCGGCGACGCCCTCGAACTCGTCGACCAGCTCCGCGGCCAGCTCTCCAACTCCATCCGCTACACCGGCGCCACCGAGGACCTGCTCGGCTCGCTCCGCACCGACCTGGAGCGGCTCCCGGAGATCAGCCCCCGCTACAAGCGGCTCAACGCCGAGGAGCCGTACCGCCTCAAGGCGACCTGCATCCGCCAGAAGCTCGTCAACACCCGCGAGCGCCTCGCCAAGGGCACCCCGCACCAGCCCGGCCGCGACTACCTCGGCACCGCCGAGCTGCTCGACGACCTCACCCTCATCCAGACCTCGCTGCGCGAGCACCGCGGAGGGCTCTTCGCCGACGGCCGCCTCGACCGTACGATCCGTACGCTCGCCGCCTTCGGACTCCAGCTCGCCACCATGGACGTACGGGAACACGCCGACGCCCACCACCACGCCCTCGGGCAGCTCTTCGACCGGCTCGGCGAGGAGTCCTGGCGCTACACCGACATGCCGCGCGACTACCGGCGGAAGCTCCTCGCCAAGGAGCTCCGCTCGCGCCGGCCCCTGGCGCCCACCCCGGCGCCGCTCGACGCCGCCGGACAGAAGACCCTCGGTGTCTTCCACACCGTCAAGGAGGCCTTCGAGCGCTTCGGCCCCGAGGTCATCGAGTCGTACATCATCTCCATGTGCCAGGGCGCCGACGACGTCTTCGCGGCGGCCGTCCTGGCACGCGAGGCCGGTCTGATCGATCTGCACGGCGGCTGGGCGAAGATCGGCATCGTCCCGCTGCTGGAGACCACCGATGAACTGCGCGCCGCCGACGTCATCCTCGACGAGATGCTCGCCGACCCCTCCTACCGCAGGCTCGTCTCGCTCCGCGGCGATGTCCAGGAGGTCATGCTCGGCTACTCGGACTCGTCGAAGTTCGGCGGCATCACCACCTCCCAGTGGGAGATCCACCGGGCCCAGCGCCGCCTGCGCGATGTCGCCCACCGCCATGGCGTACGGCTGCGGCTCTTCCACGGCCGCGGCGGTACGGTCGGCCGCGGCGGCGGCCCCTCGCACGACGCGATCCTCGCCCAGCCCTGGGGCACGCTGGAGGGCGAGATCAAGGTGACCGAGCAGGGCGAGGTCATCTCCGACAAGTATCTGATCCCCTCCCTGGCCAGGGAGAACCTGGAACTGACCGTCGCCGCCACCCTCCAGGCGTCCGCCCTGCACACCGCGCCCCGCCAGTCCGGCGAGGCACTGGCGCGCTGGGACGCGGCGATGGACACCGTCTCGGACGCCGCGCACGCCGCGTACCGCAGACTGGTCGAGGACCCGGACCTGCCCGCGTACTTCTTCGCCTCCACCCCCGTCGACCAGCTCGCCGACCTCCACCTCGGCTCCCGCCCCTCCCGGCGGCCCGACTCGGGTGCCGGCCTGGACGGGCTGCGGGCCATCCCCTGGGTCTTCGGCTGGACCCAGTCACGGCAGATCGTGCCGGGCTGGTACGGCGTGGGCTCCGGGCTGAAGGCACTGCGCGAGGCCGGACCGGCCACGGTGCTCGACGAGATGTACGAGCAGTGGCACTTCTTCCGGAACTTCCTCGGCAATGTCGAGATGACCCTCGCCAAGACCGATCTGCGGATCGCCCGCCACTATGTCGACACGCTGGTGCCGGACGAACTGAAGCACGTCTTCGCGGACATCGAGACCGAGCACGCGCTGACCGTGCGGGAAGTCCTGCGGATCACCGGAGGCGAGCAGCTCCTCGACTCGAACCAGGTCCTCCAGCAGACCTTCGCGATCCGGGACGCCTATCTCGACCCGATCTCCTACCTCCAGGTGTCGCTGCTGGCCCGCCAGCGCGCGGCGGCGGAGCGGCAGGAGACCCCGGACCCGCTGCTCGCGCGGGCGCTGCTGCTGACGGTCAACGGGGTCGCGGCCGGACTGCGCAACACCGGCTGACGGGCTCGTACCGTACGGGCCGTACGCGTCGGGACCGCCGTACCGGGATCACGTATCGCCGTATCGAGACCGCCCCGCTCCGGGCTTCCGGAGCGCGGCGGTTCTCGTACGTGTACGAGTACGGTGCCGCCGGTACGGGGGGTACGGGGCCCAGCCGCTCAGACCGCGAAGAACGCGGCCACCAGCAGCGCCCCGCCCGCCAGCGCCGACCCCCAGGCCGTCCGGGTCAGCCCCATCCCGCCGCCGATCACCAGCGAGGCGAGCAGCAGCGCCCCGCCCAGCGGGACCCACGCGTACAGCAGCCCGGGCGTGCCCGTGCGCACCAGTTCGTCCGTACCGGGCTTCACCACCACCGGGAACTCGCCGCCCTTCTTGACGGCCACCGACTGCCCGATCGTCATCCCGGTCCGCGGGCCCTGCGGCCCGTCGGGGTCGTAGCGCCCGGTGCAGCTCTCGTCCGCACAGGCCGTGACCGTCAGCGTGCCGTGCTCACGGCCCTTGGCGAGCACCACATGCTGGGCCGAGCCCCAGGACGACCAGACGCCCGCGACAAGGAGCAGCAGGGCGACACAGGCCATCCCCGCCTGGCGGCCGAACGACAGCACGCGGTCGGAGTTGCTCCGCTTCCGCTTCATAGGGCGCATAGGCCCGGATCCTTGGCCATGGGAACGCGCTCGGTCAACTCGTGGCCGGGGAACGTCCGGGAATGCGGGACTTGTCGGGAGTCGGATGACCGCCGGCCGGTACTGAGGCCGTGATCAGGAGTTGTACGTGCCCTGGGCGCGCTCCAGCCCCTCCAGCACCAGCGCCTCCACCGCGTCCGCCGCCCGGTCCACGAAGTAGTCCAGCTCCTTGCGCTCCGCCGCCGAGAAGTCCTTCAGCACGAAGTCCGCGACCTGCATCCGGCCCGGCGGCCGGCCGATCCCGAACCGCACCCGGTGATAGCCCGGACCCATGGCCTTCGTCATGGACTTCAGCCCGTTGTGGCCGTTGTCGCCGCCGCCGAGCTTCAGCCGGAGCGTGCCGTAGTCGATGTCCAGCTCGTCATGGACCGCGACGATCCGCTCGGTGGGCACCTTGTAGAAGTCCCGCAGCGCGTTGACCGGGCCACCGGAGAGATTCATGTACGAGGCGGGCTTGGCCAGCACCACCCGGCGGCCGGCCGGACCCGGCGGGCCGATCCGGCCCTCGATCACCGTGGCCTGGGCCTTCTGCGCCCGCCGGAACGAGCCGCGGATCCGGGCCGCCAGCAGATCGGCCACCATGAACCCGACGTTGTGCCGGTTGGCCGCGTACTCCGGCCCCGGATTCCCCAGGCCCACGATCAGCCACGGGGCATTGGCATCGGTCGCATCGGCACCAGTCGTCATCGCGGCTGCGTCTCCTCGTACACGTACACGGATCCGGGGCGTATGAGTACGGGGTGGCCGGGCTTGTGGCCCGCCACCCCGTGGGGAACAGCGTACGGATCAGGCCTGCGCGCCCTCGCCGGCGCCCTCGCCCTCGGCACCCTCGGCCGCCGGCTCCTCCGCCTGCGCGGCCAGCACCTGGAGCACCACCGTGTCCTCGTCGACGGCCAGCGTCGTGCCCGACGGCAGCGGGATGTCCTTCGCCAGCACCGAAGCACCCGCGTCCAGGCCCGCGATGGAGACCGTCACGGAGTCCGGGATGTGCGTGGCCTCGGCCTCGACGGGCAGCGTGCTGAGGACGTGCTCCAGCAGGTTCGCGCCCGGCGCCAGGTCACCCTCGGTGTGCACGGCCACCTCGACGGTGACCTTCTCGCCGCGCTTCACCGCGAGCAGGTCGACATGCTCGATGAAGCCCTTGAGCGGGTTGCGCTGCACGGCCTTCGGGATCACCAGCTCCTTGCGGCCCTCGATGTCCAGACCGATCAGGGCGTTCGCCGTCTTCAGCGCCATCATCAGGTCGTGGCCCGGCAGGGTCACATGGACGGTGTCCGCGCCGTGGCCGTAGATGACCGCGGGGACCTTGTTGGCGCGACGCGTACGGCGGGCGGCGCCCTTGCCGAACTCGGTACGGATCTCGGCGCTGATCTTCACTTCAGCCATGGCTGCACTCCTCGTAGGGGATGAACACAAGGTGGCCGGAAATCGACCGTCACCCGGCCATAACAGGCCTGCTACGAAGAGCGCGCCGATAACGGACCGCCGCACCGGAACAGTGCGGCCTCCCTCGCCGAGCAACTCCGTGAGTCTACCCGGCGGGGAGGCCGCCCCAGAAATCGATCTACCGGCCCGGAAGCCGCCGACCCCGAAGCCATCCGTCCGGAAGCCGCTGGCCCGGGAGCACCGGCCTCGAAGGCCGTGTCGCTCCGGAGGTGTCCGGAGGTGTTACGCCTGCTCCTCGAAGAGGCTGGTCACCGAACCGTCCTCGAAGACCTCACGGACCGCCCGCGCGATCGTCGGCGCGATCGACAGAACCGTGATCTTGTCCAGATCCAGATTGCCCGGATCCGGCAGCGAATTCGTGAACACGAACTCGCTCACCATCGAGTTCTTCAGCCGGTCGGCGGCCGGACCCGACAGCACACCGTGCGTCGCCGTCACGATCACGTCCTCGGCGCCATGGGCGAACAGCGCCTCCGCGGCCGCGCAGATCGTGCCGCCGGTGTCGATCATGTCGTCCACCAGCACACACACCCGGCCGGTCACGTTGCCGACCACCTCGTGGACCGTCACCTGGTTCGCGACATCCTTGTCACGCCGCTTGTGGACGATCGCCAGCGGCGCCCCCAGCCGGTCGCACCAGCGGTCCGCGACCCGTACGCGGCCCGCGTCCGGCGACACCACCGTCAGCTTCGAGCGGTCCACCTTCGCCGCCACGTAGTCCGCCAGCACGGGCAGCGCGAAAAGGTGGTCGACCGGACCGTCGAAGAAGCCCTGGATCTGGTCCGTGTGCAGATCCACCGTCAGAATCCGGTCGGCACCCGCCGTCTTCATCAGATCCGCCACCAGCCTGGCTGAGATCGGCTCCCGGCCCCGGTGCTTCTTGTCCTGGCGGGCATATCCGTAGAACGGGACGATCACCGTGATGCTCCGCGCCGAAGCCCTCTTCAGCGCGTCGATCATGATGAGCTGCTCCATGATCCATTTATTGATCGGGGCCGTGTGGCTCTGGATCAGAAAGCAGTCCGCGCCACGAGCCGACTCCTGATAGCGGACATAGATCTCACCGTTGGCGAAATCGAATGCCTTGGTGGGGACGATCCCCACCCCCAGTTGATGGGCTACCTCCTCGGCCAGTTCGGGGTGGGCGCGGCCGGAAAAGAGCATCAGCTTCTTCTCGCCGGTCGTCTTGATCCCGGTCACAGCACTGTCTCCTCAGACGTGTTGATGGCCGCTGCACCCGCGCGAAACCATGCGAGCCAGCCGAATCGTGCAGATATCACGGTACGCCGAGAACGGCGCCGCTGTTTCCGGTCAGCTTTCGCTCTCAGCGTCACCCGACGCCGTACGAGCCGCCTCGGCAGCCTCGGCCGCCGCGCTCCCGGGCCACTTCCTGGCCACCCAGCCCTCGATATTCCGCTGCTGGCCCCGGGCGACGGCCAGCGAACCGGCCGGAACGTCCTTGGTGATCACCGACCCCGCGGCGGTGTACACACCGTCCTCGACCGTGACAGGCGCCACAAACATATTGTCCGCACCCGTCCGGCAGTGAGACCCGATCGTCGTGTGGTGCTTCCGCATCCCGTCGTAGTTCACGAAGACACTCGCGGCACCGATGTTCGTGAAGTCGCCGATCGTCGCGTCCCCCACATACGAGAGATGCGGCACCTTCGTGCCCTCGCCGATCGTCGCGTTCTTCATCTCCACATAGGTGCCGGCCTTTGACCGCACCCCGAGCCGGGTGCCCGGCCGCAGATACGCGTACGGACCGACCAGCGCGTCCTCGCCCACCACCGCGCCGTCCGCGACCGTGTTGTCCACCCGCGCGCCCGCGCCCACCTGTGTGTCCCGCAGCCGCGAGTTCGGCCCCACCTCGGCGCCCTCGCCGAGATGCGTGGACCCCAGAAGCTGCGTACCCGGATGCACCACCGCGTCCTGCTCGTACGTCACCGTCACATCCACGAACACCGACGCCGGGTCGACCACCGTCACCCCCGCCAGCATCGCCCGCTCCAGCAGCCGCGCGTTCAGCAGCCGGCGCGCCTCGGCGAGCTGCACCCGGTTGTTGATCCCCACGATCTCCCGGTGATCGGCCGCGACCGCCGCCCCCACCCGGTGCCCGGCCTCGCGCAGGATCCCCAGCACGTCGGTCAGATACTCCTCGCCCTGGCTGTTGTCCGTGCGGACCTTCCCCAGCGCGTCCGCCAGCAGCTTCCCGTCGAACGCGAACACCCCCGAGTTGATCTCCCGGATCGCGCGCTGCGTCTCGGTGGCGTCCTTGTGCTCCACGATCGCCGTGACCGAGCCGCTCACCCCGTCCCGGACGATCCGCCCGTACCCGGTCGCGTCCGGCACCTCGGCGGTCAGCACCGTCACGGCATTGCCGTCGGCGGCATGGGCCGCCGCGAGCGCGTTGAGTGTGGCGCCGGTGAGCAGCGGGGTGTCGCCGCAGACCACGACCACGGTCCCGTCGAGCACCCCCCCGAGCTCCTGGAGCCCGATCCGTACCGCGTGCCCGGTGCCGTGCTGCTCGGCCTGATAAGCGGTGCGGACACCCTCGTACGCGGCGGAGAGATGTCCCTCGACCTGCTCCCGGGCATGCCCGACAACGACAACAAGCTGCTCGGGCCCCAGCTCGCGGGCCGCGGACACGACATGTCCGACGAGCGACCGCCCGCAGACCTCATGCAGGACCTTGGGAGTCCTCGACTTCATGCGGGTCCCTTCACCCGCTGCGAGAACGACGACGGCTGCCAGCGGGGTCTCCCCTGTTCGAGCGGAGCCGAGAACTCGGGGATGGTTGGCGCTCACGGGAATGCCCTTCGGCTTCGAGTGGTGGACAACCGCAGGATACCGGGGGGTTTCAGCACAGAAACGAGGACGGGTCCCGACCGGTGGGGTCGGGACCCGGAACTCATGAAACAGGGGCGCGGCTCCCCCGTCAGGACTCGAACCCGAACAGATGGCACCAAAAGCCACAGTGCTGCCAATTACACCACGGGGGATCAAATTGGACATTTGACTACGGTGTCCAATCGGCACCCAACACTATGCCGTACCAGGTGCCCTCGACGCGATGCAGTGATTCACGAGTTCGGGGGGTCGGGGGAGGTTTACGGGGTGTTGCGGGGCGTTCTGTGCGTCGGAGGTCACCGGAAAATGGGGTGCGGGCGACCGTAGGGTGGGAGGCATGACCACATCGGGGGCGCAGCAGCAGGCCGCGGGAGTGACTTCCCGCGGCTTGTGGTGGTGGGGGCGGTGGCGGAGTGTCGTGCTGGACGTGGGGCTCGCTGTCGTATCGGCGCTGGAGTGCGCGCTGGAGGGGGTCCGGTTCGCGGACACGGCCGTGCTGCCGGTGCCCGTGGGGGTGGTCTTCGGGCTGCTCGCCGGGGCGGTGCTGCTGGTGCGGCGGCGGTGGCCGTTCGCCGTGGTGCTCGTCTCGATCGCCATCACGCCCGCGGAGATGGGCTATCTGATGGGGCTGGTCGGGCTGTACACGCTCGCCGCCTCGGAGGCGCCGCGCCGGATCATCGGCGCGCTGGCCGGGATGTCGCTGGTGGGGACGCTGATCGTCACCTTCGTACGGACCCGGCAGAACGTCGTCGACACGAACTTCGACTCGGCGCGCTGGTACGTGCCCGTGGTCGCGGTGCTGATGTCGGTGGGGCTGACCGCGCCGCCGGTGCTGTTCGGGCTGTACGTCGGCGCGAGACGGCGGCTGATGGAGAGCCTGCGCGAGCGTGCCGACAGCCTGGAGCAGGAGCTGTCGCTGCTGGCCGACCGCGCTGAGCAGCGCGCGGAGTGGGCACGTACGGAGGAGCGGACCCGGATCGCCCGCGAGATGCATGACGTGGTGGCGCACCGGGTGAGTCTGATGGTGGTGCACGCGGCGGCGTTGCAGGCGGTGGCGCTGAAGGACCCCCAGAAGGCGGTGAAGAACGCCGCGCTGGTGGGGGACATGGGGCGGCAGGCGCTCACGGAGCTGCGGGAGATGCTCGGGGTGCTGCGGGCGGGCGAGCAGGCGGCGGCGCGCAAGGCGGTGGCGGGGGACCGCGCTGACGGCGCGGCCGGTGCGAACGGTCCGGCGCAGGCGTTCTCGCCGGCGGTTCCGCTGGCGGCGGTGGCGCGCGCGGCTGCCGCGGCGGCAGCGGCGGCGGCCGAGGACGGTCCCGGTATGGGGGACATAGAGGCGCTGGTCGGGCAGTCCCGGGAGACCGGCATGGTGGTGGAGCTGTCGGTGCACGGGGAGTCGCGCCCGTACGCGCCGGAGGTGGAGCAGACGGCGTACCGCGTGGTGCAGGAGGCGCTGACCAATGTGCTGAAGCACGCGGCGGGCGCGAAGGTGATGGTCCGGCTGGCGCACCGGGAGTCGGAGATCGCGATGCAGGTGGAGAACGGGCCTTCGGACGGCGGCGCGCAGGACGCGGGGCTGCCGAGCGGGGGCAACGGTCTGGTGGGGATGCGGGAGCGGGTGACGGCGCTGGGCGGGGTGTTCGTGTCGGGGGAGACGGA